>CAYUHJ010000078.1:0-26038 GCA_964444365.1 uncultured Alcaligenaceae bacterium | reverse complement strand
CTTTGAGACATGCACTGGTAGAAGCCTACCAATCCGCCCATGTGGAGAGTGAAAAGCAAAACTTTGAAGGTTGTGCTTGGATACGCTTATCCGTCGGGGCAGCATTTATACATGTGATTGTTCCGGAATTTCAAGGAACTGCATCCATTCTTCGTGAGATTATTGGCAACCCCTTCCGCCCTGTCGCGTTCGATCCCGCGTGGCGAACGTCCACCGCCGTCGGTGTCGCCGAGACGATCTACGCCGACCGCACGTTCGGCGATCTCCCCATCCTCGCGGACGCGCTGCAAGACGCGGGCTGCGACCACCCCGACATCCTGGCCCACCTCCGCGGGCCGGGGCCGCACGTTCGCGGGTGCTGGGCGCTCGACCTGGTGCTGGGGAAGGAGTGACTTCGAGAGCCGCGACCGCAAGGGAGCGGCCGCCCCACCTGGCGAATCGCGTCAATTCCGGTCGAGATCATTGAAGGGCGAAGCAGTGGCGACACCGTTGGGGCGGCCGCTCCCTTGCGGTCGCGGCTCTCATTGGCTTGTGAGCACTTCCCACCCCTTCACGATGGACGGGAACGCCAGTTCCTCGGGCCGCATCCCCGCCAACTCCCGCCACTCGATGCCGGCCACCGCGTCGAGGGCTTCCGCCTTCGCGGGCTCGATGGCGGTGGCCGTGAAGATCAGGTCGACGACCGGGTACGTGACGCCGCGGTAGTCGTACAGGTTCGTGCCGGAACACAGGAACGCGAGCCGGTCGATTTCGAGCCCGACTTCTTCCCGGACCTCGCGGCGAAGCCCGTCCTCGGCGGTCTCCCCCGCGTCGATGAACCCGCCGGGGATCGCGAGCGTCCCCTTCCGCGGCTCCTTCGCCCGCCGGATGAGCAGCGCCCGGTTCGCGTCGTCGAAGATGAACACGCCCGCCGCCACGCCGGGGTTGAAGAACAGCATCAGACCGCACGCGGCACACTCGAACGGGTTCCGCCCGAGCGGCTCCGGTCGCGAGGCGGCACACCGCGGGCAGTGTCGGAACAGGTCGGCCGGTGCGGTCATCGGAAGGCCCGCGGTCGTGTGGGGGTCGGACATCGGGTATAGTACGGGCAACCCCCGGAGGACGAGAGATGCCCGCGAGCGAGCCGATGATCCCCGACGAACTGTTGAACCAATTCGACGCCCTGTCCGCCGACGCGAAGCGCTGGCTGATCGGACGGTTCATCGCCGAGGATGCGGAGGACGATCCCGAACTTGTGAAGGCCGAGTGGGCGGAGGAGTTTGAAGCCAGAATTCAACAGATCGAACGGGGCGAGGTTCGGATGTTGACGCCCGAGGAAGTTCGCGCGGATGTCTTACGAGCACTGCGGGAGGATCGAGCCAAATGATTGACATTCACCCCTTGGCGAGGGACGAGGTCGTGTCGGCGGCGCGGTACTGGGACCGGCAGTCGCCCGGATTGGGCGACGATCTTTTCGCGTGGTGGGAGATGGGTTTGACGCGAATCGAAGAACAGCCGCAGCTTTACCCCCTTGCAGATGATGCTCCGGTTGGACGAGAAATTCGCCAACATCTCATCCGTGGGCTCGCATATCGAATCGTCTACGTTGTCGGATCTGGATCGCTCCAAGTGATCGCCTTCGCCCACACCAAGCGACGCCCCGGATACTGGCTCGCCCGTCTGACGTGACCGGCATACACTTCCCCTTCACACCGCTTCCCACCGACGGACCTCCCCGATGAAAGCCATCTGCCTCGAATCGCCGCAGAACTTCAAGGTCATCGACGCCCCGGAGCCGCCGGCCCCGAAGCCGGGGGACGCGGTCGTGCGGATCTCGCGCGTCGGCATCTGCGGCACGGACATCAGCGGCTACCTCGGGAAGATGCCGTTCTTCAGCTACCCGCGCATCCCCGGCCACGAGCTCGGCGTCGAGGTGGTGGCCGTCGGCGACGGCGTCGCGAACGTGAAGCCTGGCGACCGCTGTTCCGTCGAGCCGTACATCAACTGCCAGAAGTGCTCGGCGTGCAAGCGGGGGCACACCAACTGTTGCGAGCACAACCAGACGCTCGGCGTCCACTGCGACGGCGGGCTCGTGCCGCTGTACACGGTCCCCGCCCGGAAACTGCACGTCTCCGCGAAGCTGAGCTTCGAGCAACTCGCGCTCGTCGAAACCCTGGCCATCGGCTGCCACGCGATCAACCGCGGGAACCCGCAGCCGGGGGAGATCGTCCTGGTCATCGGGGCCGGGCCGATCGGGCTGTCCGTGATCGAGTTCGCGAAACTCTCCGGCGCGAAGACGGTCGTGATGGACGTGAACGAGCAACGGCTCAAGTTCGTCCGCGACCAGATGAAGGTGCCGAGCACGGTGACGGCCAGGGGGGACGCGACCGACGTGGAGGCGGTGCTGGCCCGCACCGGCGGCGAACTGCCGCACGTCGTCGTCGACGCGACCGGCAACAACAAGTCGATGTCGAACGCGCTGAACTTCGTCGGCTTCGCCGGCCGTCTGGTGTTCGTCGGCATCACGTCGAGCGAAATCAGCTTCGGCCAGACGCTGATGCACCGCCGGGAGATGACGTTCCTCGGCTCCCGCAACGCCCTCCCCGGCGACTTCAAGCGGATCATCCAGCTCATCGAGGACGGCCAACTCGACACGCAACCGTGGATCACGCACCGCACGCCGTTCGACGACCTGATCGGGACGTTCCCGAGTTACCTCAAGCCGGAAACGGGGGTCATCAAGGCGATGGTGGAGGTGGGGTAATTCTCCCTGCGGAGCTCATTTATGCGATGCACGGCCTGCCACTCGACCTTCGACGCCGATTGGTCTCAAGGCCTGCCCCGAGACAGTTCATCACCAGGGAAGTTGTTATTGCGAGCAGCAGTTTGGTTTGCGATTGGACTAACATTTGTCCTCGTCGGATGCATCGATTCGACGTGGGACATTGTCTTCCTTGTTGGTATTCCGTTTGGAATTTCATTCGCAGATGCGACTTCAATCCCCCGCGCGATACGTGTTTGCCGAGACTGGGGCGGTGGAAAGTGTCCAAAGTGCGGGCATGAGCACCCGGTTAAATGGTACTCCAAATAGGTGAATGAATGTTCCGTTCCGCCGTCACGATCAGTCTCGTCGAGGAAGCCCGCGGGGGGCCGTTCGTGTTCTGGCACGACCTGCCCGCGGCGTGTCGACGCGCCGCGGAACTCGGGTTCGACGCGGTCGAGGTCTTCCCCCCGTCGGCCGATGCCGTCGCGGATTCGCCGCTGAAATCGCTGCTGGCCGAGCACAAGCTAAAACTCGCGGCCGTCGGTAGCGGGGCGGGGTGGGTGAAGCACAAGCTCACGCTCACGTCCGGCGACCCGGCGATTCGCGCGAAGGCCCGCGACTTCGTGAAGAGCATCATCGACGTGGCCGGCGGCTTCGGTGCCCCCGCGATCATCGGCTCGATGCAGGGCCGACACGGCGACGGCGTGACCCGCGATGCCGCCCTCGGATTCCTGTGCGAAGCACTCGAAGAGCTCGGCTCCCACGCCGCGAAGTACGGCGTGCCGCTGCTCTACGAGCCGCTGAACCGCTACGAGACGAACCTGCTCACGACGATCGAGCAATCGCTGGCCGTATTCGGCAAGCTGAGCACCGGGAACGTGAAGTTGCTCTGCGACCTCTTCCACATGAACATCGAAGAAGCGAACCTCGCCACGGCTTTGCGAACCGCGGGGCCGGCCGTCGGGCACGTCCACTTCGTCGACTCGAACCGTCGACCCGCCGGGCTCGGGCACATCGATTATGCCCCGATCGTCGCCGCGCTGCGCGACATCGGCTACGCCGGCTACCTGTCCGCGGAAGCGTTCCCGTACCCCGACCCCGACGCGGCCGCGGTGCAGACGGTCCTGACGTTCCGGCGGATCACGGCGTGAAGTCGCCCAGCTTAACACCTCGCGAAATCCCGAGAATTTAGCCCCGTTTCCCGGATTCAACGGTTGGCCGAGGGTCGGTGCGCGTCTACACTGTCGCGAACCGTCCGCCCGAACGCGAGCCGTCGAACCCCCATGAGCTTGCCGCTCCAGTCCGTCGCGCTGTTGCAGTCCGCCCGCGACCTCGTGAAGGGGTTGCCGGCGGACGCCGTCCTCGTGCTCACGGAAACCGCCCTCGACTGGGAGGAGGTCGGCCGCATCCTCGCGGGGTGTCGGCGGTTCGTCGCCGCGGAAAACCCCGCCCAGACGCGGGGCCTGCGCGACAAGCCGGACTGGACCGTCATCGACCTGGAACCGGAGCCGATCGCCACCCAGGAGCGGATGAGCAACGCGCTGCTGAAGGCGGTCGCGTCCGGGCAGCTGAACCCCGGCGCACACGTCGTCGTGGTGTACAACGGCATCGCGACCCTGGAAGACGCCCCGGAGCCGATCGACAGCCTGAGCGTGCTGCACCTCGGCGAACACCTGGAGCGGATGACGCCGCAGGACCTCCGCATCCTGGGCAACGCCGTCCCGCAGGACGTACTCCGCGCCGTCGTGGACCTCGCCACGGAGGTCGGCCGGGAGGGCCGCGAGGGGCAGCCGATCGGCACCATCCTCGTCGTCGGCGACACGAAGCGCGTGCAGGCCGTGTCCGAGTTCCTGAACTTCAACCCGTTCCGGGGCTACACGAAGGACGAGCGGGACGTGCGGAAGCGGGACGTGCGGGAGCAGATCAAGGAGATCGCGAAGCTGGACGGGGCGATCCTCATCAGCAAGGACGGCATCGCCGAGGCCGCGTGCGTCCACCTGGGCGGGCCGAGCGACGGCGTCGAGCTGAGCAAGGGGTTCGGCAGCCGCCACCGCTCGGCCGCGGGCATCACCCGGCACACGAAGGCGATCGCGTTCTGCGTCAGCCAGTCGTCCGGCACCGTCCGCGTCTTCCAGGACGGCGAGGTGAAACTCCACATCGAACCCCTCGCCCGCCCCCACGTCTGGCAGCCGCTCCGCCTCGAAACCCACGAGGACGACGAGAGCGGCAGCCCGGCAGGCGGGGCGTGAGTTGCCCTTACCGTTCAACATGTATTGGATGGGGGCAATTGGGTCTGCTCCGAACCCCGCCTTCGCAAACTTCGTCCCTCCGAACGAGCCGGTTCGCCGGGCGTGTCCGTTGACGAGGGAGCCGCATCCCGAACGCGATGCCCGCGGCCCGGCCGGAGGATTTCGCATGAGCACGCCGCTTCCCGCCGATCACGCCGACCGCATGGCCTGTGTCCGCGTCGCCCTGGACGGCCTGTCCGTCGGCGACGCCTACGGCGAACAGTTCTTCCTGCCGGCCAACAGCCGCTGGATGATCGACGACGACCCGTTCCAGCCGCCCGGGCCGTGGACCTGGACCGACGACACCGAGATGGCCCTCGGAATCGCCACAATTCTGGACCGGTTCGGCACGATCGATCAGGACGCACTGGCAGCCGAATTCGGTCGACGGTTTCGGTGCGATCCGTCTCGGGGGTACGGCCCCGGTGCGATCCGGTTGCTGTCGGCCGTCGCCAACGGCGGGGATTGGCGGCTCGAATCGCGGACGCTGTTCTCCGGGATGGGCTCGTTCGGCAACGGTTCCGCGATGCGGGTGGCCCCTGTCGGGGCGTACTTCGCCGATGACGGGTTGGCCGTGGTTGCCGAGCAAGCCCGGCTCTCTGCGGAGGTGACGCACCGGCACCCCGAGGGGATCGCCGGCGGCATCGCAACGGCGGTCGCGGCCGCGTATGCGTGGTCGAACCGGCGACGGGCGACCGAGCAAGACGTGCGGCAAGGACTCTTTACCGCCGTACTCGACCACACCCCGCAAGGCGAAACGCGGGCCGGGATCGAACGCGCCGCGACCATCGGCCTCGGCATGATGACTCGTTCCGCGGCGAGCTTCCTCGGCAACGGTCGGCGGGTGACGTGCCCGGACACGGTCCCGTTCTGTCTGTGGGCCGCCGCGAAGTTCCTGGGCAACTACGAGCGGGCGGTATGGGAAACGATCCAGGTCGGCGGTGACATCGATACGAACGCAGCAATCGTCGGGGGCATCGTGGGGCTGACCGGCGATATTCCTGCCGAGTGGCTGGCCCGACGCGAACCGTTGACTCAATGACGCCACCGGAACCTTCGGCGGCTCGGCGGGTTGAAACGGTATCCGTCCCGCGGTTGGTGCCGCTGCTTCTCCTGGGAGTCGTCGCCGATGGTTCGTCTGGCCGTGGCCTGTGTCATTGTCCTGTCACTCGAGTCGGCCGCGGCCGTGCGGGCCGCCGACCCGCCGCCGAACGTGGTCATGATCCTCGGCGACGACCAGGGCTGGAAGGACTACGGGTTCATGGGCAGCCCGGTCGTCAAGACGCCTCACCTCGACAAACTCGCGGCGGAAAGCCTCGCCTTCCCGCGCGGGTACGTCCCGACCAGCCTCTGCCGGGCGAGTCTCGCGACGATGGTGACGGGGCTATTCCCCCACCAGAACGGCATCACGTCCAACGACCCGCCGGACATCCCGGAAGGGAAGAAGTCCGACAAGTACCTGAAACTGCGGGCGGAGATGGTCGCGGAGTTCGAGAAGCACCCGAACCTGGCCACGCTGCTCGGCAAGGCGGGGTATCAGACGTACCAGGCGGGCAAGTGGTGGGAGGGGAACGCCTGCCGGTGCGGGGGCTTCACGGAAGGGATGACCCACGGCGACCCCGCGAAGGGCGGCCGTCACGGGGACGCGGGCCTGACGATCGGCCGCAAAGGGATCGAACCGGTCGAGCAGTTCGTCACGGCCGCGAAGAAAGCCGGCAAGCCGTTCTACGTGTGGTACGCCCCGATGATGCCGCACCAACCGCACACCCCGCCGGACCGGCTGCTGGCCAAGTACAAGGACAAGACCAAGTCCCTGCACGTCGCGAAATACTGGGCCATGTGCGAGTGGTTCGACGAGACTGTCGGCGACGTCCTCAAAATGCTCGACGATCAGGGCGTCGCGAAGAACACCGTCGTCGTTTACCTCCACGACAACGGCTGGATTCAGGAGCCGGAGAAGGACGCTTACGCGGCCAAGTCGAAGCGGTCGCAGTACGACGGCGGGACCCGCACGCCGATCCTCGTCCGCTGGCCGGGGAAAGTCACTCCGGCGAAGTCCGAGGCGCTGGCGTCGTCCGTCGACCTCGCCCCGACGATCCTCGCCGCGTGCGGGCTCAAGCCGACCGCCGACATGCCGGGGGTGAACCTCCTCGACCCGGCGGCGGTGACGGCCCGGGACGCCGTCTTCGGCGAGATCCACGAGCACACCGCGGTCGACATCCACGACCCCGCCGCCAACCTGATGTACCGATGGGTGATCGTCGGGAACTGGAAGCTGATCGTCCCGGTGACGGCCCGCGTGCCGAAGGGCGTCGTCGAACTGTACGACCTCGCCAAGGACCCGGACGAGGAACGCAACCTCGCGGCCGACCACCCGGACAGGGTGGCCGACCTGCGGAAGCGGCTCGACGGCTGGTGGACGCCGAAGGGGAAGTGACGGCCGGGCGTCACCCCGTGTTCTTCAGTCCCGCGGCGATGCCGTTGATGCTTTCCAGCACGGCGGTTTCGAGTTCCTCGCGGGTGCCCTCGCCGGACCGGAGCCGCTTCAGCAGTACCAGTTGCACGAAGCTCAACGGGTCGACGTAGGGGTTCCGCCGTTCGATCGACGTCTTCAGGATCGGGCTGCGGTCGAGGAGGCCGGTCTGCCCGGTGATCTGGCACACCGCGGCGACCGAGGCGCGGTGCTCGTCCGAGATGCGGCCGTAGACGCGGTCGGCGAGGGCCTTGTCGTCGACGAGGTCCGCGTACAGCCGGGCGATCGACAGGTCGGCCTTCGCGAGGATCATCTGGGCGTTGTCGACCAGCGTTCTCCAGAACGGCCAGCGGCGGTACATCTCCTGGAGCATCGGCAGCCGGGCGGGGTCGCCGGCGAGGTACTCCGCCACCGCGCTGCCGAGGCCGAACCAGCCGGGGAGCGTGTGGCGGGACTGCATCCAGGAGAAGACCCACGGGATCGCCCGGAGCTGGTCGATGCTCTTGGCGGCGCTGCGGCGGGCGGGGCGGGAGCCGATCTTCAGCCCGGAGATTTCGCCGATGCAGGTGGCCTGCTCGAAGTACGGCAGGAAGTCCGGGTTCTCGTACACGAGCG
This sequence comes from uncultured Alcaligenaceae bacterium, assembly GCA_964444365.1. Taxonomy (GTDB): domain Bacteria; phylum Planctomycetota; class Planctomycetia; order Gemmatales; family Gemmataceae; genus CAYUHJ01. Next base: position 17,919 of record CAYUHJ010000078.1, on the reverse strand, counting down.
TACGGTAGTGCCGGCGGGCGGCGTCCGCGAGGGCGTCGAGGGCGGCCAGCCAGCCGGCGTCGGGCTCCTCGCCGTCGCCGGGGAAGCTCGTCCGCAGGACCGCGTTCAGCACCTGCTCCAGGTGGCGTTCCGCGATGGCCGGGTGGCCGTACCGGTCGGCGATCATCTCCCCCTGCTCGGTCATCCGGAGCCGGCCGGCGACGGTGCCGCGCGGCTGGGCGAGGATCGCGTGGTTCGCCGGCCCGCCGCCGCGGCCGATCGCGCCGCCGCGGCCGTGGAAGAACTGGACGGAGATGCCCTCGGCCGCGCCGAGCTTCGTCAGGTCGACCTGCGCCCGGTACAGCGCCCACGCCGATTGCAGGAAGCCGCTCTCCTTGTTGCTGTCCGAGTAGCCGATCATCACCTCCTGCCGGTTCGACCGCAGTTCGATCTGCTTGCGGTAGACCGGCAGGGCGAAGAGTTTCGCCATGATCTTCGTGCCGTCCCGCAGCGGTTCGAGCGCCTCGAACAGCGGGACGACGTCGATGCGGCTGACGCCGTCGGCCGGGCGGAACAGCCGGGCTTCCCGGGCGAACAGCAGGACCTCCAGCAGGTGCGCCGGTTCCGTCGTGGACGAGATGATGTACGTCCCGACCGCTTCCGGGCACTGCTGCTCCGCGATGGCGGCGAGGGTGCGGAACGTCTGGACGACCTCGACGGTGTCGTCCGAGAACGGCAGGTGCGTGGGCAGCAGCGGGCGGGAGCCGGCGAGTTCCTTCGCGAGCACGTCGAACCGGCCGTCCGGTGTGAGTTCCAGGTAGTTCGGGCAGACGCCGGCCCACGCGAGCGCTTCCGCCACGGCGGAGGCGTGGCGGGCACTGTGCTGGCGGAGGTCCAGGTCCAGCAGGTGAACCCCGAACACCTCGGCGAGCCGGACCACGTCGCGGATCGCGCCGTCCGCGGCGGCGGTCGCCCCGACACGATGGAGGTCGTCGCGGATGACCCGCAAGTCCGCGAGCAAGTCTCCGCGGCGGAGGTAGACGCCGGGCGGCACCGCGGCCGCGCCCTTCGCCCAGTCCGGCGGGTTGTCGCGGACGTGGTCGAGCGTCCGCTTCAGCTTCGCCTCGATGTACCGGCACTTCGCGCGGTACGGCTCGTGCGGCGGCGGGGCGAGGTCCGGGAAGAGTTCCGCGTCCCTCGCCAGCGACTCGCGGAACGCCGGGCCGGGGGTGACGAACCGGTCCGAGTAGCTGAGCCGCCGCCACAGGTCTTCGACCCGGGCCAGGTGCTGGCGGAGGACGGTTTCCCGCTGGAGCTTGACGGCCGCCGCGGTGACGGCCGCGGTCACGTTCGGGTGGCCGTCCCGGTCGCCGCCGATCCACGAGCCGAACCGCAGGAACGCGGGCACGTCCCAGGCGACCGTCGGGTAGGTGCGGGCGAGGGCGTCCTCCACCTCCCGGTACACCCGCGGGACCACGTCGAACAGCCGGCCCTCGACGACGCCGAGCACCTGCCGGACCTCGTCGAGCACGCTCGGCCGGGCCGCCCGGGCGGTGTCGGACAGCCACAGGGCCTCGACCTCCTCGGCGATCTCGCCGACCGCCGCGGCTTGCTCGTGGAGCGAGAGCTTGGTGTACTCGACGCGATCGAGTTGCCCCGCAACGGCGGCGAGTTTCTCCAGAATGGTCCGCCGCCGCGCCTCGCTCGGGTGGGCGGTGAAGACGGGAATCACCGCGGACCGGCCGAGGTGGGCGGCGACCTCGGCCGCGCCCACGCCGCGGTCGCGGAGGTGCTTCAACGCGGCCTCGGGCGTCTCGGCGGTGGGGCCGTCGGCCTTGGTTCCGGCCCGCTTCCGGAGGGCGCGGACCCGGGCCTGCTGCTCCGCAAGGTTGATGAGGTCGAAGTACACGGAGAACGCGCGGATGAGGCCGCGCAGCGCGGGCACGTCCAGGGTGGCGAGCCGGTCGCGGAGCCGGCGGGCGGCGTCCGGAGACGGGTTGGCGCGGAGTTCCTTCGCCGCGGTGCGGACCTCCTCTTCGAGCCGGAAGGCGTCTTCCCCGGCGAGCCGGCGGATGGTCCGCCCGAGCAGGTCGCCGAGCAGGCGGATGTCCGCCCCGAGCGCGTGTTGGGCCTCAGATTGCATGTCCTCTCCGGGTGGGAACGAGGTCCGGACCGGGGCCGCACGGAGAGGGGCGCGGGGTCCGGGTGCGCTCGCGAGCAGGTATCTTCAGGGAAACGCCGCCGAGCGTCCACGCCCGCAGGGTTACGCGCCGAATTCGGCCTTCAGCGCCGCGACCGCCTGGGCCATCGCCCCGCGGGCGGCGGGCGTGTCCTTGATCGCGTGCAGCAGCACGAAGTCGTGGATCGTCCCGTGGAACCGCACCGCGGTCGTCCGCACCCCGGCCGCGATGAGCTTGTGCGCGTAGGCTTCGCCTTCATCGCGGAGCACGTCGAACTCCCCGCACATGACGAGCGCCGGGGGCAGGCCCTTCAGCTGCTCGACGGTCGCCCGCAGCGGCGACGCCGTGATCCGGGCGCGGTCCGATTCGTTCGTCGTGTACTGGTTCCAGAACCACTTCATCGCCTCCCGCGTGAGGAAGTGGTGCGTCGCGAACTCGCGGTACGACGGCGTGTCGAACGCCGCGTCGGTCACGGGGTAGAAGAGCACCTGGAACGCGATCCCCGGCCCGCCGCGTTCCTTCGCCAGCAGCGTGACGGCGATCGTCATGTTCCCGCCGACGCTGTCCCCGGCCACCGCGAGCCGCTTCGGGTCGACCTCGATCGCCGCCGCGTTCTCGGCCACCCACTTCGTCACGGCGTACGACTGCTCGATCGCCGTCGGGTACTTGGCCTCGGGCGAGAGCGAGAACTCGACGAACACGACCGCCGCCCCGGTCCCGACGCAGAGTTCGCGGACGAGGCGTTCGTGCGCCGCGAACCCGCCGCAGACCCAGCCCGCCCCGTGGATGTAGACCACGACGGGGAGCACGCCGGTGGCACCGGCCGGGCGCAGAATCTTCACGGGGACCGAGCCCGTCGGCCCGCCGGGGACGGTGCGATCTTCGACGTCCACCGCCGGCATCGGGCCGGGGTTCGCCTGCAACCCGTCGAACACCTTCCGGGCTTCCGCGGGCGACAGCTCGTACAGTGCGGGGCCGGTCGCGGCGTTGACCGCGTCGAGAAACTGCTTCGTGACCGGCTCGATTCCGGAGGACAGCGTCGGGGGCATGGAGCGGCTCGCGGGAAGGGGTTGGGCGACGAGTCCGGGTCAGGGTAAGTCGGGCGGGCGACGGCGACCAGTCCGGGGTTGACCGGGTTTTCCCGCTCGGGTTAGATTCCGCCCGCCAGTCGGGGCGTTGCCCCGCGAACCGAGGATGGTTGCCGATGCCACTGCCGACGCCACTGCCGGACCCAGCCCACCTGCCGGCCGATCAGATTGCCGCCCTTGCGGCCCAGATCCGGGAAACGCCGTCGGATCAAATCGCCGCGTTGAAGGGGGATCAACTCGGGAAGGCGGCGCAAATCCTCGAAAAAGCCCGGTGGGACGCGCAGCCCGAGTACTTCCGCTGGCTCCACGACCTGCTGCCGGAGCCGTTCTTCCAGACGCAGGGCTTTTTGCTGTTCTTCCTCGCGGTCGCGGCGGTTTACTGGCTCATCCCGCGGAGGTACAACACGGCCCGCGTCTACCTGCTGGTGGTCGCGAGTTTTCACTTTTACGCCGCGTGGAACGCCACGCTCGCGTTCCTGGTGACGGGCACGGCCACGCTCGACTACTTGCTCGCCCGCTGGATGGACGCGACCGACCGCCGGCCGCTCCGCCGGGCGATCATGTGGGCGAGCATCGGCATGAACCTCGGCCTGCTGTGTTACTTCAAGTACCGCGGGTTCTTCGTCAACGAACTGCACGACCTCCTCAACGGCGTCACGGGCGCGCCCGGGTTCCAGAAGTTTTCCCCGCTGTACATTCTGGTCCCGTTCGGCATCTCGTTCTACACCTTTGAAGCGATCAGCTACGCGGTCGACGTGTTCCAGCGGAAGGTGAAGGCGGAACGCAGCCTGCCGCACTTCCTGCTGTTCATCCTCTTCTTCCCGCACCTCGTCGCCGGGCCGATCGTCCGGGCCGGGGACTTCCTGCGGCAAGCCCACCGCGTCAAGCGGTGGAACTGGCTGCGCGTGCAGGTCGGGGTGCAGTTCTTCCTCCTCGGGCTGTTCAAGAAGCTCGCCATTGCGGATCGCATGGCCATCTTCTGCGACCCGGTGATTGCACACCCGGAAAACTACAACTCGTCCGCCGTGTGGCTCGCGGTGCTGGCCTACGCGCTGCGGATCTACGCGGACTTCAGCGGCTACTCGGACATGGCCGTCGGCACCGCCCACCTGCTCGGCTTCAAGCTGACGCAGAACTTCAACATGCCGTACCTGTCGCCGAACGTGACCGAGTTCTGGCGGCGGTGGCACATCTCGCTGTCCACGTGGCTGCGCGACTACCTGTACATCCCGATGGGCGGCAGCCGCGGCTCGGCGTGGGCGCGGAATCGCAATCAGATGGTGACGATGTTACTGGGCGGGTTGTGGCACGGGTCCAACTGGAGCTACATCATCTGGGGCGGCTTGCACGGATTGATGTTGATTGCTCACAAGCAGTTCAAGGATTGGGTCAAACCCCGGCCACGGTTGGATGCCGCATTGCAATCCCCGGCAGGCACGGTTCTGCGGGTCTTCGTGACGTTCTTCTGCGTGATGGTCTGCTGGGTGTTCTTCCGCCCGGATTTGCAGGGTGCCCTCACCATGTTGGAGCGGATGTTCGTCATCCACACCGACGGCGTCGGCCTGCCGCTGCACAACCGCAGTTTGTGGTACACGGTGCTGTTCGTGCTCGCGTGTCACGTTGTGGTGGCGAAGGGGCTGTGGCAATGGGTGTGGGACCGCCTCCCATCCCCCGCGGTGGGGTTCGGCTACGCGGTGTGTTTGACCGCCGCCATGATCCTGGCCCCGGAACAGGGGCAGTCGTTCATCTACTTCACGTTCTAAATGCATGGGAAGAATTCTGACAGGATCGACAGGATACATGCAGGATTTCGTTCATCCTGTTATCCTGTCTAAACTCCGGGTTTGAAGGCTTCATGCCACTCCGCCTCCCCACCTTTCATATGCGATTGCCTACCGTGGGTTCGCCGCGCTTCCCCGCCCGGCGGAAGGCGGGGCGTGCCCTCGGGTGGGGAGTGGCGGCCTTTCTCGGCGTGCAACTGTCCCTCGGGGTCGCGTCGGAACTGTACCCCCGCATCCGCGACCCGCTGTACGGCGACAAGTTCGTGAAGCTCGAACGCAAGCTCGCGGCGACGCCGAAGCCCGCGACGGTTGTGATGCTCGGCAGCTCCCGCACGGGGCTGGCGTTCCACGGCACGCGGGTCGAGGCCGCGTTCGCCGACGAGTCTCGCACGTGTGTCGCGTTCAATTACGGCACGCCCGCGTCCGGGCCGGTCACCCACCTGCTGTACCTGAACCGGCTGCTGAAGTCCGGCGTCGTGCCCGACCTGTTGCTCGTCGAAGTGCTGCCGTCCATGCTGGCGGAAGTCCCCGGCGGGCCGCTCGAACGGCTGTGGTTCTACCCGGATCGCATCACGTTTCGCGAGTACGACACGCTCATCCGGCACCAGTTCCCCGCCGGGCCGGTGCGGGAGGGGCACCTCAAGTCCGTAGCGATCCCCGCGTTCTCGCTGCGGTTCCAGCTTCTCACGCGGCTGGCCCCGAGCTGGGTGCCGTGGCAGTTCCGCTTCGACTGGAGCCGCAGTTCGGACGATTCCGGCTGGGGCACGCCGTTGATCCAGGACCCGAGTGCCGAACACCGCGCGAAGGCCGAGCAGCAGGCCCGCGACGAGTACGCCGCCGTGCTGACGGACTGGAAGCCGGGCGGCGGCGCGGTGACGGCGTTGCGGGAACTGCTGGAAACCTGCCAGAAACGCGGCATCCCCGTGCGGCTCGTGCTCATGCCGGAGGGGACGAGCTTCCGTGCGATGTACTCGCCGACGGTCCTCGCCCGACTCGAAGAGTTCCTGCGGACCCTCGGTGTGCCCGTGATCGACGCGCGGACGTGGCTGCCGGACGACGCCTTCAACGACGGCCACCACATGTTCCGCCGCGGGGCGGAGGCGTTCACCGACCGGCTGACCCGCGAGGCGATCCGGCCGGCACTCGAAGGGGGACGCCCGAAGTGACCCGGTCCGGATCATCAATCTTGCTCCCCTCTCCCCTTGGGGCAGAGGGGTTAGGGGTGAGGGGAACGACCTCGCACCTTCGGGAAGTCGCTTCACTCTGGAAGCCTTCCCCTCACCCGGCCTTCGGCCACCCTCTCCCCCACGGGGAGAGGGTCAGAAGTCGCCGTGCCCGGAACGCGATCGTCGCGGGGGTCGTGCTGTTCCTCGCGTCGCAGGTCGGGTTGAACCTCGCGATCTCGCGGGAAGTGCTGCCGATCCGCGACCCCGTCTACTTCGAGAAGCGCGACATCCTCCGCCCGCACGCGGCGTTCTTCGCGCCCGGTGACACCCCCGTGTCACCGCTGCGGGTGGTCGCCCTGGGCACGTCGCGGACGCAACTCGCCTTTGACGCGGAACGCTTCGCGAACGCGTCGCACCGGCCCGTGACGGCGTTCAACTTCGGGGTGCCCGCCGGCGGCCCGCTCACGTCGGCGATCTACCTGCGCCGGTTGCTCGCGGACGGGTTCGCGCCGGACGTGCTCCTCGTCGAGGTTCACCCGTGCTTCGTCGCACCACACGACCCGCCGTTTGAAGCCCGCTGGCTGCACGGGTTCCGCCTGCGTCCCGAGGAAATCCCGCTCCTTCGCGGGTTCGGCTGGGCGGTCGAGTCCCCGCCGCACCACGGCTGGAAGGGCTGGGCCGCGGCCGCGTACTCGTACCGGCTCGGGCTGTTGAACCACTACTCGCCGGTGCTGCTGCCGTGCCCCTACGGGCTGCACGCCGGCGTGAAGACCGACCCGTTCGGCTACGTCGCGGGGATCGAGCTCCCGCCGGGCCAGAAGCCGCGGGCGATCCAGCGGACGCACGAGCAGTACGCCCCGGTGCTCGGCGACTACGGGACCGGCGGGGCCGGCGTCGAGGCCCTGCGCGACGTGCTGACGCTGTGCCGCGAGCGGGGCATCCGCACCGCGATCGTGCTGACCCCCGAATCGAGCGAGTTCCGCGGCTGGTACGGCGACGCGGGGTATCGGTCGATCACGGTCTTCGCGAACGACCTCGGCCGGGAGTTCGCTTCCCCCGTGTTCGACGGCCGTGACTGGCTGCCGGATTCCGAGATCGCGGACGGCCACCACCTGACCGCGGCCGGGGCCAAGACCTTTACCGACCGCCTGGCCCGCGAAAGCGCGACGTGGCTGGAAGGGGTGCGAAAGTGAAACTCCTTCGCCTGCCCGCGACTTTGCGGCTCCCACCCGTTCGCCCCCGCCCCGTCCCGAGTCGGGTGCGGGCGAAGCGGTGTCTTCTCGCGGGAGTCGTCGCGGTTCTCGCGGTCAACCTCGGGTTCCTGTACGCCCTCGACTACGGCCCGCCCCGGTTGCGCGACCCCGAGTACGGCAAGCGGCTCGACCGGTACGCGGCCCGCACCCGCGAGAACCCGGCCCGACCGGTGGTGGTCGCGGTCGGCAGTTCCCGCACCGCGATGGGCGTTCGCGGCGGGGTGCTTGCCGACTCCGACCCGCTGGTGCTGAACTTCGCGATGGCCGGCAGCGGGCCGGTGATGGAACTCATGGTCGTCCGCCGCATGCTCCACGACGGGGCGAAGCCGGCCGTTGTGCTCATCGAGTTCTGGCCGCCGTTCCTGCGGGAAGACGGCGTCTACCACGAGTCCGTCCGCGTGGACGCGACCCGGCTGCGACCGATCGACCGCGCGGTCGTCCGCGAGTTCTACCCGGACCCGGTGCGAACCGAAACCACGACGCGCGACCTGCGGCTCAACCCGTGGCACTCGCACCGGCACGCCCTGTGGAACCAGATCGCTCCGTCGTGGCTGCCGAACCACCGGCGGACGGAGGCGATGTTCGAGAAGATCGACGCCCACGGCTGGCTGCCGGGGCGGGTCGACGCGACGCCGGCGGAACGGGCCGCGGGGCTGAAGAACACGGCGAACTACTACGTCCCGCTGTTCGCGAACTACGCGGTTTCCCCGGACGCGGACCGCGCCCTGCGGCAAGCGGTCGCCGAGTGCCGGGCCGCGGGCGTGGCCGTGGGGCTGATCTACCTGCCGGAATCGACGGCGTTCCGCGCGATGATGACCCCCGCCGCCGTGCGGGAGTCCCAGGCGTATCTCGCGAAGGTTCGTGCCGAGCTCGGGGTGCCGCTCATCGACGCCCGCGGATGGGTTCCGGACGCCGACCTGCCGGACGGCTTCCACCTGACCCAGTCCGGGGCCGAGGCGTTCACGAAGAAGTTGGCCCCGGTCCTGACCGCGACGTTCCCCGTACTGCGGAGGGGAACGCGGTGAACCTACTGCAAGCCGTGCCGTTTCCGCGAGTGATCCGCCTTCGACCGGCCTCGCCCCCTTCCCGCGTGAAACACGCTTTCGCTGTCGGAATCACGACGTTCGTGCTCTTTCAACTCGGGCTGAACGTCGCCCTCGACACGAGCCGCCCGGAGTGGCGCGACCCGGAGTACGGCCACCGCGTGAAGCTCGTCCGCGTTGCGCCGCACCCGCTTGTCGTCGTCCTCGGCAGTTCGCGGCCGCAGATGGGGTTGTCCCCGTCACACCTGGGAATCGACGGATTCACGGTCTTCAACCACAGCCAGGCCGGGTGCGGGCCGGTGCAGGAAGTGCTGACGCTCAACCGCCTCCTCGCGGACGGCGTCACGCCGGACTTCGTGCTGGTCGAGGTGCTGTCGCCCGTGCTCGCGGGGAACGCCCCGGCGGAGAAGTTGCTCAAGCCGTTGACGCTGTCGTATGCGGACCTGGGGCGGCTGGAGCCGTACTGTGACGACCCGGTGTCGCTGCGGAAGGAGTGGGCGAAAACGCGGATCTTGCCGGTGCACTCGCACCGACTCGGGCTGATGAACCACATCGACCCGCGGGCGTTGCCGTGGGAGCACCGCACCGACTTCATGTCTCGGGACATGGACCGACACGGCTGGCTGGCGTACCCGTTCGCCCGGATTTCGGACGAGAAGCGCGCCTCGGGAACGGCCGCCGCCCAGTCGCAATACGCCGGCTACTTCGCGGACTTCCGCGTCGCCGAGCGTCCCCGGCAAGCGTACCGCGATCTCGTCGCGACGTGCCGGGCGAGGAACATCCCGGTCGCGTTCTTCGTGATGCCCGAATCCGACACGTTCCGCAGCTGGTACCCACCGGCCGCCCGCGATGGGGTGGCGAGCTACCTCGCGGAACTGCGTCAAGACGCCCCCGTGTTCGACGCCCGCGACTGGCTCCCCGCCGAGACGTGGTACGCCGACGGCCACCACCTGATGCGGCCGGGGGCGGAAGCGTTCAGTCGGCGGTTCGGGGCCGAGTGCGTCGGCCCGTGGCTGAAGGGGGCGGGGCGATGACAGAGAAGGAATGGGGACGGTGCTCTGATGAAGTCGGAGAAATGCTATCTTGTGTCACTCGCCTTGTTTCATTTCCGGACGTGTTAGCGAGAAAGATGCGATTGTTTGCGTGCGGATGCTGTCGTGCAATCCGGAGAGATTTGTCGGACGAGCGGCTCCGCTTCGCAATCGATGTCGCAGAGCGTTATGCCGACGGGCTCGCTTCAGTTGAGGAAGCGAATGCTGCACACGAAATCGCTTATGCGGTTACTGTTGAACTTGCTATAGCCCGCGATCAAGCAGCCGAATTCGGTCTCACCAGTGCCAAAAGACGACGAGCGGGACACCTCTGGTACGTCTCACAAGCCGGATATTTGACGGTTCGTGCAGAGGGGGCAGTGTATCAGTGGGCTCTACTCGCTGCGAAGCACGCTGCTTCAGACATCGCGTCTCGTGAAAAATTACAGTGCAAGCTCGTCCGCTGCATCTTCGGCAATCCGTTCCGACCCGTCGCGTTTGACCCGAACTGGCTTACGTCCACCGTCCGCGGGTTGGCGTCCTCCGCCTACGACTCCCGCGAGTTCGGCACGCTGCCCGTCCTCGCCGACGCCCTGCAAGACGCCGGGTGCGACGACGAGACCGTGCTGGGCCACCTCCGCGGGCCGGGTCCGCACGCCCGCGGGTGCTGGGTGCTCGACGCGATTCTCGGCAAGCAATAAGAACGATCCAGTTCCCGCTTTTCGGTCCGAATTCACGCTGAACAGCCGCGGGTTGGACCTCTCCGACTCGGGCGCTCGCCGGAATCGCCGTGGAGGCCACGACTTGCACCGGTTCGGAAAAACTTCCCGGAATTCGGCCCGGTCGTGAACTAGACTTCACGGCTGATTCGTCAAAGGTGGTGGAAGGTGCGTCGACCGGCACTTCCATCGCCGCGGCTCCCTCCCCGGCCCGGCCCCGTATGCCCACGGATGCCTCGGCAATGCTCGCCTCGGACACCCCCCCGGCGCTCGACAGGGACTCGTTCCTGAACGCGGTCCGCCTCTCCGGGGTGCTGACCCCGCCGCAGATGGACCGCGCGGTCAAGAGCCTCCCCCCCGACGCGGGCGGGGCCAAGGACGTCGCCCGCGCGTTCGTCGCCGCCGGTATTCTCACCGCGTTCCAGGCCGAGCGACTGCTCACCGGCAAGGAACAGGGGTTCGTCCTCGGCCAGTACGTCATTCTGGAACAGATCGGAAAGTCCCCGTCCGGGAAGGTGTACAAGGCCCGGCACCGGACGATGAACCGGTTTGCCTCCATCAAGGTGCTCGCCAGCCGGGCGACGCGGTCCGAGGACGCCCGGACCGCGTTCCACTCCGAGGCCCGCCGGGCCGCGCAGATCACGCACCCCAACGTGGTGACGATCCTCGACGTGAACGAGGTCGCGGACCGGCTGTACCTGATCCGCGAGTTCGTCGACGGCCCGTCGCTCGACCAGGTCACGCGGCACTCCGGGCCGCTGACGGTGATGCAGGCGTGCGAGTACGTCCGGCAGGCCGCCCACGGGTTGCAGTACGCGCACGAGAAGGACATCGCCCACGGCAGTGTGAACCCGGCGAACCTGCTCGTCGCCCCGGCGGTGGGGAACAGCCGGCCGGTCGTGAAGGTCACGAACTTCGGCCTCGGGTGGCTGTCGAGTGTTGCCGCGATGGACCCGGCCGGCGGCCCGGTGAAGTGCGACCCCGCGGACTACCTCGCCCCGGAGCAGTACCAGCAGCCCGGCGTGGCGACCCCCGCCGCGGACCTGTATTCGCTCGGCTGCTGCCTGTTCTTTTTGCTCGCCGGCCGGCCGCCGTTCCCCGGCGGGACCGCGGCGGACAAGTCCAAGCGGCACCAGTTCACCCCCCCGCCGCCGGTCGAGCACTTCCAGGCGCAGGTTCCCCCCGCGGTGTCGGCGGTGATCAAGGCGCTGATGGCGAAGAACCCGAAGGACCGCGTCTCGTCCGCGGCGGAACTGATCGCCCGGCTCGACCCGTTCGCGGAGCCGGACGACGGCGCGGGGGCGATCGACTTCAACATGCCGGCCATGCCTGCGGGGATGTCGTTCATCCACAGCGGCCCGATGACGGGGCTGACCGGGCTGAGCGCCCACCTCGCGGCGCTGTCGGGCCAGCACTCGCCGGTGATGATGGCGGCCCCCGCGTACCAGCAGCAGCAGCAACCGCAGTACCCGCCGCCGTACCACCCCGCCCCGCCGGCCGCCCCGGCCCCGTGGGACGGCTACGTCCCGGAAGCCCGCACCCACGACGCGGTCGGCTCGACGATCCCGATCGAGCCGGTGACCGACCCGTGGACGCGCCGCCCGCCCGCCTCGAAGGGGGCCGGGCTCATGGGCGTGTTCGTCGGCCTCATCGCGATCGGCGGCTTCCTGACGCTGACCGCCGTGGTGGGGATGTTTCTCGTCAAGCAACTCGCGATGAAGTGAGGGGACCGGGTCCGCTCGCCGGGACACACTGCCTTGAAGAGCCGCGAACGGGAGGGTTCGCGGCCGGTCACAGCTGCGGCCGCGGGGGGTTCTGGAACGGGGTCAGGGATTCGGTCGTGTAGAGCACCACGTACACCACGCCCGGCTGGGCCTCCGAGGGGCGGACCACCTTGCCCGCGAAGAAGCTGCTCTGGCTGTCCTTCAACTGGCCGAGGTTGAACTGCGCCCGGCGGACGAGGTAGAGCTTCGCCACGTCCGGCCGCTGGCCCGGCCGGTGGATCTGGAACATCACGACCGGCACGTCCCGGTCCTGGACCCGCTCCGTGCCGTGGAAGACGTGGTTGCGGAAGTCGAGGTCGAGCGGCAGGTCGGTCGGCAGGTTCGCGGCGAGGAGCCAGTCGCGGACCGCGCGTTCCGGGTCGTCGCGGACGGCGTCCTCTCGCACGGTCAGGTCGTCGACGTGGAAGGTCGGCCGGAGCGTGACGAACACGCCGTAGACGATTCCGAGCGTGACGAGGACGGTGGCCGCGACCCCGGCGGCCTGCCCGAGCTTCCGCAGCGAGGCCAGGCGGGCTCGGGCGGCGGCCTGCTTCACGAGCCGGTCGCGCAGCCCGGTCGGAACGGGGACGGCCGTCATCGCCCGGCCGACGGCCGCGTCGAAGGCGTCCGCCGCCGCGACGGCCGCCGCACACGCGGGGCACGCCGTCAGGTGGGCGGTCAGGGCCGCGAGTTCGTCCGCGGGAAGTTCCCCCGGCTTGCGGAAGGCGAGCCACGTCCGGGCGTTCGTGCAGTCCATGTTCCGCCCTCCGTCAGTCGCCCGCCGGTGCGGGGTCGGTGGAAGAAGCCAGTCGCGTCCGCAGGTACACCTTCGCCCGTGCCAGCCGGGACATCACCGTACCGATGGGCAGGTCCATCTGCTCGGCGATGTCGCGATAGCTGAACCCCTCGAAGTAAAACAAGACCAGCGGCGTGCGGAAGGTCTCGTCCAGGTCGTCGAGCGCGGCCTGCAACTTCGCCGGGTCCACGTCCACGCCCGCCGGTTCGGGCACCCCCTGCGGCACGTCCCCGACCGCGTCCAGCGGCACCGTCTTGTGCCGCTTCTCGTCGCGCACGCGGTGCAGGTAGGCGTTCCGCAGGATTCGGAACAGCCACGCCTTCGCCCGGTCCGGTTCGCGGAGCTGGTCCAGCCGGGTGATCGCCTTGCCGAACGCCTCTTGCGTGAGGTCTTCCGCGTCGCTCGCCGAGCCGCTCAGGCGGTAGGCGTAGCGGAACAGGGCCTCGTAATGGGCGTCGATCAGCGTGCGGATGCCGTGCCCGGCGAGTCCCATGCGACGTACCCCGCACCAGAGAGAACCCGACCGGAATGGTTTATTCCCGGAAAATCGGTCGGCCTCCCGGCCCGGAAGGAGGTTCGTCGGGGAACCCGTGCCATACGTGACAGAGTTCGTCGTCGGGCCGGAAACCGGACCGGTTCCGGGTTGCGGTCCGGGGGGCGGCGTGGAATACTACTATCATGATAATGATTGTTCAGAATCGCCCCTGACTCGGGATCTTCCCGTGATTCTGACGCCGACGGCACATGGAGGGCCGACCATCGTGCCCGCAACCCTGACGACGCCCGTGTTGGAACCCGCCCGCCGGGAACGGCTCGACGCTTATTCGACCCGGTTCGCCGGCGTGTTCGCGCGGGCCGACCAGTTGCGGTGGTTCCGCGTCTACGTCCAGGGCCTGCTCGCCGGGATGAAGCGCAAGAACGTCGAATCCATCGCGGCCGAGGCCCGGGCGGACGACCCGTCGGACGAACCGGGGGAGCCGAACGTCGCCCAGGCGTTGCAGCACTTCGTCAGCCACAGCCCGTGGGACGCGAACCGGCTGACGGCGGTCTACCGGGCGGGGCTGCCGGCCGCCGCGTCGACCGGGCCGCTGGTGTGGGTCGTCCACGACGGGGTGATTCCGAAGAAGGGGCAGCACAGCGTCGGGGCGCAGCGGCAGTTCGCCCGGTCGCTCGGCCGGAAGCTCAACTGCCAGCTGGCGGTCGTGGTCGGGGTGTCCGGGCCGGGCGGGTACGTTCCGCTGGCGATCCGGCTGTACCTGCCGGCGTACTGGCTCCGCGAGCGGCGGGAAGCCGTGGAAAAGACGGTCCCGCAAGAGTTCCGCACGCACGTCGGCAAGGCGGACCTCGCGCTCGGGCTGATCGACGAACTCGCGGCCGAAGGGTGGGCGGCCGGGCCGGTCGTCGCGGACGAGAGCTTCGCGGGGGTGCAGGCGTTTCACGACGGGCTGGCCGCGCGGAACCGGCGGACCGTGGCGAGCTCCCTGGCCCTCGCCGACGCGACGGCCACCTTCGAGAGGTTGAAGACCGAGCTCGGGCTGGAGCACTTCGAGGGCCGCACCTGGCAGGGCTGGCACCACCACGCCGCCCTGGTGCTGGCCGCCTACGGGTTCCTCGTCTCGGAAGGGGACGACTTCGCGGCGTGAGCCGAGCCGACAGTTCCTATCTTGAAGGGAAGCCGCCCGGAGTGCCGGGCGGCTTCCCTTCGTGGCCCCCGATCCGATGCACTGGACGCCGCCGACGATCGAGACCGCGCGGCTGGTCCTGCGGGCGGTGACCGAGGCCGACGCCGACGCGGTGTTCGCCGCGTGCTCGAACCCCGCCGTCACGCGGTTCACGCTGTTCGAGACGCACCGCACGGTGACGGACTCGCTGCGGTTCGTCTGGGATTACGCCCTGGCGAACTATCTCGAAATGGTCCCCGACCCGTTCGCGATCACCGTCAAAGGCGACGCCGGTTCGCCGGTCGTGGGGTGCGTCGGGTGCCACTGGGCGTCCCGGCCGAACCACACGCTCGAACTCGGGTACTGGCTCGCCGAGCCCTACTGGGGCAACGGGTTGGTCGCGGAAGCGGCCGCGGCCGTGGTGGCGTTCTGCTTCGCGAACTACCCGGCGGAACGCATCCAGGCGCGGGTCGTCGCCGGCAACGCGGCCAGCGTCCGGGTGCTGGAAAAGATCGGGTTCGCCCACGAGGGGACGATGCGGAAGTGCCTGAGCCGGCGGGGCGTGCAGGAAGACGTGCTGGTTTTCGCGAGGTTGCGTGGTGACGGGGTGACGGGGTGAAGGCACCCCGTCACCCCGTCACCGAGTCATCGCAGCTTAGCGGCGACGGCCGAAGCCGCCCGAAGACCCGCCGCAGTTGCCGCCGGGGCAGCCGCCGAGAGCCGGTGCGCCGCAGTTGCCGCCGGGGCAGGTGCTCATGGCCGGGTGGTAGCCGGCCGCCGGGGCCGCCGCCGCCGCCGGGACGACCGCGGCGTCCGCGTTGGTTTCCGTCGTGGTGACGGTCGTCACGTCGCTGAACTTTTCCAGGTAGCGGTTCAGGTCCGCGGCCGCCACCTTCCCGCCGTGCCGCAGCGCTTGCAGCTCGCCGGTCCGGTCGCTGATGACGATCCCTTGCGTCAGGTTGAACGCCTTCGCCAGCGCCTTGCCGGACTCGGTCGCGGTGTCGACGTACACGCAGACGTAGCCGGTCTTGAGCAGGTTCTCGGCCTTGGCGCTGATCGTGCCGTCCACGACGAGCTTGGCGTAGCCGTTCGTCCCTTCGCCAATGAACACGGCGACCGGCTTCTTCAAGTCGGCGGCCTGGGCGACAGCCGTGCGGTAGTCCGTCTGCCACTTCGGGGCCGTTTCAATGGACCCGGCGAGCAGGCTGGCCACCGCAACCGCGGTCATCGAGGTGGTGAACATCAGTCTTAAGCCTCCGTGAAGCACCTCAGGGTGAAATCCCGTTCCATCCGACTGGAACGAGAAGTCGATTTTGTAGACGAAATCGGCCGGATGGCCAAGCAGATTCGCGGATCACGTGTCGATTTTCGTCCAATTCGCCTCCTGGATGAGATTTATACCCGGCGATAATGGTGAGAAATGGCCAGCAACGGCACATTGCCTCTGTAGTTAAAGTGGGATAAATAAACGGGTTGCGACGATTGCAATTCGTGACAAATTGGAGCGATCGGGCAATTTGCCCGGTTTGCGGCACGAGATGTGTTCAGCAAATCAGGACGTAAGTCGGTGAACCGCTTCCCGGTACTTCGCGGCCGTCTGTTCGACGATTTCCGGCGGGAGAACCGGCGGCGGGCTGGACTTGTCCCACCCGGTCGTTTCCAGCCAGTCCCGCAGGAATTGCTTGTCGAAGGACGGAACCGGGCCGCCCGGCTTGTACTCGCTCGCCGGCCAGAACCGCGAACTGTCGGGCGTCAGCACCTCGTCGATCAGGATGATCTCGCCCGTCGGGAGCGTGCCCCATTCGAGCTTGGTGTCCGCGATGATGACGCCCCGCCCCGCCGCGTACTCGGCCGCACGGCTGTAGACGTCGAGTGTCCGGCTCCGCAGCTCGGTCGCCAGGTCCCGTCCGACGAGGTCGGCCATCCGCGCGAACGAGATGTTCTCGTCGTGCCCCTCGTCCGCCTTCGTGGCCGGGGTGAAGATCGGTTCGGGGAGCCGGTCCGCTTCCCGCAACCCGCCGGGCAACGGGACGCCGCAGACCGTCCCGGACTGCTGGTACTCCTTCCACCCGGACCCGACCAGATAACCGCGGGCGACGCACTCGATCGGGACGACGGTCGTCTTCCGGACCAGCATCGTGCGGCCGTCGAACACGCCGGGCTGGTCGCGGAAGGCGGGCGGCAGGTCATCGGTCCGCCGGCTGACGAGGTGGTGCGGCACGCCGAGCCAGTTCAGCCAGAATTCCGTGACGTCCGTGAGCAGCCGGCCCTTGCCGGGGATGCCGGTGGGCATGACCCAGTCGAACGCGCTGACCCGGTCCGTGGCGACGATCGCGAGCCGGTCGCCGAGGTCGTACACGTCGCGGACCTTCCCGCGGCGGCAGGGGTAGCCCGGCACGTCGGTTCGCAGCAGCGGCTCGTCGGGCATGCGTCGCCTCGGAAAAGAACAACCCCGCGGACGGGGTCCGCGGGGTTGTTTTGCGGGTCCGACGGCGGCGCGGCCATCAATAATCGCCGAGCGTCTCGTTCCCGGCCCGGGTGCCGAGGCTGCGGTAGGTCGTCGGGTCGACGCTGGTGCGGATCGACCGGACGGAGCCGTCCGCGAGGGCGAAGTTGCTGATCCCGAGGTGGGCGGACCGGGCCGAGAGGGACTGGCCCGAACTCCCCGACGTACACGGGGCGCGGGGGATGCTCTGGCAATACTGGAGTACGTCCGGGGCGGCGGCGTCGCCGAGGCCGCTCAGGGTGGTGAACAGCACCCCGCCCTGGCAGGCGTCGTTCCAGTACCGGCCGCGGGTGTCGTGGCCGGTCGTGTCCGGGGAGAGCAGGATTTCCCCGACCAGCAGCGTGTTCGAGGTGCCGTCGGTGACGTGGGTCAGGCGGGTCGCCGACCACGAGTAGAAGATGCCGTTGAGGGCGGTGCCGTTGTTCGGGGCGGGGCTGGCCGGGCCGCTCATCGCCGTCGACCCGCTGCACGCGACGTAGTTGCCGTGGAACCCCTGCGGGTCGGACGCGACCGAGTTCACCTTCCCGCCGGTCGGGTCGGACGGGCACTGGAACAGCGACACGACGTTGAACCGCCCCGGATAGTTGTGGCACACCAGCGAGGTCGGGTTCGCGGCGACCCACGCGGAGTAGTTGTCCCAGTGCGGCCCCTGTTCGACGTGCGGCAGCACGGACTGGTACCACGTCCGCCGTTCGACCGGCGGCTGGTAGTCGCCGGAAATGTTCGTCGACACGCCCTGCGGGAAGACCGCGTTCGCGTCGTGGAAGCCGTGCAGCCCGAGGGCGATCTGCTTGATGCCGTTCGTACACTTGGTCCGGGCCGCGGCCTCGCGGACCTTCTGCACCGCGGGCAGCAACAGGCCGATCAGGATCGCAATGATCGCGATCACCACGAGCAGTTCGATCAGCGTGAAGCCGCGGCGGGAACGTGGGGACATGGCAGACCTCCGCGAG
>CAYUHJ010000077.1:0-26045 GCA_964444365.1 uncultured Alcaligenaceae bacterium | reverse complement strand
GGCGGGTTCGGCTTGTTCAGCCCGCCGGCGACGTACAGCCGGCCCTTCGCGTCCTGCTTCAACCCGTCCGGCCCGCGGCCCTTGCCCCAGTCGTACAGCAGCTTTTGCGACTTCACATCGACGGTGCCGTCGGGCTTCAGGTCGAACCGCCAGAGCTTCCGCGCCCCGCCGGCGTCGTTGTTGTTGTCCGCGACGAACAGGTATTTGTCGTCCGCGGAGACGAGCACGCCGTTCGCCCGCTCGACTTCTCGGCCGATGATTCGCGACACCTTTCCGTCCGCGTCGATGCGGTAAACGCCCTCGACGGTCTTGCCGTCGGCGTCCTTGATTTGCATGTCGTCCCGCGGGCCGTAGCGGGGGTCGGAGAAGTACAGGCGGTTCTTCGAGTCGAGCGTCAGGTCGTTCGGCGTGTTGTACCGCTTGCCGTCGAACGTGTCGGTGAGGACCGTCACCTTGCCGTCGCGGTCGGTGCGGGTGACGCGGCGTTCCTTCGGCTCGCAGGCCAGCAGATTCCCGGTGCGATCGAACAGCAGGCCGTTCGTGCCCGCGTCCTTGCGGAAGACCGAAGACTCACCGCTGGGAGAGAGCCGCATGACGTGGCCGTTGCCGCTGGAGAGCACGCCGAGCTTCGGGTCCCACGCCGGGCCTTCGCCGCCGGCCCCCTTCTCGGCTTCCACCTTGAGCTTGGAATCGGGGGCAAAAATGGGCTCTTCGGCCGCCGCGACCGGGGCGGCGAGGAACGCGAGCAAGAGGAGACGGGTCACGGGAGGGCTCCGGGGGTACGGTGCGAGGCGGCAACGGGTGTCGCCGGCTCGCACTGGTTTTACCCCACGAAGACGCCGTTGAGAAGGTCCGGGAAGGCGTCGAAGGCGGTCAGCACCGGCGGGGTGCCCGACGAGCCCAGGGTGTTGAGCGGGTAGACCGTCACCTTGGTGCCGGCCGCGTCGCCGCTGCCGGTGATCAGGTCGTCGATCCCGTCCCCCTGGAAGTCCTCGACGGTCAGCCGGATGCCGCCGCGGTTGGCCGGGTCGCCGGCGAAGAAGTTCGCGATCGTCGACCGGACGCCCGCGATCAGCTGCTCGCCGCTGAAGGCGGACACCCGCGGGCCGCCGCCGGGGCCGCCGCCGGCGATCACGTCGCCGAACCCGTCGCCGTTGACGTCCCCGACCGCGACGAACACGCCGTTGGTGAGGCTCGGCTCGAACGCGAAGAAGTCGAGGAACGCCTTCGTCGGCGGGTTCGTCCCGCTGGCCCCGAAGACGGACGGGCCGACGTACCCGGCGATCCGGGGGCCGCCGCCGAACCCGGCCGCGATGACGAGGTCGCCGATCCCGTCGTTGTTGATGTCGCCGATCGCCGGGCGGGCCCCGCCGCGGAAGTTGGGGTCGTCGATGCCGAAGAAGTCCCCGACCTGTTTGAACCCGACGCCCGAGTAGACCAGCACCCGCGGGCCGCCGCCGACGTCCGCGGTGACGACGAGGTCGGCGGTCTTGTCGCCGTTCAGGTCGCCGGCCGCGACGTAGACCCCGCCGGTGAAGGACAGTTCGAACGGGGTGGCGTTGAACAGGGTCGCCCCGGTCCGGCCGTCGAGGATGCGGACGGTGCTGGGGCCGCCGGGGCCGGACCCGAGGACGTAGTCCTCGAACCCGTCGCCGTTGAAGTCGGCGGTGGCGACGCGGACGCCGCCGGAGAACTCGGCCCCGGTGACGCGGGACTGGGTGAAGTCGGTGGCCGCCCCGCGGTAGGCGTTGACCCGGTTGTCGCCCGCCCCGGTGCCGACGAGCAGGACGTTCCCGGACCCCGGATTCGTGGCCCCGTTCCCCGGCGCGACCGGGCCGACGACCCCGCCGCCGCCCCCCCCGCCGCCGCCGGACGTGCTGGCGATGACGGTCACGGAGTTGTCCGTGCTGGTCGAGGCGAGGGACGGCACGTCGGCGAAACTCGTCCCGGCTCCGGGCTGCAGGTTCATCGTCACCGTGCCGGTCCCGGTCAGGCCGGTGACGGTGACGCGGTAGATCGTCGGGCTGCGTTCGAGGAAACTGACCCCCGTCGATTTCAACGTGCCACTCAACCCGACGGACACCTTGGACACGTCGAAGGATTTCACGCTGCCGCTGAACACCGCGTCGAAGGACGCCGTCGTCCCGGAGGTCGGGTCGGCCTGGGTGCTCGCCTGGTTCAGCGTGACGGTCGGGGCGTTCGTGTTCGTGATGACGACATCGTTCCCGTCGCCGCCGAGGTAAGTGATCTTGAACTGCGTCTTGTTGTCGACGTCGAAGAAGGTGTCTCCCTCGGACAAATTGGCGAATTCTGTCCCGATCCCGCCGTCGCTGAACTTGTCGATGATGACGAACGACTCGGCGGAGAGCGGGACGTAGTTGGTGCCGAGTTTGACCCGGAGGACGCCCAGGTTGGTGACACTCCCGGTGACGGTAATCCCCGAGAACGACGACGGGGCGTCGATCTGCATGGTCGTCTTGCTGGTCGTCGCGAGGTTCAGCGTGCCAGTGAGGGGGACGGCCGGGGTGACGTTGCCGTCGGTGTCGCGGATCGCGGGGAAGTACTCGTCGTTGCCGAACACGTTGACGCCGACGGACGCGCCGCTGTTGAAGAGTTTCTCGCTGGTCGGCCCGTTGCTGGTCGTGTTCAGGAAGCCCCCGGCACCCGAGACGGTGTTCTGGGCTTCGAGGGTGGCCCCGTTGGTGACGGTCACGCCGGTGCCGGAATCGAAGGTCATCGGGCCGGCGAAGGTCTGGTCGCTGGCGAGCACGGTGACGGTGCCGGAGGTCGCGGTGACGCTGCCGAAGTAGCGGGCGGCCGAGCCGGGGTTCAGGCTCAAGCCGGCCGCGCCGAGGTTGACCTGGGCGGCGGCCGTGGCCGACTTCAACCCGCCGATCTGCTCCGCCGCACCGGACAGGGCGGTGAGGTCCCACAACCCGTCCGAGGCGATGCTGACGTTCGAGGTGTTGACGATCTGGTTCGTCTTCGACTGCACGACGGAGGCGCTACCGGCCTTCCCGACATCGTCGCCGATGACGAGCGAGCCGGGGATGGCGTTCGTGCCGGACGTGGCGTTGAGCACGAGCTTGCCGTCCCGGACGAACGTGGTCCCGCCGTAGGCGTTCGAGGTGCCGGCCGCGAAGGTGAGCGTGCCGGTGCCTTCCTTGTAGACGTCGCGCGACTCGCCGAAGAACCCGGACTCGATCCGCCCGTTCACGAACGTGTCCCCGGATCCGTCGAAGGTCAGGGTTTCGCCGGGGGCGGTGGACACCGCGACGCCGTTGAAGCCGTTCAGGACGAGTTTGCTGTCCTGGTTCGTGGTCGTGATGGAAGGGTTATCGGCGAAGAAGAAGCTGAGGGGCACGTTCAAGGTGGACGTCCCGCCGGCCCCGTAAGTTGCCACGACACCGCCGTCGCCGTCGATCCCGATGACTTCGTCGTTCGGAGCAGCCGGCGTGATGAACGTATATCCTTTCGACAGAATCGTCATCGACTGCGCGCCGAACGTGATGTCAACGTTGACCGTGTTGGTCGGCGACCCGAGGACGGGAAACGTCATCGTGTCGAAGATGTCCGGAATCTCGTTCGGGTTCCAGTTGGCCAGGGTGCTGACCTTGTTGTCCCCGCCCTGGTTCGTCCAAAAGATGTCTGTCGGGCTGAGCCGCTCTTCCATCGACTCCAGGCGCAACGGGACGGCCGTCCGGGGGGTGCGGGCGGACGCGGACCGGGACTTCGCCAACCCCGAGAGCCAGACGGAGCGACGCATACACCACCCTTGAGTTGGATCGCGACACGGTGCCGGGTTGAGGGTATTGTCCCGCGCGTGCGAGTGAGGACAACCCAATCTGCGGGAGTCGCGGCCGCGGGGCCGCTGGAGACGTTCGATTACTCCGGGTAGTCTAGACTAAACGCCGCAGTTTGCCAAATCGCACGGCGGAACGAAAAACGGCCGCCGGACTCACCGGCGGCCGTCGCACGTTCGAACCGGTCCGGGCGTTACACCCCGACCAACTCGCGCGACTTCTTCTTCCGCTTCGTCCGCTTCAACCCGAGGTCGAAGTCGGTGGCGGGGAGGAACGACTCGTCGCCCCCCCCGCCCGCGCCGACCGGCTCGCCGACCAGGACGTCCTTCAGCCGCGCCCGGGCGACGTGGAGCCGCCGCTTGATCGTCCCGACCGGGGCGTCGAACTCCCGGGCCATCTGCTTCAGGCTCCGCCCGCGCAGGTAGAACGCCTCCAGCGTGTCCCGGTCGTCCGCCTTCAACTGCTTCAACCCGGCGTGCAGTTGCGCCTTCGCCTCGCCGACTTCCATTTCGTCGAGCGGGCCCCGGACCCGGCCCTCGACGCCGTCGAGGACGTCCGGGTCCGCGCCGAAGAGCGGGCCCTTCCGGGTCAGCCGGTTGATGGCCATCCGGGCCGTGATCCGCCGCAGCCAGCCGGCGAAGCACCGCGCGTCCCGCAGTTGCGGCAGCTTCCGCATCGCGTGGACGAACACTTCCTGCGCGAGCTCCTGCGCCTCCAGCGGGTTCCGAACCCGGGCGAGGGCCATCGCGTACACACTCCCCTGGAACCGGGTCACGAGTTCGCCGTACGCCTCCCGGTCGCCAGTCTTCGCCCGATCCACGAGGATCGTGATTTCCGTCCAGCTCATGTCGGTATCCTGTCCCGATCCAGTCCCTGGCTGTGGTAGGACTGCCGGTCCGCGACGCCGGTGAGAGCGATCGATCCGCCCCGGATCAGTGCAAGGGGGACCGACGGCACTCTCGAACCGGGCGGGGCGCGAAGGCGGGGCCGGCACGCGCGGGGTTCGACCGAACTGGGTCCGGTCCGCGCGAACACGTCGGCTCTTCGCCTGCGCGAGACTCCCGCGGCGGGGGTCGGCAGGGTGGGCCTGGCGGGGTGTTCCGGTTCGCGGCAAACGGACGTGGGTCAGCGAGCGACCGGGGGCCGGTCATCGCGGGAACGACTGAGTGGGTAGCGCACCCGTCTGTTCCGGATCGCGAGTCGAGCTCGTGTCCACTGCCGTGCCGACGGCGGAACCGCCTTCAGGCACAAGGGTTTAGGGGAATCTTCACTGGTGATGGCAAATCGGCTGTCGGCGCAACATCGGTGTCAACGTCTGGACCGAGCCCGGGGGCCGGCCGTGGATGCGGACTTCGCTGGGTGTTGTCGCGTTAAGCCAATCGCCACCTCACTTTCCGGCCTGCTGGGTCGTTCCGGCCGTCCGGTGCCACGTCTGCTGTCGCAGTGTGGCCTTCTGGTCCGCGGCGTCGACGTCCCGGTCGGGCGATTGGCAGTCGCGGCCGATTCGGTGGGACGACAGCAGGGACCCCGGATAGCTGGCTCGACTCGCCGCGGGCGGCCAGGCGTCGAACGCACTGGTCCCGCGGGTCGTTCGTTTGGCGAAGCCCAGAGTGCCGAGTAACTCGGTTCTGACCTCGCCTGCCGAACGACGGCAAGCGGTGGTGCCAGGATCGCTTCCGGCCGGTTCGCACGGTTCCACGGCCGGCGGCATCGACATCACGTCGGGGACCGCCTGCCGGGACCGGTGTTCCGGTTCCGAAAACGGGAGCAACGGGAATTGCTCCGGGGACAGGGGTGCCGTGGGGGTGTCGAACGCCGGAACGAGCCCGGAACCGATGCGATCACCGTTGACCGGCAACGTGGCGTTGCCGACCAGAGCGGAATTCAGCAGGTTCAGGTTCTTGGCGGCCATTTGATCCCTCCACAACACATTGGGCGGACCGGACTGGCGTCCGATCTGCAATTGAGAGACGGCTAGGGTGACATCGTCGACGGTTAGGGGTAAGGGTCCACTCGACTCGCGTCCGAGAGCGATAGCTTAGACTACTCTTCGCCCGTTCGCCCCCGGTCTTTCGAGGATTTCGCCACATTTCCCGGCGGTTCACGAGACGAACCTCCGGGGCGTGACTCCTCTCAGACGGGCGACCCCGGGCAAAGGTTCGCGCGGTTCGAGAAAAAAATCCGAGACGTGGGCCCTGCAAATCCGGATCGGAAAAGGGAGGAATCGGGCGCGGTGATGAGATCGGGGTCGGGACGCTACGCCGCCGCGCCGGCGGGGCTTAGAATCACTCCTTCCCGACCCGTTCCTCGACCCCCGAAACCGTGATGACCCGTCCGAAGGTGTTCGTCGCCCGCCGGATTCCCGCCGCCGGCCTCGACCCGATCCTGGCCGCCTGCGACGTCGACGTGTGGCCCGACCGGCTGCCGCCGGCCCCGGAGGTGCTTCGCGAGAAGGTCGCCGGGTGCGACGGGCTGGTGTCGCTGCTGACCGACCGCGTCGACGCCGCGCTGCTGGCCGCCGCGCCGACGCTGAAAGTCGTGTCGAACTTCGCCGTGGGGGTGAACAACATCGACCTCCCCGCCTGCACGGCCCGCGGGGTGAAGGTCGGGAACACGCCGGGCGTGCTGACGGACGCGACCGCCGACATTGCGGTGACGCTCCTGCTGGCCGCGGCCCGGCGGCTCGGCGAGTCCTCGGCCGACGCGAAGGCGGGCCGGTGGCTCACCTGGGAACCGCTCGGCTGGCTCGGCCGGGAACTCGCCGGCAAGACGCTCGGCGTCGTCGGCATGGGTCGCATCGGGTTCGCCACCGCGAAGCGGCTGCACCACGGCTGGGGCATGCGGGTGATCTACACCGCCCGGACGCCGAAGCCGGACGCGGACCGCGACCTGTCAGCGACGCGGGTGGACCTCGACGCCCTGCTCGCGGACAGCGACTTCGTCACGGTCCACGCGGACCTGAACGACTCGACCCGCGGCCTGTTCGGGGCGGCGGCGTTCGCCAAGATGAAGCCGACGGCGGTGTTCGTGAACACGAGCCGCGGCCCGCTGGTCGATCAGCCGGCCCTGGCGCACGCGCTGCGGACCGGGACGATCTTCGCGGCCGGGCTGGACGTGACGGACCCCGAACCGCTGCCGCCGACGCACGAACTGTACGCGCTGCCGAACTGCGTCATCGCCCCGCACGTCGCGAGTGCGACGGTCGAAACGCGGGACGCGATGGCCCGGAAGTGTGCCGCGAACCTCCTCGCCGGCGTCCGCGGGGAACCCCTCCCGGACCCGGTGAACTGACACCTCACCCGAGGGAACTGTGAACGCATTCGTCGTCGCGGGGATCGTGTTCGCCTGCACCTTCGGGGCGTCCTTGCTCGGGACCGTCGTCCGCCGCCGGCTGCCGGAACACCACGTGACCGGGGACTCCAAGGATTCCCTGAAAATGGGCATGGGCCTGATCGCCACCCTCTCCGCGCTGGTGCTCGGGTTGCTGGTCGCGTCGGCGAAGTCGTCGTTCGACGGGCACAAGTCCGGCGTCCAACAGCTGGCGACGGACGCCATCGTCCTCGACCGCGAACTGGCGAACTACGGCCCCGGTTCCCAGCCCGCACGGGAGAAGCTCCGGGCCACGATCGAAACGCTCCTGATCAGCCTGTGGTCCGAACAAGGCTACCACGCGGCGGGGCTGGACGCGCCGGACCTGTCGGCCCGGTCGCTGGAACTGGGGGCCGCCATCCGCGCCCTCCCGGAGACGACCGACAACCAGAAGGCGATGAAGGCCCAGGCCGTTTCCACCGCTCTGGACATGTTGAAAATCCGGTGGTCGCTGGGGCAGCAGACGGGCAGTTCGATCCCCGAACCGTTCCTGGTCGTGCTGGTCTTCTGGCTGACCGTCCTGTTCGCCAGTTTCGGACTGTTCGCGCCGCGGAACGCCACGCTGCTGGCCGGGCTCTTCGTCTGCTCCCTGTCCGTCGCCGGGGCGTTGTTCCTGATCGTGGAGATGGACCAGCCCTTCGCCGGGTTGATCCGCGTCCCGAGCACGCCGCTGGACATCATTCTCCCGAAGCTGGGGAAGTGAAAACTCGATGAGGCCGTGTAACGTCCCGCGGGGGCGGGTGTTTCCGGGGGGGTGTTCGGCTCTCGTCCGGAGTCCCGCTTCTCCCCAGGTGCCTCATGTTGCGTCGCGTCCTCGCCCTCGCCCTCACCGCCGGCCTTCTGTTCGGCGGCACCGCCCCGACGTTCGCGTCGGAATCGTCCGATTCCCCCGTCTCGCTCCTCGGCAAGGGCGGTAAGGGGAAGGCCGGCAAGAAGGGGAAAGGCAAGAAGGGGAAGAAGGGCAAGAAAAAGGGCAGCAAGAAGCCGGCCGGCAAGGGCAAGAAGGTGAGCACCGCGACGGTGGCGTAAGCTCGAACACGGCGAGCGGCGGGGCGTGAGCCCGCCGTGAAGGGGCGCTCCCCCCTTCACGGCGGGCTCACGCCCCGCCGCTCGCGCCTCACGACGCCTTTGAGGTGACGTTCACGGTCCCGCGCCCGGTTTCCGCCTCGACCATCTCCGCGATCGACCGGCCGATGCTGATCGACGCGGTGGCGGCCGGCGACGGCGCGTTCAGGACGTGAATCATCCGGTCCGCGCCGCGGATGAAGAAGTCGTCCACGAGCTTGCCGTCCGGCGCGACCGCCTGGGCCCGCACCCCGGCCCCGGCCCGCTCCAGGTCGTGGAACTTCACCTCCGGCACGAGCCGCCGCAGGGCCAGCCAGAACGCCCGGTGGCTCAGTGACCGGTACACCTCCATCGCCCCGACCCGCCAGAACTTCGCCGCCATCTTCCAGAACCCGGCGTACCCCGCGTACTCGGCCATGTCGCGGGCGGACGCCTGCCAGAACCGATACCCCTCCCGCTTCAGCGCGAGCACGGCGTTCGGCCCGGCCTCGATCCCGCCCTTCACCATCCGCGTGAAGTGGACGCCGAGGAACGGCAGCCGCGGGTCCGGGACGGGGTAGATCAGGTTCTTGACGAGGTGCTGGGCGGCGGGCTTCAGTTCGTAGTATTCGCCGCGGAACGGGACGATCTTCACGCCGGGGTCGATGCCGCACAGCCGGGCGACGCGGTCGGAGAGCAGGCCGCCGCAGTTGACGAGGAACCGCGCCCGCAGCTCCCCGGCCGTCGTGGCGAGGACGAGTTCGGGGCCGTCCCGGTTGACGCCGACGAGCCGGGCGTCGGTCCGGACCTCGCCGCCGAATTCCTGCACCTTCCGCGCGTAGGCTCGGGTCGTGCCGGGGAAGTCGACGATGCCCGTCTCCCGGACGTGCAGCCCCGCGACTCCGGCGACGTGCGGCTCGTACTCGCGGAGTTCGTCCCCGCTCAACCGGCGGAGCCCCGTCAGCCCGTTGGCCAGCCCGCGGCGCTCGATCTCGGCGAGGGCCGGCAGTTCGGACGGGTCCGTGGCGACGATCAGTTTGCCGCACCGTTCGTGGGCGACGCCGTTCTCCGCGCAAAATCGGTAAAGTCGCTCGCGGCCGTCGGCGCAGTTCTTCGCCTTGGCCGAGCCCGGCTTGTAATAGATGCCGGAGTGGATGACGCCGGAGTTGTTGCCGGTCTGGTGGGCGGCGAGTTTGCCCTCGGCCTCGATCACCACGACCCGCCGGCCGGCCTGGGCCAGCGCCATCGCCGTGGCCGTCCCGACGATCCCGCCGCCGACAATCGCGACATCGAACGTGCCCGCCATCTCGCCCCCTCGGTGAATTCCGCCGTTTCCGGTCGTCGCGATACCACGGCGGGGGGCGGGTGTCCAGTTCGGGTTGGCGCGGAAGAGGCTCGTCAGGGGTCGGACACGCACTGGCGATAGAGGTGGTTCGCCGCCCGGCCGCTGATCTCGCCGGACGCCAGGAGCGCGGCCGCGACCGCCTCGACGGCCGCCCACGTCTCGTCGTCGCCGAGCAGCGCTTCGACCTTGGCCAGCAGCCGGCGTTCGAGCCGGTCGGCCCGGCGGTCCCCGGCCCGCGAGACGAGCAGGGACCGGGCGAACTTCAGGTCGCGGCCGGCCTCCTCCCGCGCGTACGTCCCCGTGTGCCGGGCCTCGGCGGCCATCCCGGCGAGGGCGATCAGGACTTCGCGTTCGAGCCAGTCTTCGGACGGGCGGAACACGCCCTTCTTGTACTCGCACCACCCGAGCTTGTCGCGGCTCGGCAGGATGCTGACCTTGTGGACCGGCCGGCCGAGCGCCAGGGCGACGACGGCGTGCCCCGCCTCGTGGTACGCCGTCGCGGGGTCACGGTCGGGGGCGGGGTCCGGCATGGGTGAAGGGTTCGATCGGTCGCCGGGCGCGGGTCAGCCCTGATTGTCCGGTTCGGCCACCATCCGGCCGTACCGGGCGAGCAGCATCTGCACCGCCTGGATGGTTTGCCACTCGTTGAACCCGAGCTTGACCTCCGTGCCGTCCTCGTTCGCCTCGATGTTCTCGACGGACGAGGTCAGCCCGCGGTGGAGGTAGTCGAACACCTCCGCGATGCGGGCGGCCTGGGCCCCGGTCAGCTTGGCGGGCAGGGGGGGGATGTCCTCGTCGCGGGCCCGCCATTCCGGGGCGGTGGGCAGCGGGCTGGAGACGGCGTCCGCCTTGCGGGCGGGGGCCGCTGGCGCGGGCGGGGCCGCGACCTTCCCGCCGCCCCCGGCCGCCGCGAGCTCGTCCGCCCGGATCGTCTGCGCCCCGCCCTGGCCGGACGGGGACGCCGCCTGTTGCCGGCGGGCTTCGATCTCCTCCATCGTCCCGAAGAGGAGCATCGACCGGCCGATCGAGAGCTGGTCCCCGGGCCGCAGCCGGCGGATCTGGATCGTCGCCCCGTTGACCCGGGTGCCGTTGGTGCTGTCGAGGTCCGTCAGGATGATGTCGCCGTCCTCGGCCTGAACCTTCGCGTGGTACCGGCTGACCCGCTCGTCGTTGAGGCGGAGGACGTTGCCTTCCTCCCGGCCGATCGTCACGGGGACGTTCAGGTCGCGGAACACGCGGCCCTTGTCGACGCCTTCGAGTACCAGGAATGTGACGGTACGCATCGCTGTCCTTCGGGTCGCGTCGAGGGGGGCGGTCGACCGGCCGGGTCGCTGACGGCCACTCTTCAATCCTATAGCACAGGGACGGGATTTCGCGGGCCGTCGGGCGGATTTCCCCGGCGCTTTCCCCTTATCTTGGACGCCCGGCCGAGGGGATGCAACGGTCCCCGGCCGGAAACGCTACCCGCCGACCCGCGCGGCCGTCGTGAACACCCGTGCGAAGTACG
This sequence comes from uncultured Alcaligenaceae bacterium, assembly GCA_964444365.1. Taxonomy (GTDB): domain Bacteria; phylum Planctomycetota; class Planctomycetia; order Gemmatales; family Gemmataceae; genus CAYUHJ01. The sequence continues at coordinate 14,977 of CAYUHJ010000077.1, read as the reverse complement.
GCCAGTACCCGTAGATCACGAACGCCAGCATCGCCACCAGCACCAGCCCCGGCCCGGGCTCGTGCTTCAGCACCACTTCGAACAGCAGGATGTTGACGGCCACCGGCATGGTCAGGGTCACCCCGAGCGGGGCCATCCGGGCGGACGCGATCATCAGCCCGCCGGTGAATTCGAGGGCTTTTACGACGTACAGATACCCGGACGTGCTCAGCGCCCAGATGAACGCCGCCCCCGGCGACTCGACCGTCGGGTGAACCGCGTGGGTGCCGAGCACCCACGTCACGGCCGACAGCACGAACCCGACGCCGACCAGCGTCCGCACCACGATAACGGCCCACGCCATGACCTGTCTCCGCCCCGGTTCCGCTTGCTGGAAGGGATACTGTACGGCCCGCAGGAGCTTACTCCAGCAATCCGGACCCGGAATCGGTCGCCGCCCGCGCTCCGGTCCCTACCCTGACTGCACCAGACCTCACCGGGACCGCGGAACCGATGCCGACCTACCTGATTACCGGCGCGACGGGGTTCGTCGGCAGCCACGTGGCCGAAGCGGTGGCGGCCCGCGGGGGCACCGTCCGGACGCTCGCGCGGCCGACCAGCGACACCGCCGCCCTCGCCAAACTCGGGGTCGAGATCGTCCCCGGCGACCTGACCGACCCCCCGGCCGTGGCGAAGGCCGTCGACGGCGTCGACTACGTCCTGCACTGCGCCGCGAAGGTCGGCGACTGGGGCCACGTCGACGAGTTCCGCGCCGTCAACGTCGCCGGGCTGCGGAACCTGCTCGAAGCCGTCAAGGGCCAGCCGCTGGAGCGGTTCGTCCACGTCTCCAGCCTCGGGGTGTACGAGGGCCGGCACCACTACGGCACGGACGAGACCGAGCCGCTCCCCGAGTCGCAGATGGACGGGTACACGCAGTCCAAGGTCGAGAGCGAGCGGCTCGCGCTGGAGTACCACCGGAAGTTCGACACCCCGGTCACGGTGCTGCGGCCGGGGTTCATCTACGGCCCCCGCGACCGCACGGTGCTGCCCCGCATCGCCGCCCGGCTCGCGAAGGGGGACATCGTGTACATCGCGAAGGGGAAGTACGCCCTCAACACGACCTACGTCGGGAACCTCGTCGACGCGATCCGCCTGGCGGCCGAGAACCCGAAGGCGATCGGGGAAGTGTTCAACATCACGGACGGCGAGTTCGTGACGAAGAAGCGGTTCTTCGAGGCCATCGCGGACGGGCTGGAACTCCCCCGGCCGAAGGGGTCGATCCCGCTCTGGCTGGCGAAGTGGCTCGCCCCGTGGCGGGAGCGGGTGTACCGCCGGAAGAACAAGCCGACCCCGCCGCGGCTCACGATGGCGACCCTCAAGTTCGCCGGGCTGAACCTCGACTTCAGCATCGCGAAGGCGCGGGCCGTGCTGGGCTACTCCCCGAAGGTCGGGTTCGACGAGGGGATGGCGGCCGCGATCCGCTGGATGAAGGAAAATTCGGCAGCGGGACGAAATCCCGTCGGGTGACGGCCGTAATTCCTTCGGTTCGCCCACTACGCATCCGAGGGTTCCCGCCATGTCCTTGCGTGTTGCCGTCCTGTCCGTCGCCATCGCGGTCGCAAGCGTCTGCCCCGCACCGGCCGGGGATTTCGAGAAATACCTGCCGGCCGATACCTCCGGGGTCGTCACGATCGACGTGGCGCAGGTCGTCGCGTCGAAGCCGTTCGACAAGCACCTCCGCAAGCCCGCGGAAGGCCTGCTCGGGCATGAGAAGGTCGCGCCGGTTCTGAAGCTCGCAGGCGTCGACCCCTTGAAGGACGTGACCCGCGTCACTTTCGCGTTCGCGCCGAGTCTGATGCAGTCGGAAGTCCTCCCCGGCGGCGTGGCGATCACCAAGGGCGGGTTCCACATCGTGGTGAACGGCCGGTTCGACGCCAAGAAGGTGCATACGCTGGTCGAAAAACTCGCCGCGGACGGGATCGGCATTGAAGGGCACAAGATCGCCGGCCGGCTCATGTACGAATTCAGCCTGAACCTCGGACTCGGTCGGCTCGGTCAGGGCGATCAGGTGTTCGCCGTGGTGGCGGACCCGTCCACCGTCGTCCTGACTTCCCTGCGGCCGCTCGCAGAAGACGCCCTGAAAATCGCAGCCGAAAAGGACGCCAGCGTGCCGAAGGACGTGCGGCCGCTGGTGGCCGCTCTGGACGCAAAGTCCTCCGTGGCGTGGGCGTTCTCGTCGCAGATGGCGACGTCTCATTCCACGTCAACCACTCAAATCGGCGGGCAACCGCCCGTCATCAAGCTGACCCGGCGGACGTTCGGCGACGACGGGATCACGTCGGTTGCCGGCGGGCTGACCGTGGGGGACAAACTCACCCTCGCCGTGCGAATCAAAGTCGCGAGACCGGAGGCGACGAAGGCATTGCTCGAGGCGCTTCAGCGCGGTCAAGAGACTCTGGGCAAAGAGTTCGGCCGCATGGCGGAAATGGAAAAGGGGCTGGTGCCGGTTCTCGAAGCGATCAAGGGGGTGACGTTCGGCGCGGTCGAAAACGACGTGACTGTCTCGGGGGAGCTGGACGCGGACGCCATCGGAGTCATCTTCCCGCTCCTGACCCAGCGTTGACCCGAGAGCGTGTCGATTGCTCCGATTGTGCGGGCTCCCGTTCGGGGGCTTCGGCGGACTCCGAGAAATCCGACCGCTCTGTCTAGCCCGACGGCCGTCGTCGGGCTTATGCTTTTCCCTAAACTGCGCAGACTGCCCGTCACGGACGACCCACCACTCGATTCGCCACCTGGAGCTCCTATGTCCTCGCGCCGCCGGTCGACCCGCCCCCGTGCGTTCCTGAACTGCCTCGAACTCGAATCCCGCACGAACCCGACGACCGTCGTCACGAACGTGCTCCAGGCCGGCGGCAACCAGCTGGTGCTGACCTTCAGCGGGGCCTTGAACGCCTCGCCGACCCTGCCCACGCAGTCGCCGACGAACGTGACCAACTACCGGGTCGAAGTGCCGGCCAGTAACCCGCAACTGGTGACGCAGGCCGCGTCCGCGGTCACGATCTCGTCCGCGACGTACAACCCCGCCACATTTCAAGTGACGCTGAACCTCGCGTCGTCGCTGACGGCGGGCTCCTTCTACCGCGTCTTCGTCAGCGGGGCCCCGACCACGTCCGCGGACCCCGGCCTCGTCGACGCCACCGGGGCGGGGCTCGACGGCGACTACGACGACACCCCGACCGGCGACTTCTACGGCCTGTTCGGGTACACGAACGTGGGCGGGACGCTCACCTACACCGACTCGGGCGGCGACACGGTGAACCTGTCGCTGACCGGGTCCGCGGGCACCCTGCAGACGTGGCGGATGCTCAACGGGGACTTCAACGCCCAGCGGCTGGCGGTGCAGTCCGGGCTGCCCGTCGGAAGCATCCAGCAGATCACCGTCCAGGGCGGCACCCCCGCGACGACGACGCTCACCGGCACCGCGACGTTCGCGCCGGGGAACAGCATCGTGGTGGTCCCGCCGATCAACGGGTCCGGCACCGCGTTCACGTACAACCTGCCGTCGTACTTCCAGCTGACCCCCGCCCCGGCGACCCCGTCGCCGAACCCGGTGGTGGCGGCCCCGTCCAACCTGCCGTACACGATCCGCGTCACGCAGGTCGTGTCGGACCTGGAGTACCTGCAGTCCTTCTCGTCCGCGGTGAACAACGTCGTGGGCTCGCCGTACTACGGCTGGTGGCTCATCATCGGCGGCCGGTCGAACGGGCTGCACGCCTTCGTACAGGGGTCGGACCGCAACTTCCCGCCGGAAAACCAGAACCAGGTCCTGTACGTGGTGAACCCGAACACCTTCCAGGTGTTCTCGGTCCCGCTGACGTCGACGAACATCCCCGCCTCGTTCCTGCCGTCGCTGTACGCCAGCAACTCCCAGCAGACGCAGGACGGGGACACGTTCTACCTCGTCGGCGGGTACGTGTCCGAGCAGACCGGGCCGAACACCTACCTGCCCTACGTTACCCGCGACACCCTGACCGCGTTCAGCGTGGACGGGATGATCCGCGCCCTCGTCGAGGGCGGGGACGTGGCGGCCCTGTCCGGCATCCAGCAGATCAGCGACCCCGGCCTGAAGGTGACCGGCGGGGAACTCGAACTGCTCAACGGCCGGGCGTTCCTCGTCGTCGGCCAGGATTTTGAAGGCTTCTACCTCTCGTCGTTCACCCAGACCTACACGGACGAGATCCGCAGCTTCAACATCAGCTACACGAAGGGCGTCCCCGGCAGCCTCGCGATCAGCGACTACCAGGCGGAGAACGACCAGGTCAACTTCCGCCGCCGGGACTACAACCTGAGCCCGATCATCCAGCCGAACGGCGACCCGGCGCTGCAGGTCAACGGCGGGGTGTTCACCCCCGGCCCGCGGACCGAGCCGACGGCCGGCCAGGGCTACCTCAACCCGATCAACATCACCGGCGTCGGCGGCTCGACCGTCGGCACCTACACGCAGCTGTTCCAGCAGTACTCCGCCCCGCACTTCGGGCTGTTCAGTGCGTCCACCGGCGCGATGTACACGACGTTCCTCGGCGGCATCAGCCTGTACAGCTTCGACCCGACGACCGGGGCCGTCACCGCGGACCCGCAACTGCCGTTCGTGAACGACATCACGTCGCTGGTCCAACTGGCGAACGGGACGACCTACGAGGCGATGAGCACGACGCAGCTGCCGGGCCTGTACGGGGCGGTCGCGCGGTGGCTCCAGAACCCGTCGCTGCCGACGTTCGACAACGGCGTCATCAAGTTCGACGAGCTGACCGGGCCGACCACGCTCGGATACATGTACGGCGGCATCCTGGCGACCGTCCCGAACCGCGGCCCGACCGGGGCGACGAACGCCGTGTTCAAGATCGAACTCATCCCGAACGCCTTCGCGCCGGTGGACCAGAACGCGTTCCCGCTCTACGCGGTGACGGCCGGCCCGGGCGGGCCGGGCACCGTCACCGTGTACAAGTCCGACGGGACGACCGCGACGACCGCCAGCCCGTTCCCGGACGGCAACGGGTCCCGGGCCGTCGTCGCGGACGTGACCGGGGACGGGGTCGCCGACACCGTCGTCACCACCGGGCCGGGCGTGCCCGTCCAGGTCGTCGTCCTCGACGGCGTGACCGGCGGCGTGGTGCGGGCCTACCTGCCGTTCGAGGCCGGCTTCACCGGCGGGGCCTTCGTCGCGGCGGCGGACGTGAACGGCGACGGGTACGCGGACGTGGCCGTCTCTCCGGACACGACCGGCGGCCCGCGGGTGATTGTGTACAGCGGGTTCGACTCGACCGTGTTCGCGGACTTCTTCGGGATCGCCGACCCGAACTTCCGCGGCGGGGCGCGGGTGTCCTACGGCGACGTGAACGGCGACGGGGTCGCGGACCTGATCGTCGCGGCCGGCACCGGCGGCGGGCCGCGGGTCGCGATCTTCGACGGCACCACGCTCCGCCCGAACACGACGCCGGTCCGCGTCGTCCCGGACTTCTTCGTCTTCGAGCAGGCCCTCCGCGACGGGACGTTCGTCTCGGCCGGCGACTTTAACAAGGACGGCAAGGACGACCTCGTGTTCGGCGGCGGCCCCGGCGGCGCGCCGCGGGTGCTGGTCTGGGACGCGGCCACGCTCCTCAGCAGCGGCCCGACCGCGGCGGACGCCTCCCCGCTGGCGAATTTCTTCGCCGGGTCTCCGGACCTCCGGTCCGGCGCGGTGGTGGCGGCGAAGCAGCTCGACCACGACGGCATCGCCGACCTCGTGGTCGCGGTCAGCGGCCCGTCGGGGAACAAGGTGAACACGTACCTCGGGTCGACGTTCACGCCGTCCGGTGCCCCGCCGATCGCGACGGAACTGGACGTGTTCCCCGGCCTGCTGTCCGGCGCGTTTGTGGGGTAACGCGGGGGACGGCCGCTTTCCCCCGCGGGCGGTCGGCCGTACTCTGATCCGGATGCCGCGTCTCCCCGTCCCCGGACCCCCCCAGCCATGCGCGTTCTGATCATCGGCGGCGGAATCGGCGGGCTGGCGGCGGCCGTGGGTCTGCGACAGGCCGGGTTCACGGCGGCCGTTTACGAGCGCGCCCCGGAAATCACCGAAGTCGGGGCCGGGCTGACGGTCTGGACCAACGCCGTCCGGGCGCTCACCCGGCTCGGCGTGGGGCCGGCCGTCGAAAAGGTCGCCACCCCGCTCCGGACCAGCGAACTCCGGACGTGGCGGGGCAAGCTGCTGGCGGAAATGGACCTCGCCCGGATCGCCGGGAAGTACGGGTTTCCCAGCGTCGGCGTCCACCGCGCGGACCTGTTGCAGGCGCTGGCCGCCGCCTGCGGCCCCGGCGTCGTCACCCTCAAGTCGACCTGCACGGCCTTCACCCACGACGCCGACGGGGTCAGCGTCCGGTTCGCCGACGGCCGCACCGACCGCGGGGACCTCCTCATCGGGGCGGACGGGCTCCGGTCGTGCGTCCGGACTCTGCTCCACGGCAGCCACCGGCCGCGGTACGCCGGGTACACCGCGTGGCGGGCCGTGGCGCGGATCGACCGGCCGGAAGTCCCGGTCGGCGTCACGGTGCTGGCCGTCGGCCGCGGCTCCCAGTTCGGGTTCCTCCCCATCGGCAACGGCCGCACCTACTGGTTCTGCTCGGCCAACGTCCCCGAAGGGGAGCGCGACGTGCCGGGCACGGTGAAGACGAAACTGCTCGCCCGGTTCGCCGGGTGGTACGCCCCCGTCCCCGCGGTGATCGAGGCGACGGACGAGGCGGCGATCCTGCGGAACGACGTCCTCGACCGCCCCCCGGCCCCGGCCTGGGGCACCGGCCGGGTGACGCTGCTCGGCGACGCCGCCCACCCGACGACGCCGAACCTCGGCCAGGGGGCGTGCATGGCGATCGAGGACGCGGTCGCCCTCGCCCGGAACCTCGTGACCGCCCCGCACGACCCCGTGGCCGCCCTCCGGGCCTACGAGCGGGAGCGGATTCCCCGGACCGCATTCGTGACGAACCAATCCTGGCGGCTCGGGCGGTGGCTCGCCAAGGAGAGCCGCCTGATGTGCGCCCTCCGGGACACGATGATGAAGTGGTCCCGGTCCCGCATCCTCGCGGACACGGAGCGGCTGATCGGGGCGGACGTGTAGGCCACATTCGCGGCCGCCGACGGGGGGCGGCCGCGGGGAGCCGTCACAGGCAGAACTCCGGGGCGGACGGGTCGCACCCGATCATCCGCAACGCCCCGCGGAGGGGGATTTCGACCCAGGCGGGGCGGTCGGTCAGTTCCGCGTCGATCTCGCGCAGCGCCTTTTCCAGCACGAAGAGTTCCAGCAGCGTCCGCCGGCCCCCGTCCGCCGCCGGCAGCAGCCCGCTCGCGGCCATCGCGTCGACGTAGGCCATGACGTACTCCCGCGACACCCGGTTGAACCACGCCGAGGCCCAGACGGCCAGCGTCGGTTGGTCCTCCGCCCGGATGACGCCCTGGGACCGGCCGCGGGTGCTGGCCAGCCCCAGGCGGACGCTCTCGGCGGCGAAGTCGAACGACCGGATCATGCCGGCCACGTCCCGGAGCGGGGACCGCTTCAGCCGGCGTTCGCCGATCGCCCGGCCGGGCTCCCCCTCGAAGTCGATGACGACGAAATCCTTCCCCGTGTGGAGGAGTTGGCCCAGGTGGAAATCCCCGTGGCAGCGGATGCGCATGCCGCCCAGGTCCGGGTCCAGCACGTCGCGGAAGCGGTTGAGGACGTGTTCCTGCAACGCGACGAAGCGGTCGGCGAGCTTGCGGCCCGTCTCGGGAACCCGGTTGCGTTCGCGAACGAGCCGCTGGCACACCTTCCCCGTCAGGTTCCGCATCGACTGGTAGATCGACCGCTGGTACAGCTTGCCGAACGGCTCGGGGGCGAACGCCGGGTCGCCCGGTTCGGACGCCAGGGCGAGGTGCAGGTCGGCCGTCCGCCGGGCGAGGGTCCGGGCCGCCGCGAGGGAGCCGCCGGCGAGTTCCTCCCAGTGCTCCGCGGGGGCCGATTCGGCGGGGCCGAGCAGCGGCACCTCGGCGGGCGGGGCGGGCGGCTGCTCGCGGGACATCGCGGCGACGTGCTCGAAGTAGCTGCTCAACTGGTCGAGCGTGGACTGCCACGCGGTCCCCTGGTTCGGGACGTACCGGTGCAGCACCGCCAGCGTGGCCGGCTCCTTGCCGCGGGTGCGGTACTCGACGGACCCGAGGACCGGGGCGGACCCGTTGTACTCCGGGCGTCGGGTCAGGAAGCGACCGAGTTCCAGGTCCGGGTTGACGCCGTCCTCGACGCGGCGGAACGTCTTGAGGATGTACTCCTCCCCGAACGCGATGCTGGTGTTGTTCCGGCCGCTGCGGCGCAGGGTGATCGGCAGGGACGGGTCCGTCCCGGCGGTCGCCTGCCCCAGCGGGACGGCCGCCAGTTCGTGCTCGTCGTGGCGGACCGACCACCCGGAGAGGATCGCGTCGAGCACGTTCCGGGAGCACCGCGGCACCGCGCCCGCCGAGCACAGCACGCCCGGCGTGGCCCCTTCGATCCGGGCGAACCCGCACGCGGCCGCCGGCACGAGCAGCCCGTCCAGGTCCGCGTCCGGGACGAGGGTCAGCCACAGCGACAGGGTTTCCGGCAGCGCGGACCGCGTCTCGATCCGCAAGATCAGGAACCACACGCCGTCCCCGGCGACCGGCACCGCGAACGCTTCCTCGACGCGGCACGCCGTGATGTCGTCCCGGGCGAACCCGAGGTTGCGGCGCACGAGGTAGTCGGGCAGCAACGCCTCGATCTCGTCGCGGGCCGGCTCCGCGAAGCGGTCCGCAAGGGGCATCGAGCCTTTCAGCACCGGTAAGTCGATGTTCAACGAGTCCGGCGCGACCACCGCCGCGTCGACGACGAGCGGTTCCGCCGCGGGCAGCTCGAACCAGTAGAACCCGTGCGGCGACAGCGTCAGCAGGTACGGCAGCTCCCCGATCCGCGGGAACGGCGTCCGGCCGGTGATCTCCTCCGGGACGACGCCCGCATACGCCGCCAGGTCGAGTTCGACGTACTGCACGAACCGCGACAGGTTCGCCACGACGAGGATGCGTTCGTCCCGGAAGGCGCGGACGAACGCCAGCACCTTCGGGTTCTCCGGCTTCAGGAACTCGATCGTCCCGCGGCCGAACGCCCGGAAGCGTTTCCGCAGCGCGATCATCCGCTTCGTCCACCACAGGAGTGAATTGCTGTTGTTCTGCTGCGTCTCGACGTTGACCGCCTCGTAGTGGTACTCGGGGTCGATGATGACCGGCAGGTACAACTTTTGGGGGTTCGCCCGGCTGAAGCCGGCGTTCCGGTCGCCGCTCCACTGCATGGGGGTGCGGACGCCGTTGCGGTCGCCGAGGTAGATGTTGTCCCCCATGCCGATCTCGTCGCCGTAGTAGATGACCGGCGTGCCGGGCAGGGAGAACAGCAGGGCGTTCATCAGCTCGATTCGTCGGCGGTCGTTCTTCAGCAGCGGCGCGAGCCGGCGGCGGATGCCCAGGTTGATGCGGGCGGTGCGGTCCTCGGCGTAGGCGCGGTACATGGAATCCCGCTCCTCGTCCGTCACCATCTCCAGCGTCAGTTCGTCGTGGTTTCGGAGGAACATGCACCACTGGCAGTTCGCGGGGATGGCCGGGGTTTGCGCCAGGATGTCCAGAATCGGGAACCGGTCTTCCTGGTGCAGCGCCATGTACAGCCGGGGCATCACCGGGAAGTGGAACGCCATGTGGCACTCGTCGCCGTCGCCGAAGTACGCGACGGCGTCTTCCGGCCACTGGTTGGCTTCCGCCAGGAACATGCGGCCGGGGTACTTCGCGTCCATGTGCGCCCGCAGCGCCTTCAGGAAGGCGTGCGTCTCCGGCAGGTTCTCGCAGTTCGTGCCGTCCCGTTCGTAGAGGTACGGGATCGCGTCGAGCCGCACACCGTCGACGCCCATCTCCAGCCACTGGTCGAGGATCGGAAAGAGGGCCTGCCACACGGCGGGGTTGTCGAAGTTGAGGTCCGGCTGGTGGTGGTAGAACCGGTGCCAGTAGTACTGCCCGGCGACGCGGTCCCAGGTCCAGTTCGACGGCTCGAAGTCCTTGAAGATGATCCGCGCGTCCTTGTACTTGTCCGGGGTGTCGCTCCAGACGTAAAAGTCCCGCTCCGGGCTGCCGACGGGGGCGTGCCTCGCCCGCTGGAACCACGGGTGCTGGTCGGACGTGTGGTTGATGACGAGTTCCGTGATGACGCGGATGTTCCGCCGGTGGGCCTCCGTCAGGAACTCCTGAAAGTCTTCGAGCTTGCCGTACTGCGGGTGGACCGAGGTGTAGTCCGCGATGTCGTAGCCGTCGTCCTTGAGCGGCGACGGGTAGAAGGGCAGCAGCCAGACGGCGGTGATCCCGAGGTCGGCGAGGTAATCGAGCTTCTTCGTCAGCCCGCGGAAGTCGCCGTAGCCGTCGCCGACGCTGTCGTGGAACGCCCGGACGTGGGCCTGATAGATGATGGCGTCCTGATACCAGAGGGGGTCGTGATCGATCATCGGGAGATCCGACAGAGGAAGCGGCGTGCCGGGGGCGGACCCGGAGAGGAGTCCAAGTTGCGCGCCAGACCGGGACAGAAATCGTCTCGGAGTCGGGAAGAGACTTCTCGGAATTGGGACGATTGCCGGCGGAACGTGAAGAATCGTTGTGCGTGGCAAGAAAACTTCCGCGGCAAGACAAAAAATCCGCAAAAAGAAAGTCACAACTCGTGCCGAGTCATAGACTTTCGAGGTCACCGCGAACGGAACACGAAATCCTAATCGCACGGACCGGGAATCGACGGTATCATGGTAGCGATTGGCGTGGACGCCCCGGCAGTACGGAAACGCTCATGACTCCCATTCTTGAGAGCGACAGGCCGCTCTCGGTGCTGATCGTCGACGACGTCCCGGACCAGGCGGACAGCCTCGCCGCGGTGCTGAACATTCACGGCTACGGCACCCGCTCTGCTCACAACGGCGAAGACGCCCTGGAGGCGGTCGCCGCCTCCCCGCCGGACGTGGTCTTCCTGGACATCGGCATGCCGGGGATGGACGGGTGCGAACTGGCCCGTCGGCTCCGGGAGGCGTCGGTCTGGAAGCGGCCGCTCATGGTCGCCGTCAGCGGCCAGTCCGACGAGGCCGACCGCACCCGCACCGCGGAGGCCGGCATCGACCTGCACCTCGCCAAGCCCGCCAACCCCGCCGTCCTGGTCGGGGTGCTGGAACGGTTCCGCCGCGTCATCTCCTGCTGAGCCGGAATGAACGGGCGCACGATCCTTTTCGCCTGGGAACTCGGCGGCGGCTTCGGCCACGTCACCACCCTCGCCCGGGTCGCGCGGGCGCTCGCCGCCCGCGGCCACCGCCCCGTGTTTGCCCACCGGGAGTACGTGTCGGCCTGGCCGGTCATCCGCGACCTGCCGTACCCGATCCTCCCCGCCCCGCACTTCTTCAAGCCGCTCCCGCCGGGGAAGTCCTTCCTCGCCGCCTCCTTCACCGACATCCTCGGGATCAACGGCTACGACTCGGTCGAGTCCCTCCTCCCGCTCGCACGGGCCTGGGACAGCCTGATCGCCGACGTCCGCCCGGACCTGATCGTGACCGACTACGCCCCCACCCTCGGGATCGTCGCCGGGGGGCGGGTTCCCGTCGTCGACATCAGTCACGGGTTCACCCAACCGCCGACCGACGGGGTGACGTTCCCGCCGTTCCTGGAAGACGAGCCGCCGACGGTGTCGACCGAAACGGTGCTGGCCACGGTGCGGGCGGTGCAGAAGTCGCTCGGCCGGCCGGAAGCCGAGACGCTGCCGCAGATGTACGCCGGGGTGGACGCCCAGCTCTGCGTCCTGCCCGAGATGGACCCGTTCAGGGAACTCCGCCCCGGCCGGGCGATCGGCCCCCTGGAACCCCTCCCCGAGCCGAGCCCGCTGCCGGCCGAGCCGTGGTTCTTCGCGTACCTGACGACCGCCGTCACGAGCACGGAACCGGTGCTGGAAGTGTTGCGAAAAGCCGGGTTCGCGGGCGGGGCGTACATCCGGGGGGACGACCCCGGCCTGAAAGACCGGCTCCGCGGCCTCGGGCTGGAACTCTTCGACCGCCCGCCGCCGCTGCGCGAGGTCTTCAACCGGGCGCGGGTGATCGTCCACCACGCGGGGCTGCAGACCGCCCAGGCCGCCCTCGCCGCGGGGCGGCCCCAGCTCGTCTTCCCGGAGCACCTCGAACACATCCTCAACGCGGCGGCCCTCTTTCACCTCGGGGTCGCGCACTCGCTCACGCACGAATTCCCGGCGCAAGACGTGGCCGAGGGGATGCGGCAACTCCTGTTCGAGCCCCGGTTCGCGAGGAAGGCCGCCGACGTCGCGGGACACGTCCGCCGTACCGGGCCCTGGGACGCGCTGCCGAAGGTGCTGACGGCGTGTGAGAAATATCTGAGTCGCTGACAGGTCCGCCGCGTTCACGCCCTCTTCATGGCATGCGTGCTAGAACTTGGGGCTGACCCCTCCCGTCGCCACGTCGCTTTCCCGACCTCGCCTGTGAAGGAGAACTCATGACCCGGCGTTCCCCCGTCGCGCTGTTCGCGGTCGCCTTCGGCCTCGCCGCCTCATCGCTCGCGCAACCCCCCGGAGGGGGACCGGGCGGGCCGGGCGGGATGTTCGGCCCACCCGGCGGGGCGACGAAGAAGCTCGTCAAGGACTTCGACAAGAACGGGGACGGCTGGCTGAACGCTGAGGAACGCAAGCCCGCCCGCGAGGCGGCGAAGAAGGGCAACCGGCGGCCCGGCGGCTTCGGACCCGGCGGTCCGGGAGGCGGCCGCGGCCCCGAAACGAAGCCCGGCCCCAAAGTCTCCCCGGACGACGTGAAGCCGGCCGGCGACGTGCCGCTCTACGACGCCAACACACTGCGGACCGTCTTCCTCGACTTCGAGAACAAGGACTGGGAGTCCGAACTCGAAGACTTCCACAACACGGACGTGGAGGTGCCCGCGACCGTCACGCTCGACGGCAAGAAGTACCCCAACGTCGGCGTCCACTTCCGCGGCATGTCCTCGTACATGGGCGTCCGCACCGGGGCGAAGCGGTCGCTGAACCTCTCCGCCGACCTCGCCGACGACAAGCAACGGATCCTCGGGTTCAAGACATTGAACCTGCTCAACGCGCACGACGACCCGTCGCTGATGAGCACGGTGCTCTACTCGCAGATCGCCGGCAAGTACCTGCCGACGCCGAAGGCGAACTTCGTGAAGGTGGTCATCAACGGCGAAAGCTGGGGCGTGTACGCCAGCGTGCAGCAGTTCAACAAGGAGTTCGTGAAGGAGCACTTCGGCACGACCAAAGGGGCGCGCTGGAAGGTCCCCGGCAGCCCGGCCGGCGGCGGCGGGCTCGAGTACCTCGGCGAGAAAGTCGACGACTACAAGCGGCGGTACGAGATCAAGTCCAAGGACGACGCGAAGTCGTGGGAGGCGCTGATCGCGCTGTGCAAGACGCTGAACGAGACGCCGGCGGACCAGCTCGAAGCGAAGCTGTCGCCGCTGGTCGACGTCGACGGGTTGCTCTGGTTCCTGGCCCTCGACGTGGCACTCGTGAACAACGACGGCTACTGGGTCCGGGCGAGCGACTACAGCATCTACCTCGACGACAAGGGGAAGTTCCACTTCCTCCCGCACGACATGAACGAGGCCTTCCGCGTCAGCAGCGGGCCGGGCGGCCGCGGTCCCGGCGGGCCGGGCGGGGGTGGTCCGGGTGGTCCCGGTGGGGGACGGCCGGGGGGAGGCGGGTTCCCGTTCCCGAAGCCGGGGGACATTCTGCCCGCCCCCCTTCTCGACGAGTTGAAGTTGACCGAGGACCAGAAAAAGGAGTTCGCCGCGCTGCAGAAGGAAACCGACGAGAAGCTCGCTAAGCTGCTGACGGACGCCCAGCGGAAGCAGTTGAAGGACATCCGCGACCGCGGGCCGATGATGTTTCCGCTCGGCGGCACGGGCGGACCGGGCGGGGGCGGCGCGACGCTCGACCCGCTCGTCGGGCTGACGGACGCCCGCAAGCCCCTCCGCAGCAAGGTGCTCGCGGTCCCGGCGTGGAGGGCGGCGTACCTGAAGCACGTCCGCACGATCGCCGCCGACTCGCTCGACTGGAAGACCCTCGGCCCGGTCGTCGCTGGCTACCGCAAGCTGATCGAAAAGCAAGTCGAGGCCGACACGCGGAAGCTGTCGACGACCGAGGAATTCCAGCGCGAAACCGCCGACGCCGGCGACGGCCGCGGGCTCCGCGCGTTCGCCGACCAGCGGCGGAAGTTCCTGCTCGACCACCCGGAAGTGAAGAAGGCTGGGCCGTAGGATGACGGGGTGACTTGGTGACGGGGTGACCAGACCGTCACCCCGTCACCAAGTCACCCCGTCACGATTTACCGCACCTTCCACTCGCGCTGCAACTTCCCGGCCGGGTCGGCGAACACCACTTCCCGCGAGTCGATGCTGACCACCCGCAGGGTGAAGATCTGGCCGATCGTCGCCTTGTCTGTGCTGGCCGTCACCTTGGACACGAGCGCGTTGTTCTCCGCCTTCCAGGTGCCGCTGTTCCGCACGTCCGAGTGGAACACCCGGCGGAACCCCTTCTTCCAGGTGATCGTGCTGCCGAACGTGCCGTCCGGGTTCAGCGTCGTGTAACTGACCTTGTCGTCGTCCTGGTACCCCCACGTGCCGACGAGTTGGGCCGTCAGCACGGCGTCCGCGTCCGGGGCGGGCTTCGGTTGCGGCGGCGGCGGGAGCGCCGGGGCCTCGGCCGGCACCCGCTGGAGGGTCATGACGAACCGGTTCGACCCGACCGGGGAGGAGAAGTCACTCGGCCGGTCCATCGTGGACGGCCCGCCGACGGCGATCATGAGCGTGTCCCCGTCCCGCAGGTAGATCCCGCGGGGGCCGATCTTTTCCGCCCCCGCGATGTCGATCGTCTTCGGCGACTTGGTCGCGTCCG
>CAYUHJ010000076.1:0-26120 GCA_964444365.1 uncultured Alcaligenaceae bacterium | reverse complement strand
CCGGTGGCGGCGGGTCGGACGGTCCGTTGCGAGGCGTGCCGCAGACGAAAACCGACGAGGCGGGGTCCGATGTCCGTCAGATTCGTCAGAACTGGAGCAGCACAGCTGCCGAATTCGCGGGGGAAAGACAGTCACCCGATCGGATCCGAGTTCGGGAAGAATCACGTCAGAAATGCGACCAGAGAGCGGGAAAGCACAGTGAGAGTCACGGTCGCGGTCGACATCCGGGGGGCTCCGGCGGGTCAGTAGGAGGAATCGGAAACGACTTCGTTCCCCGCGCGGGTGGCGAGTGCGGTCCAGGTTTCCGGACGGACGGCGTCGGAAACGAAGCGGACGGAGCCGTCCAGAAGGAGCAGGTTGACGCCGCCCGTGTGCGCGCTGCGGGCCGCACGGTAGCCGTATGCCGTGTAGTTCTGCTCGCCGGGGAGGATCAGGTTCGCGATGCAATCCGGCTCGGGCGCGTTCGGCCTGGCGGCGTGGTTGTAACTCCCGGAGCGGATCTCGCCGGTCGCCCACAGGTAGCCGCGGGGCTGCTGGACGTTCCAGGTCGTGGCCGCGGCACAGTTCGCGGGGTTCACCACCGACACCGAGGCGTAGACCTTCTGCGGGTCGCCGGGAATCGCACCCGCCGCACTCAACGGACCGTCGCCGCGCGTGCTTTCGGAGAACGCGGCCGTGTTGGACAACCCGTCGGTCACTTCGCCGACCCGGCACGGCAGCTTGGCCCGGAAGGCACCGTCCGCGTCCCACGGCGACCCGTTCCCCCACGGCGACGCCCCCGACCCGTTGCACGCGGCGTAGGCCGTCGGTCCCAGTGCCGGCACCCCGTACCCGCTGGCCAGTGGCTTGACGCTGTCGCTCGGGCACAGGAAGAGCGGGATCACCTGCTGGACCGCGAACTGATTCGCGGGCGTGATGGTCGGGGTCGGGTTGAGGAGGAACAGCGGCGCGTCCAGGTCCATGCGGTTGAACACGGCCGTTTGTTCGAGGTACGGGTTGAGCTGGGCGAGTACGCTCCACGAGTAGAAGTACGGACTGGCGAGGCCGGTGTAGGCGGGCTTCACGACCGCCGGAAACGCCGGCGGGAAGAAGCCCTGAGCGCCCTCGGAGTTGTGCAGGGCCAGCCCGATCTGCTTGAGGTTGTTCTGACACTTCGCCCGTGCCGCCGCCTCGCGGACCTTCTGAACCGCGGGGAGCACCATCCCGATCAATATCGCGATGATGGCGATGACCACCAGCAGTTCGATCAGGGTGAAGGCTCGCCTCCGTGTCATCCGCCACCTCTCTGCCCAGGCTTCCCGGTCGCTACGGTCGACGCAATCGCCCCAAGCTATGCAGTTGACCCGGTTTGTCGGCCGCCACGCATTGACTCCTGCCCATCTCTGATTATGTTCTACCGAATCGCGGGCCGGTTCGCACACGCCTTTCCGGCGGCACCCCGGTTCACCTTGCCTGACACCCCGCCGTCGGAGTTCGCATGCCCCGCCGTTCCCGCCGCTTGTTCCTGGAATCGCTCGAATCCCGCGAAGTCCCGACGGTCTTCACCTGGCAGCCGACCGCGCCGAACGACTACACCGCGGATTACAGCTGGAACAACGCCGCCAACTGGCTCAACGCGACCTCGGGCGTCACGAACGACGGGTTCCCGGACGACTCGACGGACACTGCGATCATCACGAGCGCCCTGGCCGGGAACCAAACGATCACGCTGGAAGGCTTGAACTTCACGATCGGCGCGCTGACATTCGGCTCGGCCGCGCCCGCGAACGGCACCTTCACCATCCTCGCGGACGGGGCCGGCGGCGGGTTGACGCTCGACGACGTGGGGCCGGCCACCCTCACGAAGTCGGGCACCGGCACGGACGCGATTCTCGCCCCCATCACGATCGCGGGCGGACTGAACCTGACGGCCGCGGGAACGCTCGTCCTCGGCGGCAACATCACCGGCACGGGACCGCTCGTCACGTCCGGGTCGATCGCCTGGCTCGGTGACCGCACGGTCGGCAGTGGCGTGACGCTCGCCGGCACGGGCGCGTTCACTTCGCCGCCGGTACTCATTGCGAACTCGGTGTTCGACAGCGGGCTGTACGCCTTCGACGGGAGTAGCGGGGCCAAACTCGCCACCCTGGTCGCGCCGAGTTCGTCGTTCCTGCTGTTCGGCCCGTCCGGAACGACGATCGGACCCGACGGCAACGTCTACATCAGCAGCGCCGGGAACATGACGAGCGGCGGCTCGCCGACGATGCAGGGGGCGATCCTCAAGTACGACCTGACGACGTATTCGCTCACGACGTTCATTTCCGCAGACCAACTCGACGCGGCGCGGGTGGGGACGAGCAACCCGAACGCCCTGTACTCCCCGTCCGGAATCGCGTTCGGGCCGGACGGCGACCTCTACTCGTCGCTGAGCGGCGGCCAAAGCTCGTTCGGCGGCGGCGCGGTGATCCGGTTCGACGTGTCCGCCGGGGCGTACGCCGGCACGTTCGCGCAGGTGGTCGGGAGCCTGTTCCAGCCGAGCGGGCTGACGTTCGGCGTCGGGGGGGACGCGACCTCGCTTTACGTCAGCAACCTGGGATTCTTCACCAACCCGACCCCGCCGCCCCCACTGCTCTCGGGTGGGCAGATCGAGAAGGTCTCGAACGCCACGACGACGCCGAGTTCGACCGCGTTTATCGCCGCCAGTTCGCAGTTGAACTTCGCATCCGGCACGGTGTGGGGGCCGGACGGAAACTTCTACGTCGCGGACCTCGGGGCCACCTCGTTCCAGGGGCAAGTCCTCCAGTACCGCCCGAGCGGAGCGTTCCTGTCGAGCTACGCCGCGCCGTCGAGTTCGTTGCTCTTCCAGTTCCCGTCCGGCCTGCTGTTCGACTCCGCGGGTCGGTTGCTGGTGGCGAACATCGGCCCCGCCGGGGGCGGGTCGATGCCGTCCGTTTCGCTCGCGGGATCGATCAACCGCTACGACGACACCGGGGCGAACGGCACGACGTTCATTTCCAGCAGCGTCTTCCCCAACACCGGCCCGAACCCTTCGCCGCCGCCGACGAACAAGTCCGGGTTCGCGCCGTCGGACCTCGAACTGACCGCGGCGGGCTCGATCGCGGTGCCGGCGGGCGGTTCGATCAACCCCGGCACCGCCGGCTCACCCGGCACCCTGACCGCCGGCGACGTGACGTTCGCGGCGGGAAGCACCTTCACGGTCGATCTGTCGACGGGCACCTCGGACCGGCTGACCGCGACGGGGCCACTGAACCTGGGCGGGGCGACGTTGAACCTGGCCTCGGTGACG
Organism: uncultured Alcaligenaceae bacterium; assembly: GCA_964444365.1. GTDB lineage: Bacteria > Planctomycetota > Planctomycetia > Gemmatales > Gemmataceae > CAYUHJ01. Next base: position 22,834 of record CAYUHJ010000076.1, on the reverse strand, counting down.
GGGTCCGTCACGGTGGGAACGGTCATCACCATCGCGAGCGGGTCGAGCGTCACTGGAACCTTTGCCAGCTTGGCGAACAACGCCACGATTTCCGTGGGCGGGCAGGCGTTCCGCATCAATTACACCGGGACTGCCGTCACGCTGACCGCGGTGACGCCGGCTTCCCCGCTGTTCACCAGCGCGACCGCGGCCACGTTCTACAGCGGCGGGCCGTACTCGTTTACCGTCACGGGGACCGGCACCCCACCGCCGACGTTCGCCGTCACGGCCGGGGCGCTACCGGCCGGGATCACGCTGGCCCCGAACGGCACGCTGTCGGGTGTCGCCACACAAGTCGGGGTGTTCCCGTTCACCATCACGGCGACGAACGGCATCGGCCCGGCGGCGACACAGAGTTTCACGTTGACGGTGCTCCAAGGGATCCCGGCGACGATCACCAGCCCGAGTTCCACGCGGTTCACCCTCGGCCTCGGTGGCACGTTCCCGATCACCGCCGCCGGGTTCCCGACGCCGACGCTCGCCGTCGGCCCGTTGCCGGCGGGCTTCAGCTTCAACCCGGCCACGGGGGTTCTCACCGCGGCCCCGTCGGTGCCGTTCGGGACGTACACGATCGACGTGACCGCGACGAACGGCATCGGCACGCCCGGCACGCAGACCCTCACCGTCACCGTGGCCACCGCCCAGGTCGGCCGCACCGCGGTGAGCGGCTCGCCGGTCGGGACCGCGGCCGTCTTCAACCCCGGTGCCGCCGGCAGCCTCAACCCGGCCCAGGTGGCCACCGTCGACCCGTTCGGCGTTCGCGGGATCAACGTCCGCACGGCGGTGGCCGACGTGAACGGCGACGGCGTGGACGACGTCATCCTCGTCACCGGGCCGGGAACCCCGGTGAAGTTTGCCGTCGTCAGCGGGACCGACTTCCGGACGGTCCTGGTCGCCCCGACGTCCCCGTTCGCCGGCAGCGAAAACTTCACCGGCGGCGGGTTCGTCGCGGCCGGCGACTTCGACGGCGACGGCAAGGCCGAGGTCGTCGTCACCCCCGACCAGGGCGGCGGCCCGCGGGTCAGCATTTACTCCGTCACGGGGAGCCGGGTCACCCTTCGCGCGAACTTCCTCGGGATCGACGACGCGGCGTTCCGCGGCGGGGCCCGGCCGGCCGTCGGCGACGTGAACGGCGACGGCGTTCTCGACCTGATCGTCGCCGCCGGGTTCGGCGGCGGACCCCGGGTCGCGATTTACGACGGGGCCGACGTCCTGACCGGGCAACTCGACCGGCTCGTCCCGGACTTCTTCGTGTTCGAGCCGACGCTCGCGAACGGGGTGTATGTCGCGGCCGGCGATGTGAACGGCGACGGGTTCGCGGACCTCATCTTCGGCGGCGGCCCCGGCGGCGGCCCGCGGGTGCTCGTGCTGGACGGCAAGACCGCCGTCGACGCCGGCGTCGCCGTCGCGCTGGGAACGCCACTCGCGGACTTCTTCGTGAACAACTCCGACGCCACCCGCGGCGGCATCCGGGTGGCCGCGAAGTACCTGTTCGGTGACGGGCGCGCGTCCGTGCTGGTCGGCAGCGGGGAGGGCGAACCGAGCCGGGTCCGCGTCTACCCGCCGACCAGCCTGACCCCGTTCGCCGAGCCGACGCCGTTCGAGGACCTCGACCCGTTCGGCGGCGTCCTGGCCGGCGGAGTGTTCGTCGGGTAAGCGTCCGGAAACAGAAAAGTGCCCTGTCCCGGCTGAACTTTCGGGTTGCCGATCCCCTCGATTCTGGGGAACCTGCGGTCAACAAGGAGGTTCCCTTGAACAAGAAGCATATCGTGCGACTCTCAGACGAGGACCGGGCGATTCTCGAGGCGACCGTCGAAAAGGAGACGGGCCAGTCGCAGAAACTGCGGCGGGCGACGATCGTGCTCACGGCCGACGCGGACGGGCCGGCGTGGAACGACGTCACGATCCACGAGGCGGTCGGCTGCCGGACGCGGACGGTCGAGAACGTCCGGCAAGCGTTCGTCCTCGAAGGCGTCGAGGCCGCGCTGGTTCGCACGAAACCGGCGAGCTCGCGACGCCGCAATCCGAAATTGCCGCGTGGTCAACCCGGGTCAACGCGAAGCACCGCGCCGTCGATTGGCGATTCACCATCGACAAAGCGAGGGTGAAACGGAAGTGCCTCGACCCGAAAACATAGTCTGGACGGGGCACGAGTGCCTTACCGCTGAGGAATCTGTGGGTATAAGTGGGCGAGCTTGCGGCGGGCGTCGGCCACGCGGAACGTCCAGTTGATCTTCGCCCCGGCGGCGTTCCGGCCCGCTACCCACGCCCCCACCTCGGCCGCCAACTCGCCTCGGTCCGATATCCGGCGGCTCAGGCACTGGCGGCTCAGGACGCTCAACTCGCACTCGGCCGTGTTCAGCCAAGAGGCGCTTCGGGGTGAAGGGGAACTCCAGCCGCCGCCGCAACCGCCACGCCTCGTCGGGCGGGTCGGTGGCGAATCACGATCCGAAGGCATGTGTGTTCAGGTTGTCCGGGACCACCCGGATCACCGACGCGTCCGGGTACCTCTCGTCGCACAGGTACCTCATCTGGGCGGCGAAGTCCGGGATCGTCCGCCGGTCGGGCTCAGCACGGCCGGAGTCGGTTCCCGCCAACCTCGGACGGTCACGTCCGGTTTGCCGTTACTGGCTTCCAGGGTGAGGGCCGGAACCGACCCCACGCAAGCCCGGAACCCGGCCGGCAAGCGGGGCTGAACCCAGTCCAGCAGTTGAGCCAGCCAAAGGAGGTGGACGCCGTCCCACCGGCGCTCGTCTCGCCAGTCGTGCAGTGGCATTGCCGTCCCCCTTCGCCGAACATTATCCCCGAACCTCCGACCGCGGACAAGCCAGTCCGACCCGCCCCCCTGCTGTCCGCCCTCCCGTTGACGGCGTAAACTCCCCTCACCTCACCGTCCGGAGCGTCCGCCGTGAACAAGCTCGCGTTCCTGATCCCGGTCGGCCTCGGCATCGCCGCCGGGGTGTTCAACTTCCTCGCCGTCCGGTCGAGCGTCAAGCCGATCGAACTCGTCGCCGTCAACGACACCGTCAAGGCCGGCACCCCGGTCACGGCGTCCATGCTCGTGCCCCTGGCGGTTCGGGCGGACAAGGAAATCCTACGGTCGGCCATCCCCTGGGAGCAGCGCGGCCTGATCCTCGGCCGGAAGATCAACCGGGAAGTCATCAAGAACGAACTGATCCTGTTCACGGACGTGCGGCTGACCGAAAGCGACGTGAAGCAGAACCTCCGCGACAGCGAGGCCAGCCTCACCGTCGCCGTGAACGCCGCCAAGGTCGTGCCCGGCGTCCGGATCGGGGACGACGTCGTAGTGTTGATCCAGGGCAAGGGGGACGACGACGAGACGCCCGTCCCCGGCAAGCTCGGCGTCCGGGTCGTCGGCCCGTTCCGGGTGATCGGGTTCGGCGAGCCGACCGGGTCCGGGCAGAACGAATCCCGGGTGATCGTCCTGGCGGTCAAGTTGCGGAACGGCGAACTCGCGGACCAGGGGGCGAAGGACCTCGAAGAGGCGACCCGCGGCCGCCGCGGGGACAAGTCCCCCGTCCTCGGCGTGGAATACCCGTACAGCAAACTCGGGAAGTAGCCCTCGGTCGGGACTCGGTCGGGACGGGCCGCGGGGGGAAGTTCGGGAGGGCCGGCCGTGGAGTTCGAGATCATCGACCTGAACACGCGGCGGACCAAGACCGTGAAGGTGCCGCCCGGCCGCAACCCCGTCCGGTTGGGGAACCACCCGCAGTCGGACGTCTTCCTCCCCAGCCCGATGGTCGGCAGCGAGGTCGGCGCGTTCGAGAACGACGGGTCCGGCAAGGGCTGGAAGTTCTGGAACTTCAACGACCGGGAAATCGAGGTCGTCGACACCGTCGTCGAGCACGACGGCGCGCGGGAGCAGCGGACGAAGACGTGGGAGGCCAAGCAGTTCGTCCGGGTCCAGGGCCGGGTCGTCAAGCTCGAGCACCGGCCCGAGTACCTCATCACCGTCAAGTTCGACAGCGAGGAACTCCAGACCCGCGCCGACGACACCCAGCGGATGGACCGGCAGGCGTCCGAACTCGTCGTCTCCCTGCACCGCGAACTCAACCGCCTGCTCACCGGCCCCGGCATCGAGAAGGGGGACGAACTCAGCAGCGAGTACCTGCTCGCCCTCGAACGCCGGATCGAAGACCTGGCGAAGAATCGGAACGAGTTCCCGGCCGACGACTCCACCCACACCCCCGTCGGCAACCACCTCGCCGGCGTCTGCGTCCGGGCCGAACTCATCCGCAAGCTGAGCGAAGAAGCCGGCGAACAGGCCCAGAAGCTCCGCAGCCGGGACGTGTTCGACTCCTGGGCCGAACTCCGCCTCCGCGACCCGCAGCGGGAAGACGACCTCGCCCGGCTGGTGCTGCGGGCGAAAATGGTCCTGGGGCTCGACAAGATCGACGACCTGACCGCGAAGATGAAGAAGGTCAAGGACGAGATGTGGGGCTACTGGTACGAGCTCCTCAAGAACCGCGACGCGCCGTCGTACCAGACCCGCCGCTACCTCGCCCTGCGGCGGGTGAAGAAGGAAATCAAGGACCTGAACTACGGCTTCGGCCCGCTCGAAGACCTGCTCGACGACCCGACGATTTCGGAAATCATGGTTGTCGACAAGGACCACATCTTCATCGAAAAGGGCAGCCAGATCGAGGACTCGGGGATCCGCTTCCTCGACGATTCGAGCACGCAATCCGTCATCGAGAAGGTGGCGGCCCAGGCCGGGCGGGTGCTCAACGACGAGATGCCGCTGCTCGACGCGATGATGGCCGACGGCAGCCGGGTGAACGCCGTCCACAAGTCGCTCGCCCTGAAAGGGCCGGCCCTGACCATCCGCCGGTTCCCGCGGAAGCGGCTGAACATCGAGGACCTCGTCCACAAGTTCCAGTCCATCAGCGTCGCCGCCCGCAACTTCATCGAGGCCGCCGTCATCAACCGGCGGAACATCCTCGTCGCCGGCGGCACCGGGTCCGGGAAGACGACGTTCCTGAACTGCCTGAGCATGTTCATCCCGGACAAGGAGCGCATCGTCACGATCGAGGACACGGCGGAACTGCAACTCCAGAAGATTCACGTCGTCACGATGCAGACGCGGAAGAAGACCTCCAACGACGAGAAGTCGAAGGAGGTGCTCATCTCCGACCTCGTCAAGAACGCCCTCCGGATGCGTCCGGACCGCATCGTCGTCGGCGAGTGCCGCGGGGCCGAGGGGCTGTACATGCTCCAGGCGATGAACACGGGGCACGACGGCAGCCTGACGACGCTGCACGCCAACACCCCCGGCGATGTGGTGTTGCGGCTCCAGAGCATGTGCCTGGAGGCGAACCCGGAACTGCCGGTGAGTTCGATCAACCGGATGATCGCGTCCGCGATCGACCTCGTGGTTCAACTCCGCGTCGTCACCGTCGAGATTCCGCAGAAGGACGGCACCGTGCTGAAGCGGAAGGCGAAGTACGTCGTCGACATCTCCGAGTTCGAGGGGCTGGACGAGGAGACCGGCGAGGTGGCGATCCGGACGCTGTTCGTCCGCGACGGCGACGGCACCGGGCCGCTGCGGTCGACCGGCTCGCTGGCGACGTTCTTCCCCGACCTGCAAGACGCGGGGCTGATCAAGAGCCCGCTGGAATTGATGCGCTGATAGCTGGACTTCACCTCCGCTCGGCAACGGCCCGGATCAGCAGCAGGTAAGTCGTGCCGCCGACGGGGGACACCCGCCACACCTGGACCCGCTCCGCTCCCTTCGCGTAAGTCATGAGGCCGACGTCGCGGTCGGCGTCGGTCGTACGGTCCGGGGTCCACCCGGCGTCCCGCCACTCGGTCGGGTCGGCCGCGTCGCCCGGCACGGGGCCGACGAACTCGGCGAGCAACGTCCCGTCTCCCGCCCAGCGCCGGGCGACGACCGCCATTCCCGCCGGCAGCGGCAGGAGCGGGGGCGTCGCCCGGTCCCCGTGGGACGGCGGCGCGGGCCGCATCTCGAAGACGTTGAACCCGGCCGGGGCGGTCCAGACCGCTTGCACGAGCCGAACCCGCTCGAACCCCCCGAGCGGTTGCGTCGCAACCCGGACCTGGGCCTTCCGGAGCATCAGCGAGTAGACGCGGACGCCGGACTGCTCCCGCACGGTCGCCCCGGCGGTTCGCAACAGGGCGACGAGTTCGGCCTCCAACGGCGTCGGCGGCCGGTCGGCCGGGACGGGGTCGCCCGTGGCTTCGACGTGTCGCGGAAGGTCCGCCGGGGCCACTTCGACCCGCTTCAGAGACCACCCGCTGTCGCCGACCGACCACGACCCGTCGGCCAGTGCCGCGGTCGCGAACACGGCCGGGCCGGCGAACCCCTCGGTCGGGGCCGGGGTCGTCGGGACCGGCAGGAGTTCCGACGGAAACAGGCTTCGGTACAGGTCGACGAGCCACCACCCGCAGAAGAGGATGGCCAGGATCATGACGAGCCGCACGGCCTTCACGAAGCTCTTCAGCAGCAGCGAGGCCGGCCGCTCCGGGGCGGGCGGTGGGGCCACGGCCGGCGCGGGAGCGACCGGCGGCGCGGGGGGCTCGGGGGTCGGTGTCATGGCCGCGGCCGGGGTTAGGGGCTGGTCCGGAAGTCCTGGTTGAACCAGCTGGGCACGCCGAACCACACCCCCGGCCGGCCCTTCGACGCCTGATACAAGTTGTCGAACACGTCGAGCCCGTACCGGATCAGCCGGACCACGTTCTTGAGGTATCGGATCATCCGCCGGACGGACCGGCTCGGGAACGGGATGAGGTCGAGGAGGTCGATGGCGAACTCGAACACGTCCAGAACCGCACCCAGAGGCCGACTCAGCAGGTACAGCGCGATGCCGGCGGCCCGGATGGCGACATTGGCGATGCGGCCGACGGCAGCGGCGGTTTGCATCACGAAGTTGCGGTCCGGGCTCATGACCGCGGTGAGGAGGGTCATGCCGGTGCTCAGGAACGCCCCCAGGCCGGGCACGTTGTCGACGATCAGGGCGAGTTCCGCCTCGTGGGGGACGAGGTGCAACTGGCCGGGCCGGAACCGCAAGTCCTTCCGGTCCCACGGCCGGCCGGTCGCGATGTTCCGACCGTCCGCCGTGAACTCGCCCGCGAAGATCGAACTCCGCGGCACCACGGACCGGCTCCGGCCGGTGATCTCGCTCTGTGCCGGGTCGTTCAGCAACTTCAGCACGTCGCCGGGGTTCGCGTCGGGCCGCTTCTGCCAGGCGTCGTTCCGGGCGGCGGTGGCGACCGCGATCTTGTGGACGTCGGCCCGCGCGATCAGGATGATCGCGGCCACGATCGACAGCAGGATCGGGAAGACGAAGATGAACTCGAGCGTCGCGATGCCGGTGCGGGCAGCCCGGACGTGCGGGCGGGTCGGCCGTGCCACGGGAACTCCGGGTTAGTGGGTCTTGGTGATCGGGCGGTCGAGCAGGAAGGCGGGGCTCACCCGCTGGATCGGCGGGCCGTACAGCCCGGCGGCGGCGGCCGCCAGGAAGGCCGGCTCGTTCAGCCGCGACGCCGGAACCAGCTTCGCCTGCCAGTTGATCCGGACCCGCGGCTCCGCGACGTTGTCCGGCACCGGGTACGAGTCGTCGTTCGGCCGCAGGCCGGGGAACTCGCGGACGGCGTTCTCCCAGTTCAGCGTGTCCCACCCAATCTGGGGTTGGAACCCGTTCGGCGACGAGTCCCGCTGCGGGTTGGCGTTGTACACCATCGCCTGGGCGTAGGCCGTGAGCCCGTCCGGGTTCGGCTGGCGGAAGATGCGGCCGGACGTCATCGGCAGCGTCGGCCGGTCCGCGAACGCCACGGTGCCGAACAGTTCGTCGGCCCGCGCGCTGCCGGTCGCCTTGGTCCAGTCCTCCTTGCCCTTCTGCGGCGTCGCGTTCGGCTGCCACCCTTTCATCACGAGCGGCCGGACGCCGAACAACCTGTTCCCCGAGTCGTCCGGCAGGGCCTTCCCGAGGTGCAACCGGGCGGTCAGCTTCAGGGTGAACTCGTCGGTGCGGTCCCAGTAGAAGCACTTGAACCGGGACAGGAGGAGGGCGTCCTCGCCGAAGCGGAGGAACGGCACCCGCCAGTACTGAACCCAAGGGGTCGTCGCCCGCACCAGTTGGGACTCGCGCCACTGCTTGAGCGGCCGGTTGCGGTTGCTCGTGAGCAGGGACGTGTACGCCTCGTGGTCGTGGACGTAGCTGTTGTCCCCGAGGACGGGGGGGTTCGGGATGCCGTTGTTCGGCGCGCGGCGGGAGTAGTCCGCGGTCTCGGCCGGGGGCTTCGACTGGTCCCGGTGGACGGGCATCCCCGCGACCGGCACGTCGAGGTCGTTGTCGGCCGCGGCGGCCCCCGCTTCGGCGACGGCGGCGGCTTGCTTCGCCGCGAACGGCGGGTAGGTGGTGGCCGGGGCGTTGTTCCGCTCGCTCACCCCCTTGACCGCCTTGTCCATCTGGAGCGGCGTCTGGGCGAACACCGCGGTCGAGTACGAGGCGGTCGGGTTGCCGAGGGCCGAGATGAGGCCGGGGATCCCCCCCTTGCCCATGAGCGGCATCTTGAGCGTGAAATAGAGCCCGACCGCCATCAGCTTCAGCCCGCGGAGTACCAGCATTTCCTGCCAGCACTTCAGTTCGAAGGCGAAGGCGGACGCGGCGATGATCCCGGCGACGATCTTCAAAACGATGGCGACCGCGGTGCCGATGATCGGGATGTTCTGCACGACGTCGGCGATCAGCCACAGCAGCCCGGCCACCGCGTGGGCGGCGTAGGCCCAGGTCAGCACCTGTTTCAGCCGGGTGTGCGAGTCCCCGATCGCGCCGCCGGTGATCGTCTTGTTCTGCTGCTTCTTGTAGACCTCTTCGTAGGCCTGTTCGTAGGGCTTGATCGGGATCGAGCTCGCGTTGCAGAACGCCTTGGCGAGGTTGAACGTCACCCCCACGAACGTGTTCACGTCGCCCCCTTCGGCCCCCGGCACGCCGGAGAAGGTGTTCTTCTTCCGCGGCTCCAGGTTCGGATCTTTGTCCAGCACGTCGCCGCCGAACCCGTGGTGGAGGACGCAGAGGGCGGTCAACTCGCCCATGAGGTGGTTGGCGGCGGTGAACGAGTTCATGGCCCGGGCCATCTCGTTGGCGGCAGCCAGGCTGGCGGCGTCCGCGGTGTTCTGGGTCTCCACCTTGCGGGTCGCCGTCCGCCCGACGTTGGCGAACAGCCCGAACAAGAGCAGCAGGCCGAGCACCGCGAACAGCGAGACGAGCGAGATCATCCCTTCTTCCCGGCCGGTGAAGAAGTTCCGCTCGCGGTCCGGTCCGGGGTCGTGGGGGCGGGGCATGGGGTCACCGGGATTGGTACTTGATTCCGAGCGTGCCGTCGGCGGACACCGGTGTTTCGTTCGGCAACGTCGCCTTCGAGGTGATCTCGATCCAGGGCAGCCCGCCGCGGGTCAGGAACTTGCGGGCACCGGGGATGTAGAACGGGGCCCGGTAGGTGACGGCGACCGAGACCGGTTCCCCCGCCGGCCACGGCCGGGTCGGCAACTCGTCGACGGAGACGTCGTTCACCTTCAGCGTCGTCCGGAACGAGGCGTTCGCGTACTTGGTCGCCATCACCGCGAGCGGGGCTTCGGTCCGGGAGTAGCTCCGGTTCGCCGCCGGGTTCTGACCCGCGCTGCCTCGTTCGTACAGCTTGTACACCGCGGTGAACTCGGCGGTCTCGACGACCACGCCGTCGAGGTCCGGCAGTTCCGTGGACGTCCCGTTCCGCAGCCCGGACAGCTGGTTCGGGTAGAGCCAGTTGTTGGTGGGCACGACGTCGCCGAGGGAACGGAAGTCCGTGGGGGCGATGTCCGACCGGCGGTTGCTCACGAACGGGGCCATCGCGGTGCGGACCGACTGCCGGATCCGCGCCCCGCGGACGTCGGGGCCGTCCTTGTGGCTGGCGGACTGCCACACGACCGCCGACCGCACCCCGGCGTGGGCGGCGTACATGGTGCCGACCTTTGCGACCAGCAGCATGCTCGTCTCGACCACGACGCACAGGAACAGCAAGTAGATGGGGACGACGAACACGTAAGCGAGGGAGTACGACGCCCCGCGGTCGCACCGGGCGAGGGCCAGCAAGGCCGGGCGGCGTCCGGCGGGCCGGGCGCGCGTCAGCCCGCGGACCAAAACCGCCAGGCTGACGGCCCACGCGGCCCAGACCCCTTCCACCCCGCGAAACAGTTCCAGCAGATCCACGGCGGCACTCCGTCACATGAAGGGAATTCCGACCGCATTCCCCAGGGCGAACCAGAACTGGTCCAGCGCCCGCTCGAACGTGAAGTACAGGAACCCGGCGATCGGCAGGCCGATCGCGGTGACGAACACCACCTCCAGGGCGGCGAGGGCGGGACGACGGGGACGGCGGAGCCGCATGAGGTTCCCTCCGAATCAGCCGGGGTACAGCAGGAACAGAAACGTGCCGACGGCGAAGAACGGGGCCATCGGCGTCCGCTTCTGCACCTGGGACTTGTCGACGAACCCCGCGGGGCCGGACACCCACACGATCCAGACGGCGGCCGCGACCGCCGCGACGACGAACCCGATCGCGATGGCCGAGAACGCCCGGTCGATCCCGACCAGCGTGCCGACGGCGGCCATCAGTTTCATGTCCCCGCCGCCGCTGTCGAACACCCACCACAGCAGGCTGACCACGAGCCCGCCGAGCAGGCACCCGGCGAGGCCGACGTCCGGGTCGACGGCGGTGAGCCACTGCTTCGGGGTCGCCGACACCCACCCCTGCAGGGTCGGCAGGCTCACGGGGTCGGCGGGGGCCACGGCCACGACGACGTGGAAGGCGGTCCCCCAAACGACCGCGGTGTACGTCGCCCAGTTGGGGATCCGCCACCAGATCAGGTCCGTGACGGACACCGTCACCAGCAGCGCGGCGAGAATCAGACCGTTGAGCGACGAAAACGGGACGGGGAAACCCTGTCCCGCGACGAGGTACAGCCACGGGGCGGCGAGGACGGTGGGGAACGCCGCGGCCGCGTACCACGCCCAGACCGGCCACGGGGTCGTGTCCGGGGCGGCGGCTGGAGGTTCGACCGGATTCGTGGCGACCGTCGACATCGAACCACCGGGGAAGGCGGACGGGCCGGTGCCGCCCGGCGCGGGCGGCACCGATCGGGGACGACGTTACTCGAGGGTGCCCTGGGTCGCGCCGCCGGTCGAGTCGCCGAACCCGAGGACGTTGCGGACGTTGTCCACGAACCACGTCTTGATGCTCGGCCACGCGAACTTCAAGAGGGCGAGCACGATCGCCGCGATGGCGACGATCAGGATGACCTGGAGCGCTTCCATCCCGCGCTCGTCCTTGTGGAACGACTTGAGGCTCTTCATCGGACTCTCCTGTGAGAAGCAACAACGGGGTGCGAACCGACAGAACTATGCGTGCCCGCGGGCACGGCCTGAACCGGCGGGGCGACGCGCCACCTCCGGGCTTCACCCTCTCCCTACGTCCCCTCGAAATCCACGACCCCGAACAGGGCGATCGTGAACCAGTTCTTGATGTCCCACCACATCGCCTTGATCAGGGCCAGGACGATGACCGCGATCGCGAGGATCAGGATGACCTGAAGGGAGGACATCCCGGCCTCGTCGCGGTGCCACTTGTTGAGCGTCTCCATGTCGCGTCCGGGGCTAAGTGGCGAGCGGAGGCCCGGCACCCTGTTATCCGTAATGCCGAGCAGGGCAGGACAGAATCTCTCGAGTTTATCACTTCTTCGGGGGCGGCGGAAGCGCCGCGGCGGCCCGGTCCATGAGTGCCTTCCGGCGGAGGTAGCGGTCCTTGGGCACGCCCCGCTCCGTCACCCAATAGGTTTCGTCCGCCATGACCGCGGCAATCCCCTTCACGTCGTTCCTGGCCACCATCGCCTGGATCTTCGCCCGCGTGCCGGAGGTGTAGTCGCCGCGGTACCGGAGGTCGACCAGCAAGTCCTTGATCGCCGGGTCGAGTTTGGCCCAGTCGGTCGCGCCGTACTTTTCCACGACGTCGGCCTTGTCGCAGATCCGCCGCACGTCGGCCTCCATCGCCGCGTAGGTGATCGCGAAGAGCTTCGCCTGCTGCTCCGGGGTAATCTCGACGAGCTTGTTGTCCGTGATGTACTGACGGGCCTTCTCCCCCGAGAGCCCGGCGGCCCCCGCGTAGGCCTCGGCGTCGGCCTCGGAGAGCCCGGCGTCCGTCAAGTCCTTCTTGATCTGCGCCTTCGTCTTCTCCTTCATGTCGTAGCCGCGCCCGATCGTCAGCCCGGAAGTGTCGGACGGGACGTGCGGGATGCGGGTGTGGTACCGGCCGCCCTCGGTCCCTTCCGAGTCGAACGTGACCTGGCCCTTCGGCACCCGGAACGGGTTGTCCTTCGACCCCGGCACCGGGCGGAAGAACGGCCCCCGCACTTCGGTCGTGCCGCCGGGCACCTTCAGCGCCTTGGCCACCTCGTCCGCCTTGGCCTTGGTCGGGGCCTCGGAGTACAACCCGAGCCGCTTCCCCTTCGGCTGGTGCCAGATCTCGAAGTACTCGGCGGGCGGGGGGTCGGCGGCGAGCCCGGCCGCCGCGACGAACGCCACGAGAAGACCCGCCCCCGCGAAGGACCGGGCGTGAAGAGGTGTCCGCATGGAAAGTGCCCTCCGTGCCGCCCGCGCGGGGAAAGGGGGAGTCGGGTTTCAGGGGTATTGTGCGGTCGGCGGCGAGGAGGCCGACGGTCCGGCGGAAGCGAGCCGCCGTCTGTTCATGAACCTAGTTCGTACCGACGCGAGTGCAATACGGGTTCTCGGGAAACGCGGGAACTTCATCCGTTCGACACAATCGACCGCGTCACTCGCCCGGCTGAGTGAAGACGAACGCGAACCCGATGCCGATGGCGGCCAGAACCCCGCAAAACAGGGCAAACGCCGTCCCGCCGACCCAGCCCGCGAGTGCGATCATCGCGAGCGCGGCCAGCAGCGGCAGCGGGTTCTCCTGCGGGCGAACGACTTGCTTCGCCCGGTCCAAAAGGGTGTCCCACAAGGCTCTCCGCTTGCGGCTCCCGACGGTACTGTCGTCGAACAGCCCCCTGGCAGACGACCGCACCGACTGGGCGGTCGCCGACACGTTGTTGAGAGACAGCGGTTCGGTCGACCGCGGGGGCTTGAGCAGGGTCTCCGGAGACACCGGCGGGGCGTCCGGGGCGGACAGTCCGTAGATGGAAGTCGTCTGACCGGGGGCGAGCGGGTGGGGTTCGTCGGCGGGCGGCCTCGGGACGCGGGGGGACGACCAGCTCCCGGACCCGCGGGTGTCGAACAGCGACGAGCCCGGCGTGCTCGCCGACGTGCGGCCCCAGCTCCCGCTCGACCGGGCCGGCCCCGCGGTGCCGCCGGACGGCTTGACGGCACTCCGCGGCGACGTGCGGGGGGCGGCGAGGATTCCCCGCAACTGTTCCCGCAGGTCGGACACCTTCCCCCGGTAACTCGGGGCGACGGCCAGCATCTGCCGGATCACCCGGTCGAACTCGGCGGGGACGTCCGGCCGCGACTCGGCGACCGACGGCCGCTCGGCCTTGGCGTGGAGTTCCGACAGCTGCGCGATCAGGGCCATCTTCCCGAGGCCGGACTGGCACGGGAACGGGTGCTGCCCGGTGAGGGCGAAGTACAGCGTGCCGCCCAGGGCGTAGGTGTCGGACTCGGGGATGGCCGACCCGCCGCCGGCCCACTGTTCCGGGGGCATGTATTCCGGGGTGCCGAGGATCTGGAACGCCTCGGTCAGCCCTTCGGCCAGGGACTGGGCCGCGACGTTCTTCGCGGACGGCTCCCCGACCGACTTCGCGAGCCCCATGTCGAGGAGCTTCGGGACGTACTTCTCGCCTCCGGCGGCCTGCTTCGCCTTCATCAGCATGACGTTCGCCGGCTTGATGTCCCGGTGGACGACGGTCAGCCCCTTCGGGTTCCGCCCGTGGGCGTGGTCGAGGGCGTCGAGCAGGTCGACGCCGATCTCCGCGACGAACGCCCACGGCAGCGTCTTGCCCTCCTTCTTCCGCTTCGCGACGAGGTCGTTGAGCGGGAGCCCCGGCAGGTATTCGAGCACGAGCAGGTCCGCGGGTCCGAGCTTCTCCCGGCCGTAGAGCTTGGCGATGTTCGGGTGGTCGAGGTGCTTCTGGAGGGCCGCCTCCCGGCGGAGCCGCTTGCGGGCCTCGGCCCCCTCGCGGTGGGTCCGCTTGATCGCGACGTACCGCCGGTTCGAGAGGTCCCACCCCTTGTAGACGACGCCCATGCCGCCCTTGCCGAGGGCGTCGAGGAGCAGGTAGTCGTTCCACCGCAAGAGGCGGCCGAGCTTGGCGTAGTCGCCGTCCGCCTTGACGAGCTGCGCCACCTGGAACGGGGTCAGGGCGAGCGGCCGCCCGTACCCGACGGCTTCGGCCGCCGCTTCGGTCGCCCAGCACGCCGGCGTCCGGGTGAGGGCTTCGAGCGCGGCCCCCAGGTGCGCGGGGCCGCCCGCGCGTGACAGGGCGGCGTCCCACTGCGCGGCCGTGAGGATGCTCATCTCGACGAGGTGAGCGCCCAACTGGTCGGCGGAAAACTTCACGGGGGTCTGCATGGTGGCATTCCGGCGGAGGAAGCACGAGTGGAACAGCGGTGGGAGCACCTGCAGGAACTACGAACGATCCGATTGTGCCGCCGTCAGGCGGGAGAGGAGTGAAGTTCGTGGGAAACGGCCTCCTTCACCGGAACCCGTAGCGCGCCGGGGGTCAGCGTCGGGTCGGGGGCCGCGGGTCGGGCTTGCGCGGCGGGCCGTTGAGTTCTTCGAGAACCCGCTCGAACGCGCGGGTGAGTTTCTTCCGCAGCGCCTCGGCCGTGCCGCCCAACTGGTCGGCGATCAGCTGCCAATCGTCCCCCTGCGACCGGCGGACGGCCAGTTCCCGCTCGTCCGGGGCGAGCCGGTCGTACACGAGGCGGATCAACTCGTCCGAACTGACGGCCGCCGACGGGGTGCCGGAGTTCGATGGAACCCCGTCCAGGCACACGTCCGCGTTCGTCGCCGCCCGGTTCGCCCCGCCGCGGCGGATCGTGAGCACCTTCCGGACCTCGTCCAGCACCCGGTTCCGCGCGATCTTGTTGAGGAACCGGGCGGCACTCGCCGGGTCGTCCAACGCGACCTTGCCCTGCCGGATCCGCTCGAAGAACTCCGCGAACACCCCCTGGCAGATGTCCTCCGGGTCGAGCAGTTGCACGAAGCCCCACCGGTTCAATCGGTGTCGCACCGCCGCCTGGAGGCCGGGCCAGAGCAGTCGCACCAACATCGTCGCGGCGTCCTGGTCCCTCCGCTGAACGCGGGTGATGAGCCCAGGGAAGTCGGAGCGCGGCGTCATGAGGTGGTCCGTCCGGGCGGGGAACCAACCTCATCCATAGTGCCGACCAGAGAAGGGAGATGCGTGAAGAACCTGTGAACTCGCGGGAAAAGAATTTTCCCACGCCCGTGTCCGATCGCTTCATCCTTCTTCCCGACCGCCCCCTCCACACCGGGGGAGGACGCTGCCCAAGTTGTGCGGCCTGCGGGTGAGCGAATCGACCGTCGAGCGGGTGACGGCCTCCGCTCGCCCGGAACCGGAATCGAACCGCTCCCGAGTCTTACGTCGCCGACGTGGTGTCGCCGCGGAGGACGCGCTTCAGGAGCGAGTACATTTCGTCCGGCGAATCCTCGCCCGGCTTCAGCCGCAGGTACAGCGTCTTCTCGTCGACCACCTTCAGCCGGCCGCGGCTCGCCTCGGCGAGTTGCTTCGCCTTCTTCACGCTGCGGTACGCGAACACGAGGTCGGGGCCGTCGCGGTGGACGCCGGAGACCTGCCAGCGGACGCACGCCAGCCGCACCTCGGTCGTCTTCAGCAGCCACTCGGCGGGCTCGGGCGGCGGGCCGTAGCGGTCGCGGAGTTCCTGGCGGAAGTCGTCCAGTTTGGCCGCATCGCGAAGCCGGGCGAGTCGGCGGTAGACCTCGATCCGGAGCTTCTGACCGGGGACGTAGTCCCGCGGCAGGAACGCGGGCCACGGCAGGTCGACGTTCACCTCCACGGCGACCCGCGGCGGTTGCTGCTTCAACTGCCGCACCGCGTTTTCGAGCAGCTGGCAGTACATCTCGTAGCCGATCGCCGCGATGTGGCCGCTCTGCTCCGCCCCGAGGATGTTCCCGGCCCCGCGGATTTCCAGATCCCGCATCGCAATCTTGAAGCCGGAACCCAGGTCGGTGAACTCCTCGATGGCCTTCAGCCGCTTCGCCGCCGTCGGGGTGACGAGCTTGTGCGCGTCCACGATGAGGTACGCATAAGCCCGCGTCGACGTGCGGCCGACCCGCCCCCGGAGTTGGTGCAGGTCCGCGAGGCCGTAGTGGTCGGCCTCGTCGATGAAGATGGTGTTCGCGTTCGGGATGTCCAGGCCGCTCTCGATGATCGTCGTGGCGAGGAGGATGTCCGCTTCCTTGTGGACGAACTGGACCATCGCCTTCTCGAGCTCGCCGTCCGCCATCTGGCCGTGGCCGACGACGACCTTCGCTTCCGGCACGAGGATTTCGAGCTTCGCCTTCACGTCCAGAATGTCGTGGACGCGGTTGTGGACGAAGTACACCTGCCCGCCGCGGTTCATCTCCCGGAGGATCGCGTTGCGGATCAGCCCCTCGTCCCACCGGACGATCCGCGTCTCGACGGGCACCCGGTCCGGCGGCGGCGTCTCCAGGTTGGAGATTTCGCGCACCCCCAGCAGCGCCCCGTGCAGCGTCCGCGGGATCGGCGTTGCCGACATCGTCAGGACGTGGACCATCGCCCGGAACTGCTTGAGCCGTTCCTTGTGCTCGACGCCGAACCGTTGCTCCTCGTCGATGATGACGAGGCCGAGGTCCTTGAACTTCACGTCCTTCGACGTGAGCCGGTGCGTGCCGATGACGATGTCCACGCCCCCGGCCGCGACGCGCTTGAGCACCTCCTTCTGCTTCTGGGCGGACTTGTACCGGCTGACGACCTCCACCGCGAACGGGTACTCGGCGAGCCGCTGCGTGAACGTGCGGTAGTGCTGCTCCGCGAGGACGGTCGTCGGCACCAGCACCGCGACTTGCTTGCCGTTGTCGATGGCCTTGAACGCGGCGCGGACGGCGACTTCGGTTTTGCCATAGCCCACGTCACCGCACAGCAGTCGATCCATCGGCCGGGCCGATTCGAGATCCCCCTTGATCTCGCCGATCGCGGACAGCTGGTCGGGCGTCTCTTGAAACGGAAACGTGCCCTCGAACTCGGTCTGCCAGTCCGAATCCGCCGGGAACGCGAACCCCGGCAAGGACGCCCGCACCGCCTGAATCTGGATCATCTCGGCGGCCATGTCGCGGACGGCGTCGGCGACTTTTTCCTTTTTCCGCCCCCACGACGTGCCGCCGAGCTTGGACAGTTCCGGTTCGGAGTGCGCCCCGCCGACGTATTTTTGGACAAGGTCGATCCGCGACGCCGGGACGTACAGGAAGACGCCGTCGCGGAATTCGAGGATCAAGTTCTCTTCGAGAATGTCCTTCGCTTTTGTCCGCTTCTTGGTCGGTTCATCATCGAGCAGGCCAGCGTCCGGGGCGGATCCCTTTTCGAGCATGTGCATCCCACGGAAGCGGGCGATGCCGTGGGCGATGTGGACGACGTAGTCGCCTTCGTTCAGGTCGAGAAACGAGTCAATCGCCCGGCCTTCGACACGGCGGCTGGACGCCTTCGTACCGGGGGCTTTGACGCCGGCAGGCAACAGTTCGCGGTGAAAGATCTGGTGACTGCCGAGGACGACGATGCCGGTAGAAGGCAACCCCTCCCCCCCGCCCCCTCCCCGGAGCGGAGAGGGGGAGTCAGAATGGGTTTTCTCCCCTCTCCGTTTCGGGGAGGGGCCGGGGGAGGGGTTGCTTCCGATCAACCCCACCAGCCGAAACCCCGCCCTCACGTGCCCCGTCACCAGGCTCAGCCGCTGCGACTCCGCGAGCTTGCCCGCCTTCAGCACCTCGGTCAGCCGGTGGACTTCGGCGTCCGTCTGACACGCGATCAGCACCCGCTCCGTCAACGCGACGGCGTCGAGTTCGTCCCGCACCCGCTGGACGTTGCCGCTGAAGCGCTCGACCGACTCGACGCGCAGGTGGGCGGTCGCCTCCACCGAGGGCCGCGGCATCGCCGTGACCGTCACGGTCGGCCGTTGCATCAGGTGAGCGAACGTCGCGTCGACGGTGAACAGCCCGGTCGGGTCGCCGACGCGCTCGAAGAAGAGTTTTCCGTGCTCCTTCAGTTCCGCCGGTTCGACGAGCACGACGACCGCGTTCGGGGGTAAATAGTCGATCAGATGGGCGTGGGTGAGCCGCGAGGCGACGCCGTGCGCGGGCGCTGCAACCCTCGGCGTCGCCTCGCGGCTGACCGAGAGTAAGGTGATCGCATCTCGTTTCCCGAGGCTGCGTTGCGACTCGGCCGCGAACGTGCGGATGGACTCCAGTTCGTCCCCGAAGAACTCGAACCGCACGGGGTCGGGCGTGTCCGGGGGAAAGACGTCGAGAATCCCGCCGCGTCGGCCGAACTCGCCGGGGAACTCGACGGCCTCGACGCGCTTGTAACCGTTGGCCACCAGCCAGGTTGCGAGCTCGTCCGGGTCGGCCGTCTTCCCAGCGGTCAACCGTCGGCCGTTCGCCGCAAGATCGGATCGGGGTGGGACGGGTTGGATGACCCCGGCAATCGCGGTCAGAATGATCTTCGGCGAAGCGTGCAGAAGTTCTTGCAGAACCCGAAGCCGGTGCGAGGTTTCCGGCGAAATTCGCCCCCGGACGGGGCTCGGCGGCCAGCTTTCGTTCGCCGGGAAGACCGAAGGCCGTTCCCCCGCGAACCCGGCGAGGTCTTCCGTCCACGGGCCGACGAGCTGCGGCCCCGGCACGACGACGAGCACCGGGCCGGGTGAATCCGCCGCAAGTGCTGCCACTGCAAGGGCTGCCGCCGACCCCCAGGCCCCGTCAATGGCTCCGCTTTTCCCCGCCGTGATCGCGGCGCGTAGGCCGGCCCAGCCGTCCGCTGCCGCGAGCAGGGGGCGTAAGTCGGCGAGCGTCGCGGGTCCGGGGGGCGTCATTTTTTCGTTTTATCACTCCCGACAGAAAATCTCCAAGCAAGTTGCGTGCGCCCACTTCCGTCAACTTCGTTCGCCCCAAGTTCCGATAAGAACGGGGAATGGGCTTGTGCCAGATGTGCAAACTAGACGGTTCTGGCCAGTCCGGTTCGGCCGAGTGGTGGATAAAGTTGAGGATTTTCCCCCATTGGGGTGCCGGACGCCCGCGGAATCTGGATAATCAATTCAGAGTCATTCGCAACCGGAGCATAAGTCAGGCGCAAGACCGCCCCGTTTTGCTGTTTCTTTCTGGAATGGCTCACGTCGGCGGTCGGACTGGTCGAGGAGGGTCTCCCCACTCTGAAACCCACCCGTGCGGCGCGACGGCCAGCCGTCCCCGCGGACCCGAGCCCTGGTTTGATTGTTTGGAGACGACGATGCCCAGCTTGCTTTCCAAGGTGCCCCTCCTGAAGCACTTCACCGCCCGTGCGACCGAATCTGCCCCCGCCCCGACGACGACCGTCCGGAAAGCGGTGACGCTCGAAGCGTCCGGCCTGTCCCGGTCGTTCGGCACCGGCTCGACGCAAACTTATGCCCTGCAAGACGTCGCGATCACCCTCCGCAAGGGCGAGATGAACCTGCTGATGGGTCCGTCCGGCAGCGGCAAGTCGACCCTGCTGGCCGTCATCTCGGCCCTGCTTCGGCCGGACACCGGCCGGGTCCGCTCGCTCGGTCAGGATGTCTGGAAGATGTCCGAGCGGGAATTGGAGCGATTTCGCCTGCGGCACTGCAGTTACATCTTCCAGGGGTACAACCTGTTCCCCGCCCTGACGGCCCGGCAGCAACTGGAAGTCGTCCTCCGCTGGGGCGAAGGCGTGACCCCGCGGGAGGCCACCCGGCGGGCGGACCGCGTTCTCGGGCAACTCGGCCTCTCGAAGCGCGCCCACCTCCGGCCGACGGAACTGTCCGGCGGGGAGAAGCAACGGGTCGCGATCGCCCGGGCCCTGGTCAAGAACCCGTCGTTCGTCTTCGCAGACGAGCCGACGTCGGCCCTGGACTGGGAGAACGGCCAGCAGGTGATCGAACTGCTCACGGAAACGGCCCGGTCGAACGGGGCGACGGTCCTCGTCGTGACCCACGACCACCGCCTCGTCCCGTTCGCGGACAAGGTGTTCGAGATGGCCGACGGCCAGCTCCGCACCGACACCGAGGGCGCCCACGTCTTCGACCCGGCGAAGGACACCGGCTCCTTCAAGATGGACAAGACGATGGAACACCGCCCGCTCCCGCCCGCCGACCCGGAACCGGACGAAGTTCCCGTCGGCAACGCGAAGCTGTGGGAACCGGTGTACGTGATGTAGGTTCTGACCGGCAACATCAGCGTCAACCACAATCACCCCGTCGGGTGGGTCTTCGCCGAAGCGGCTTGACCCTCCCGACACCTGACCGTACCACTTCTGGCGGCTCCCCTCTCCGACCGCTTCCGCTCCTTCCGATTCCGGTGTACCATTGCTCTAAGGCGGGTTCCGATCCGACGGCGGGGTGTTCCGTGGCCCAGACGGTGTTCGTGGCGAAGGTGGGCGACATCCCCGAGGGGGGGAACACGCTCGTCGAGGTCAACAACCGCGACGTCGCGGTGTTCCTGGTGGGCGGCCACTACTACGCGATCGACGACCTGTGCCCGCACGCGGGGGCGTCCCTGTCCGGCGGCCCGGTCGAGGACGGCATCGTGACGTGCCCCTGGCACTACTGGCGGTTCCGCCTCTCCGACGGGGCGTGGGCCGACAACCCGCGGGTGAAGACCGGGTGGTACCCCGTCCGGGTCGTGGGCGACGAGATCTGGCTCGACGTTCCGGAAAAGACTGTCCCCGTAAGCCCGCCCCCACCTTGCCCGCCGGGAGGCTGCCCGTGACCCGTTCCCTCCTGGTCGCGTGTGCGTTGTTCGGCGTCGCCCCTGCGTCGCGGTCGCAGGCCCCGCGGTCGGAGGCGGTCGCGCCGAAGCTGGAGCCGGTCGCCGAAACGAAGTTGCTGATGGTGGGGCTGACCAAGCCGAACTTCGACGGGCTCGGAAAAATGTTCCGCCAGAAGCCGGCCGACGCGGACGCCTGGGAGTTCGCCCGCGGGCAGGGCCTGCTCATCGCGGAGTCGGGCAACCTGCTGATGCTCCGGCCGCCGCAGGGGAAGGCGGCCCAGGACGCGTGGCTGTCGCGGTCCCAGGACTTGCGGGACGCGGGCACGAAACTGGCGAAGGCGGCCGGGGAGAAGGACTACGTCGCCGCCCGGGCGGGGATGGCGAAGTTGGCGAACGTCTGCAACAAGTGTCACGAAACGTTCCGGGTGCCGACGCGGGTGGCGTTGCCGGACGCGCCCTGAGCCGGAAGATCGACTTTGCATGTCACCTGCATCGTTTGCCGCCGGACCTCGGACGAAAGGTGATCGCACGCGGCGACGAGGGCCAGGCCGCACATCATCTTGTCGTACCCCGCCGCCCGGTCGCCGCGGGTGAAGGTGCGTTCCTCCAGCCACACGGACAGGGTCATCCGCACCAGCAGGTCCGCGAACAGCACCGTCAGGAACAGCGAGCGGCCCAGGTATTCCGCCACCTTCGCGACGAGTTCCCCGGACCACGGCCGGTACCAGCCTTCCCCCGCGAGCGACACGATCGGCTTCCCGAAGACGTGCTGGGTCAGCAGGAACGCGAGCACCAACCCGCCGCCGACCGCCGTCACCGCCGTGACCAGGTGCCCGACGTGGGTCAGCCGGTTCGCGACCGCCGGCGTCACCGGGCGGGTCAGGTCCTCGAACTTCGTGAGGTATAGCAGCGGGGCCCCGATCGCGAGCAGCACCCCCGCGAGGAGCAGCACGTTCCCGGCGGCGTGGTACAGGAGGACGAACGCCGCCAGCGTCAGCAGCACGGACAGCGGCACGCTGGTGACGAGCCCCCAGCCGGGGACGACCGATTCCGGCAGGAACAGCTTCACCTGCACGCTGGCCCGCGCGACGGCGGACATCAGGGACAGGACCGTCGGGACCAGCGCCGCGTAGAACATCAGGCCGACCAGCGTGCGGACCGCCAGGAGGGCCGCGGCCCGCACCTCCGGCGGGGTGTCCGCGGAGAACTCCATCTCGGCGAGGTACTCGATCGGGACGAACATTACCCCCAGGGGCACGCCGACGGAGACGGCCCCGGCGGCGAGCAGGAACCGCGACGAGTGCGCCGGGCGGGTGTACCGGACGGCCGCCCAGATCGCGCCGAAGGGGATCGCGAACGTGGAGAGCGGCAGGACGTAGCTGATGAGGGCCACGCCGAGCGGGGTGAGGACGTCCGCCCCCGACCCGAGCCCGCCGCCGACGCCGACGGCGGAGGAGGTGAGGGTGCCGACCGCGGCGAGGAGGAGGGCGGACCTGCGCCACACGGCCAGCCGGCGGGCGACGGGGTCGAACACGCCGGCCGCGTCGAGGGCTTTCGCTTCGGCCGCCGTCACGGGGATCGCCGCGTGGTCCCCGGCGGCGGCCCGGCTGAAGAGGGTCCAGGCGTCGCGGGCACGGTGGGCATGACCGGGTCCGTTATCGCGAGGGGTTGCCAGTTTCGCCGAGCCGGGCGGCCGCGTCGTCGAGCCGCGCGGCCGCCTGACGCATCAGATGAACGGCGGCTTCGCCGGACTTCGTGACCGCGTCCTTCATACAGCCCTCGGCCCGCCGGGCGGCGG
>CAYUHJ010000075.1:2628-26308 GCA_964444365.1 uncultured Alcaligenaceae bacterium | reverse complement strand
CCACCGACCCCAGGACGTCCGCCCCCTGACCCGCGGCGATGCCGTGCGCGACCGTGTCGAGGCGGGCGGCGACGTGGTCCTGCATCTTCCGCAGTTCGAGCATCGCGGTGGCGAACGGTTGCAGCCACCGGGCCTGGACCAACGATTCTCCGGCCAGCGACATCAGCCGGTTCAGGCTCTGTGCCGTCACGCGGACGACCGACTCCGCGGGCTCCGGCACCGCCGGGGCGTGGGAGCCCGCCACGTCCACGACCGTCGGCTGGTCCGCGACCGCCCCCGGCGTGCTGACCGGAACGGGCGCGAGGGGTTCGGCGGCCGCGACGGGGGTCGGGGCCGGCGACTCCCCGCGGTTCACGGCGGCAACCTGGGTCCGAAGGTGACCGACTTCCGTGCGGTAGTTCGCGACCCACCGCGCGGGGTCGTCCGTGGCGAGGCCGGCGAGCACGTCCGCCACACGGAGGAACAGGTCGATCGCGGCCGGCGTGATCCGATTCTTGCCGGCTTGCGCGGCGACGAACCCGTCTTCCACATCGTGAGCGAGTTCCACCGCGAGGTCGAGCCCGACGATCCGGCACGCCCCCTTCAGCGAGTGCGCGGCCCGCATCAGCGGCTCGATCCGCTGCGGGTTCGCGGGGTCCCGTTCGAGTTCGACGAGCCCGGAACTGAGGGCGGCGGCGTGGGAGCGGACCTCCTCCCGGAAGAGTTCCAGCATCGCGGGGTCGATGGGGGGGAGCGCCGGAAACAACCCCTCTTCTGGTTTTTGCTTTTCTGGTCCCCTCCCCCCTTGTGGGGGAGGGTTAGGGTGGGGGGTAGGCCCACTACCCAAGCGACCCCCACCCCCACCCTCCCCCCTCCCAGGGGGAGGGAGTAAATTGCCGGCCAACCCTGCGAATTCCGCCGCCCATGCGTCCGCGTCCGCGAACTCGCTTTGCCGGATCCCGTCGACCGCCTTCTGGGCCGTTGCGAGATCGACGCCCGGCTTCTGGAACGCCTCCTCCAGTGCCCCCGCCAGCGCCGCGACGTCCGCCCGGCCGACGAGTTTCGCCGCCCCGCGGACGGAGCCGGCGGCGAGGGCCAGGTCCGCCAGCGTCGCCTCGGCCGCCGGGTTCGCTTCCAGCTGGAACAGCCCGTTCGCGAGCGCGTCCGTCTGGTCGCGGACCTCGGAGCGGAACAGTTCGAGCATCGGGTCGTCGGTCATCGGAGTTTCGTCCGCAGGGTCTCGAACAGGCGGAAGTCGTCGACCAACCCGACCGCGTGCCCGCCGTGGGCGAAGACGCCGCGGGTCAGTTGGGTGGCGGCGCGGCGCACGGTCGCCGGCGGCTTGCCGATCGTCGCACGCGCGACGCGGTGGACCTGATCGACCTCGTCGACCGGAAACACCCAGCGGTCCGCGTCGCGGCGGACCAGCAGCATCCGGCCGGTGCCGGTCGCGACTTTGCGCCGCGCCGGAGGGGCACCCGTCGCCGGCGTGTGCTCCTCGATGCCGAGCACGTTCGCGAGGTGGACGCACAGGTACAGTTCGCCGCGGACGTTGACCAGGCCGGCCAGCACCCCCGCCCGGTGCGGCACGCGGTGGACCGGCTTCGGGGACGTGACCTCCACCAGCACCTGCACGGGCAGCGCGAGCCACTCGTCCGCGAGGCGGAACACCAGGACGCTGTCCAGGTCCGCGGACACCTCCTCCACCGGCGGCGCGAGGCGGTCGGCCCACTCGTCGGCGTACCCGTCCGGGGCGGGGGCGTCGAGGAACCGGCGGCCGGCGGCGGCGAACACCGGGCAGTTCTGGCAGTGGCCGACGGCCGGCAACTCCGGGCACGACCGGTCGCCGCGGACGCCGATGCGGTTCCAGCAGTCCCCGTCGCCGGGGCGGAGGACGACGAGCCCGTTCGGAACCATCGCGAGTTTCTGGGTCACGACTCCCCTCCGGGGACGCGGGCGAGGCGGGCACGGTAGGCGTCGGCGGCCGCCGTCTGGCCGCGCGTCCGGCTGACGAGTTCCGCGTGGGTCAACGCTTCCCGGTGCGTCGGGTTCAGGTACAGCGCCTTGCGGAACGCCTCCGCGGCCGCGTCGAGGTTCCCGGCCGCCTGCTGGATGACCCCGAGCAGGGCGTAGCCGTCGGCGCTGGGTGCGGAGGCGAGCGCCTGTTCGCACTCGACACGGGCGTCGGCGAGGCGGCCGGCGTCCGCGAGTTCGCGGCAGCGGAGGAGCTTTCGTTCTTCCTCCCCTCTCCCCTTGGGGGAGAGGGGTTGGGACACGGGGATCTGCGGTCCGAAAGACAACCCCTCCCCCGGCCCCTCCCCGAAGCGGAGAGGGGAGGCAGAGAAAAGTTTTGGCTCCCCCTCTCCGCTTCGGGGAGGGGGTTGGGGGGAGCGGTTGCGCTTTTCCGGCACCGCGATCCGCTCCGACCGTGGCGGGACCCCCTTCGCGAACACGAACCCGCCGTCCGGGCCGACCGGACCGAACCGCCGCCCATCGAGGATCGACGGCTCCGCGTGGCCGACCGCAAGCCAGCCGCCGGGGGCGAGGAGGGTTTCCAGCAGGTCGACGACGCGCCGCCGGCCGTCCGGGGTCAGGTAAATGAGCAGGTTCCGGCAGAGCACCAGATCGTAGCTTGCCGCGTCCGCGGCGAACGCGGCCGGGGCGAGCAGGTTGCCGACGCGGAACCGCACCCGGCCGCGGATCATCGGGTCGAGTTCCCAGCCGTCCGCTCCCGTGCGGAAGAACCGGGTTCGCACCGCGGGAGGCGTCTGGCGGAACGACAGGTCGCGATAAACCCCCCGCTTCGCCACCGCGACGGCGGCCGGGCTCACGTCGACCGCGTCGATGACCCACGACCCCGCCGCGATCAACCCCGCGTCGAGCAGTGCCATCGCCAGCGAGTACGGTTCCTCCCCGGTGCTGCACGGGACCGAGAGCGCGCGGAACGGTCGGTCGGGGTGGCCCGCCCGCACCTCGGTTGCTCGCTTCGCCAGGGCCTCGAACACCCCGCCGCGGAAGAACCACGTCTCGGACACGACCAGTTTCGCTAGGAGCGCGTCGAACTCGGCGGAATCCCGGCCGACGCGGACGGCGTAGGCGGAACTGTCGGGGAGGCCCAACACCCGGCACCGGTCCGCGACGGCCTGCGGGAACGCGGTCGGGCCGAGCGTGTCGGGGTCGAGGCCGACGCGCTCGTCCAGAATCCGACGGACGGCCGCGAGCGTCATCGGGCGGCCCCCGCGGCGGCGACGAGGGCACGGGCGGTCGGGGGCAGCAGCCGCTCCGGTTCGAGCAGGCGGAGGACGCCGAGCCCGTCCGCGATGACCCGGCCCAGGTCGGCGGTCCCGGCCGCGGGGGACGGCAACGCCGGCGCGTCGTCGGGGACTTCTCGCAGGTCCGCCACCTGCGTGGCGAGCAGCCCGAGGAGCCCGTCCCCGTGCGGGACCAGAATGATGCGGGAACTGAGGTGCGGCGGGCACTCCCCGTGCCCGGCGAGGCGGTGCAGGTCGACGACGGGGATCACCCGGCCGCGGTACACGAACACCCCCGCCAGCCACTCCGCCCCGCCGGACAGCGGCCGCAGCTTCACCCGCGGCACGACTTCGCGGACGAGCCGGATGTCGAGCCCCACGGGTTCGTGGCCGATCTGGAAGCTGAGGACGAGCATGCCGTTTCTCTTGTAGGTCGGGTCGAGTCTTCGAGGCCCGACGTTGCGCCTCTCGTCGGAAAGGGATGTGTTATCGGCGGAACTCTCGGTCCCGTCGGGCCTCGAAGACTCGACCCGACCTACAAGACCGGAGAAGCCGCAGACAATCTCCAACTGCCTCAAACCTTGAACGACCCGATCTCTTGATTCAGTTGCTCGATCGACGACCGCAGGTGGGTGGTCGCGGCGTTGAACTCCTCCACGGCCGCCGACGTCTGGCGGATGTTGTCCGTCATGTTCACCATCGCCTCGTTGATCTGCTCCGCGCCGACGGCCTGGTTCCGCATCCCGTCCGTCACGTGCTGGAAGCTGTCGCTGAGCCCGGACACTTCCGCAATGATCTGCCCCGTCTGCACGTTGATCTCCCCGACCCGGCTCACGCTGGTCCGCACCTCGTCGGAGAACTTGTCCATCTGCATGACGCCCGCCGCCACCGCGTCCTGCATCAGCCGGACGATGTTCTCGATGTCCAGGGTCGCGACCGCCGTCTGGTCCGCGAGCCGGCGGATTTCCCGGGCCACGACCAGAAACCCGCGGCCGAACTCCCCGGCCTTTTCGGCTTCAATGGCGGCGTTGATCGACAGCAGGTTCGTCTGGTCCGCGACCTTGGTGATGGTGGTCACCACCATGTTGATGTTGTCCGCCTTCTCGCGGATCGTGGCGAGCTTGCCGGAAATCGACGCGGTCGAGTCGACGAGGGCGTGCATCGTCCGCTCCATGTTCGCCAGCCGGTCGCGGCCGGACACGGCGAGCTTGGCGGCCTGGTTCGCCTTGCCGTTCACGTCGTTCATCGTGCCGGACAGTTCCTTGCCGGTCGCGCTGATCTCCCGGACGGCGGCGGCCACCTGCGTCGTCGCGGAGTTCAGCCCGTGGACGACCGACTCCTGCGTCCGGGCCGTCGCCCCGATCTCGGACGCGGTCGACAGCACCTGCAGGCTCGACTCGCGGACCTTCGACACGACCCCCTGAATCTTCGCGATCATCGCGTTGATCGCCCCGCCGAGCTCGCCGAGTTCGTCCTTGGTGTCGACTCGGACCCGCGCCGTCAGGTCGCTGGCCCCGCTGGCCATTTCGGAAACCCGTTCGGTGAGCTGGCACACGGACCGGCCGATGTCGCGGGCCAGGTACCACCCGAACAGGGCGATGACGATCGCGATGCCGACGACGGTGGAGACCAACAGCGTGCGGCCGGTGGTGATCTCCGACGTGATGTCGGCTTCTTCGGAGGCGATCTTCGCGAGCCCGATGTCGACGGCCTTCTCGACGGCCGCGCGGTGCTTCAGGTAGGCCGGCTTGACGACGGTGCGGAACGCCTTCGTCGCCGCGTCCCGGTCCCCGCGGCCGAGCGGGACCAGCACCTCGTCGTTCGCCACGCGGAGGAACTCGTCCCCCGTCGGGTAGACGTCCTGCTCGAGCGCCGTCTTGATCGGTCCGTCGAACAGCTCTTTCCGCCAGTGGGCCTGCCGCTCTCGGTAGACGGCCTCCTGCTTGCGGAACTGGTCGGTCAGCCGGCGCGTCTCGTCCGGGTCGGTGACGGACACGAGGATCGCGAGCGTCAGCGCAGGGTCGATGACGGACAGGTTGGACGGCTGGACCTCGCCGATGACGCCGCGGCGGATCATCTGCTTCTCGTACAGCGGCCCGCCGATGCGGAACCGCTCGGACATGGTGTACGCGGTACCGAGCACGGCCGCGAACCCGGCCACGGCGAGCCCGACCTGGATGTACAACCGCGTGCGGATCGTCAGGCTTTGCAGGCCGAGCATCGGGAGTCTCGCAGGTTGGCTTTTCTCCCCTCTCCCCGCGGGGAGAGGGGTTGGGGGTGAGGGGAGCACCTCAACCCCTCATCAGTGATTGCGACGGGTTGGAGGTCGAACCCCTCACCCCTAACCCCTCTCCCCGGCGGGGAGAGGGGAACGTTGAGAGGTTACATCCGCGCATCAAGCACGGAAAAATCATCTGCCAGAATCTCAGACCGGCCGAGCCGCTTCGCCTCCGCGTAGAGCGCGTCCACCAGCGACCCGGCCGCGGCCGCACCGGTGGCGAACTGGACGAACTCCGCGAACGGCCAGTAGGTCTCGTCCGCGCGCTCGATCTCGAACACGCCGTCGCTGAAGATCAGCAGCCGGGCGTCGGGCGGGACGTCCGTTTCCGCCGCGTCGAACGGCATCCCCGGCGGCAGCATCCCGATCACCGGGTTGTCGCTGCCGAGTTCCTTCACGCCGCCGCCGGAGAAGAGCAGCGCCGCCGGGTGCGCCGCGTTGCAGTACCGGAGCTTCCGCGCGGACTTCTGGAAGACGCCGTAGAAGACGGTGAAGTATTTCCCGTCCTGCCGTTCCATCTGGAAGGTGTCGTTCAGCCGGGTGCCGACCTGGGCCGGGTCGCGGAAGTCGGTGTCCGGCAGCGACCGGGCCGACAGCACGCTGGCCGCGGTGACGGCCAGCAGCGACGACCCGACGCCGTGGCCGCTCACGTCGAGGAGGTAAATCGCGAGGTGGTCCGGGTCGAGCCAGTGGTAGCCGAACATGTCCCCGCCGAGCTGCGTGCTCGGCACGAACTTCGACGCGACGGTCACCGCCCCGGTCAGCGGCGGCGGCAGCAGCGACTGGACGTACCGCGCGGCCTGGGCCACCTCCCGCGCCAGTTCTTCCTGGCTCGCCGC
This sequence comes from uncultured Alcaligenaceae bacterium, assembly GCA_964444365.1. Classification (GTDB taxonomy): domain Bacteria; phylum Planctomycetota; class Planctomycetia; order Gemmatales; family Gemmataceae; genus CAYUHJ01. Next base: position 19,961 of record CAYUHJ010000075.1, on the reverse strand, counting down.
GAGCTTCTTGTACGCCTCGTTCCGCTCCAGCAGGTTCAGGTACGCCCCGGAGTGGTACTTCACCCGCGCCATCAGTTCGAGCTTGTCCGGCAGCTTCACGATGTAGTCGTTCGCCCCGAGCGCGAACGCCTTCGCCTTCACGACCGGCTCCTCCTTGGAGGACAGCACGATCATCGGCGTCTCTTTCGTCGCCGCGTTCGCCCGGAAGAACTTCACGAGCATGAGCCCGTCGATGTCCGGCATGACGAGGTCTTGCAGGATCACCGTCGGCTTCACGTCGTTCGCGGTGGCGATCGCCTCGGTCGGGTCCTGGCAGTAGTGGAACTCGATGTTCGGGTCGTCCGCCAGCATCCGGCGGACGGACTCGGCGACGATCGCCTGGTCGTCGACGAGCAGCACGCGGAGGGTGCGGTCGACCGGGGCAGCGGGGGCCGGCGTGCTCATGGCGGTCTGATGCGGGTGGTGGGTGTCTCTCAGGCAGGATAGGAAGGCAGGGGAGCGAAGGGTACGACGAACTCGTGAATCGGTGCGTTCCAATTACTGCAACAGCCCGCGCGACCGGAGGTAGCCGAGGACGAGCTTCTCGAACGGCACCTGATTCGTCGTGAAGAGGTACGACATTCCGCGGCGGGTGCAAAAGCCGTTCAGCGCCCCGCGATAGGCCATCAGCGTCTTGCGGTATCGCTCCAATAGCGGGGCCGAGATCGTCACCTCGGCCTCGTCCTCGTCTTCGAGGTCCGTCAGTTTCAGGTCGCCGGTGTACGGCGGGTTCACTTCCTCGTCCGCGAGAATCTGCACGGCGTACACGTCGAGGTTCCGGGAGGCGACGTACTTGAGCCCCTCCTCGTAGCCGCCCTTGTCAAGGAAGTCGCTCAGGATCACGGCCACGCCGCGGCCGGTCGCCCGCAGGCTGAAACTGCGCAGTGCCCGGTTCAGGTCGCCGGTGGCGGAAGGCTCGATGCCGTCGAGGTGCTTGACCATTCGCCACAGACTGGCCCGGCCGCGGAACGTCGGCGACGCGGCCGCGGTCCCGCCCACGGCGAAGACGTTGACCCGGTCCATGTTCGCGAGCCCGACGAACCCGAGGGCGGCCGCCACCTGCTTCGCGTACCGCAACTTCGTCGGGGTGCCGTAGTCCATCGACTTGCTGTTGTCGACGAGCAGGTGAACGTGGAGGTCTTCTTCTTCGAGGAACAGCCGCAGGAAGAGCTTTTCGAGCCGGCCGTACAGGTTCCAGTCGAGGAACCGCAGGTCGTCGCCGGGGGTGTACGGGCGAAAGTCCGCGAACTCGGAGCCGCGGCCCTTCCGCTTCGAGAGGCGGTCCCCCTTCATGCGGCCGGCCATGACGCGCTTCGACACGACTTCGAGGTTTTCGAGCCGACGAAGGAACTCGGGGGCGAGCAGCGGGCCGTCGGCAATGGGGGTCATGAGGGTCGCTCGCGAATTCCTGTTCAACGAGAGCCGCGACCGCAAGGGAGCGGCCACTTCATAGGTCGAACCGTATCATTTAAGGGGCTTTGGTGACCGTGTGTGGGTGAAGTTCACTTCCTCGTGGGGCGGCCGCTTCCTTGCGGTCGCGGCTCTCGAAGTCGTCATCATCCCCAAAATACCGAACTCGACTGCTCCCGTCACTCAATCGCCACCGGTTCCGCCTTCGGGTGGCCGCGGTCGTGGAGCATCAGCCACGCCGTCGGGCCGAGGACCAGCACGGTGCCCACCACCACCCACCCGTCGATCGGGTAGCCGCCGGTCGCCTCCGGGAAGGCGGCTTCCGCGGCGATGACCATGACCACCTGCGACAGTCCGACGACGGACACCTTCGTCGCGGACCCGGCCCGGAACGCGAGCGTCAGGAAGACTTGCCCGATCGTCGCGGTCGCCCCGACGCCGAACAGCAACCCGAGGGCGGCCGGGCTCGTGTCGTTGTGGCTCGACGTTCGGTCGAAGAGGAACAGCGTGGCGACGCCGAAGAACGTGGACACCACCGAGAAGTGGACGACGATCCCGAGCGACGACACCCCGCGAAGGCGGTTCAGCCCGAGCATGGCGACGGCCGTCGCCACCGACGCGCCCAGTGCCGCCCACGCCGCCGGGGGGAGACCGCCAAGGTCGGGGCGGAAGATCACCGCCACGCCCAGTACGGAGCACAGGACCGCGGCCGTCACCCCGAGCGTCGGCCGGCGGCCTTCCAGCGGCCACGACAGCAGCGCGACCCAGACCGGGAACGTGTTCGTCAGCGTCAGCACCTGCGACACGGGCATGTGCGTGAGGGCGAAGAACGTGCCCACCATGCTCGTGCTGCCGGCGATGCTGCGGAGCCAGAGCACCTTGCTACCGGGGAAGGCGAGCTTCGCGCCGACGATCGTCGCGGCGGCAAAGGCGAAGGCGGCGGCCAGCGCGCTCCGGGCGACGGCGACGACTTGCCAGTCGACCCGCTCCCCGGCCGCGTGCGCGAGCAGGGCCATGACCGAAAACCACCCGGAGCCGCACAGCATCCACACGTAGGGCCGGGTCGAAGGGAGTTCCAAGGTGCCGAGTTCCCGAAGTTCCTGCCGAACCATCAAAACGGCAATTATACGCCGGCTACAATGCAGGTCCGGGACCGCGGACCCGAAGAGGGCGACACGATGTATCCGTCCGGCGTCTGGCGGGGGTTCTGGCAGCAGGAATTCTGGGGCCGGCAGCCGATGGAGGCCTTCACCCTCCACTTCCGCGACGGCGACGTGACCGGCTCCGGGGTCGACGTCGTGGGCCGGTTCCTCTTCGCCGGCGAATACGACACGAAGTCCGGAGCAATTCGGCTGGTGAAGCAGTACCTCGGGAAGCACCGGGTGCTGTACGTCGGCCACCCGGACGGGGAAGGGTGCATCGGCGGGACGTGGACCGTCACGGAAGGCGGGCTGACGACGACCGGGCCGTTCTTGCTGAAGCCCGATCTCCCCCGGCCGCGGGGCGAGGAACCGATCCAGGAAATCGGGTGATCGGCAACGGAATCGGCCGACGACTGCGGGACGGAGGTGAACTCCGTTCTGGTAGGTCGGGTCGAGTCTTCGAGGCCCGACGTTGCGCTTCGCCCCGCAGGCGATTCCGTCGGGCCTCGCAAAGCCTCGACCCGACTTACCAGACACGATCGGCAGTGCTTGAGAGGTTCACTCCTTCTTGGCCTTGTCGACGCCGACGAGGTACTTCACGGCCTTCCCCTTCGCGGACAGCCGCAGCGTGAGGGCGTCCCCGCCGTCGAGGGACAAGGTGAACGTGTCCTTCCCGGCCGCGTCCTTGCCGAAAGTGTCGGCGAGCAGCTTCTTCGCCCGGTCCGGGGACAGGTTCTTCTCCACCAGCGGGATGAGCCGCGACACCGCAAGCTCCCCGCCGACCAGCGGCCCCTTCCGGCCGTCCGCGTTCACGATGCCCTTGATGACCTTGCCGTCCTTCGCTTCGAGCGTCACGACGAGCAGGGAGTCGCTGACGCCGAGCCAGACGGTGTCGGTGCCGAACTTCTTGGTCTGCTCCTCGTTCATCAGCGTGACGCGGTGCAGGGACACGCCGTTGACCTTGTCTTCGAGCAGGTCGAACTTCGCCTCGTCCTCGGGGATGAACGGCGCGAACTTCAGGAGCAGCTTTTCGACCGCCTTCGCCTCCTTCATCTTCAGGACCGCGGCGAAGCCGAACGCCCCCTTCGCGTCGAGGCCGGTGGCCTGCACGCCGAGTTCGAGTTCCCCGGCCAGGATCGTCGGGGCGAGGGCGTCGAGCACTTGCTTGAGGAAGTCCCGGCCGTTCGGGTCGGACTTCTCGACGAGTTCGTCGAGCAGGGCGTCGACGCCCGGCTTGAGCCGGTCGCGGATGCTTTCCGGCAAGGCCAGGCGAGTGTGGAACGACGCCAGAGGGTTCGTCGCCGCGGGCAGCTTCCCGGCGGTGCCCGGCTTGTTCCCCACGGTCTGAATCAGCTTCGTGAGCGTCGTCTCGGACTTCGCCGTCAGGGACACTTCCGCCGCGAGGTCGTCCGTCTTCGGGTCGACGATCAGGCGGGCGGTCAGGGTCTTGCCGTCGTGGAAGAAGGCGTGCAAGGCGTCCACCGCGGCGTCGAGCCCGACCGGCTTCAGCTTCGTGGCCGCCTCCGTTTCCCCGTCGAGCTTCCGCGTCTTGAGCTGAGCCGCGGCCATTTCCAGTTCGCCGAACACCGTCTTGCGGACGTCCGCGGGGATGCGGTCGATGTGCACCTTCACGGACATCACGGCCGGGTCTTTGTCCGCGAACAGCGTGCCCGGCGGGATCAGCGTTTTCGGGTCGAGGTTCTTCGCGTCGCGGACCGTGACGTACGCGGACTTGTTTGCGAACCGGAAGAACACCGGCATCGGGACGTTCGGCACCGCGACCTCGTACACGCCGTCCGTTGGCCCCTTCACGTCGAGCGACAGCCGCTTTTTCAGTAGGTTCGCGAACATCTCCTCGTCCGCGACCGGGAGCACGATCACGACCGGGGTGTTGACCACGTCCGGGGTGACGAGCGCGTACCCCGCAATGGGCCGGTTCGGGTCGATGCCCTCCAGGCCGGTCTTGGCGTTGGTGACGGCCCGGGCGAACGCCACGCCCTGCTTCGCCTGCTCCCCTTGCCCCGCGATGTCGCCGAGGTACTCGCCGTATTCGAGCAGGTCGTTCACCGAGCGGATGCGGATTTCGACGGCCGGGCCGACGGGGTCGGCCGCGGGGGCGAACAGGGCCGTCGCCAGCAGCGCGACGGAGGCGAGCAGTTTTCGCATGGGTCCGGTCTCCGGTACAGGAACGACTTCGCGGGTACGAGGTGTACTCCCACGGCGGGGAAAAGGTGTCACCCGTCCGCCGGAATTTCTTTCACCACGCGGGCCGGGTTGCCGACCACGACCACGCCCGCGGGTACGTCGCGGGTGACGACGCTGCCGGCCCCGATGACCGCCCGGTCGCCGATCGTGACGCCGGGCAAAATGATCGCCCCTCCGCCGATCCACACGTCCGCCCCGATGGTGACCGGCTTCGCGAACTCCAGCCCGCTTCGCCGGACGGCGGCGCTGAGCGGGTGCGTGCCGGCGTAGATGTGAATCCCCGGCCCCATCAGCGTGCCGTCCCCAATGCGCACCTCGGCGCAGTCGAGAATGACGCAGCCGAAGTTCATGAACACCCGCTCGCCGAGGTGGATGTTCGTGCCGTAGTCGCACTGGAACATCGGCTCGATGAACACGGACGCGGGGCACGTCCCGAAGAGGGATTGCAGCAACTGGGTGCGAAGTGCGGCGTCCGCGTCCCCGGTCGCGTTGAAGGCTTTCGTCAGGTCGCGGGCCTTGCGGCGGGCGGCGGTCAGTTCCGGCTCGTAGGGGTTGTACAGTTCCCCGGCGAGCATCTTTTCGCGTTCGGTCTTCACGGCGTCGGCTCCTGCGGAAGAATCACCCAGATGTCGCCGAACGGCTCCGGTTGCTCCAGCCAGACGGCCCGGACCTTGACGAGTTCCAGCATCGCCAGGAACAGCCCGATCAACCGGGCCCGGTGGTGCGGCGGCTCGAACAGATCCCGGAACGCGACCCGCCCTTCGGCCCGAACCCGCTCGCGGACTCGGGTTTCGTAGACGTGCTGCGGCGTGTCGTCTTGCACGACCGAGGTCGCGCGGGTGGCCTGCGTTTCCCGCATCAGCCGGGCGAACGCCGCGACGAGGTCCCAGAGTTCGACGGCTCGCACCGCCGGGGCCGACGGGTTCGCCGGCTCCTCGGGGGCGACCCGGGCGACCCGCACCGCGTGCGTGTCGGCCCGGGCTTCGAGTGCGGCGGCGGCGTCCTTGAACGTGCGGTATTCGAGCAACTGCCGCACCAGTTCCCGCCGCGGGTCTTCGGCTTCTTCTTCGTCCGCCGTTTCCGGCCGGGGGATCAGCGACTTCGACTTGAGTTCCGCCAGCGTCGCGGCCATGACCAGGAAGTCGCCGGCCAGCTCGAAGTTCAGTTCGCGGACGACCTGCATGTACTCGATGAACTGGTCCGCGAGCTTGGACACGGCGATGTCGAGGACGTCGACTTCGTTCTTCCGGACGAGGTGCAGCAGCAAATCGAGCGGGCCGTGGAACGAGTCGAGGGCGACGGTGTAGTCCACGGGGGGAGTCCTTCCGGGGCCGACAGTGGCCGGGAATCACGGGCCTTCCTTGCACAGCCGGTTGATGTGCGCGAGGATGTCGCGGACCGCGATGAGGCCGACCGGCTTGTCGTCCGCGAGGACGGGAACGTGACGGTAGTTGCCGCCCGCCATCTTCCCGAGGGCGACCGCGAGCGTGTCCCGCAGGCCGACCGTCTCCGGGTCCCGGGTCATGTACTCGCCGACGCGGAGCCGCTCGTAGCCCGGGCCGAGCGGGGCCTTGTTGAGCACGTCCCGTTCGGTCAGAATCCCGACGAGCCCGCCGCCCTCGGCGGTCACGAGGATGGCCCCGGCCCCGCCGTCGATCATGCGGGCGACGGCGAGGCCGAGCAGGGCGTCCGGCTTGAGCGTGATCGGCGGCTTGGGGGCCAGGACCGACACCGGGTCGAGCATCAGGCTCCGCTCGACCCGGTCGTGCGGGGCCGGCAAATCGATCGACGCGAGGTCGAGCTGGCACCACTGGCACCAGTCGGCCCCCGGCAGATTCAGGTTCCCGCAACTCGGGCAGATCATCCGCAGCCAGTTTCAAGTTTCAGGTTTCAGAGTTTCAGGTCGTCCCAGGCATTCTAGCGGTGAGGCCTTGCCCGATTCGGACGTGGAACTTGAAACCTGAAACAACTCATTCCACGGTCCACACGTCCTCGGCCTTGAACAGGTCTTCGAGCCGGCCCTTGCCCTTCGCCTGGGCCGCGGCGATCTGGTTCTGGAGGAGTTCGTCGAACGTCGGCTTGCGGACCGCCCGCAGGACGCCGACCACTTCGGGGTACTGCTTGGACGGATCCTTCTCGTTCGGGTTGTAGTACATCCGGCTGAGCAGGTTCGCGAGCGTCGGGTCCTCGGCCTGCTCGTCGTGGATCAGCAGGTCGTCGATCGCGCAGTCCTTGCCGATCTCCACGACCTCCGGCTTCAGCCCGTTCAGCCGGATGCCCTTGTTGCGGTCCTTGCCGAAGATCATCGGCTTGCCGTGTTCGAGGTACAGCAGCGTGTCGAGCTTCACGGACTTGTCCGTGGCGTAGTCCCAGACGCCGTCGTTGAAGATGGCGCAGTTCTGGTAGATCTCGACGAACGCGGTCCCCTTGTGGGCGGCGGCCCGCTCCAGGGTGGGGACGAGGTGCTTGATGTCCACGTCGATCGTGCGGGCGACGAACGTCGCCTCGGAGGCGAGGGCGACGGTCAGCGGCCGGAGCGGGATTTCGATCGACCCGGTCGGGCTGGTCTTGGTCTTCGTCCCGGTGCGGCTCGTCGGCGAGTACTGGCCCTTGGTCAGCCCGTAAATCTCGTTGTTGAAGAGCAGCACCTTGATGTCGACGTTCCGCCGCAACAGGTGGATGGTGTGGTTGCCGCCGATGGAGAGGCCGTCGCCGTCGCCGGTGACCAGCCAGACTTGCAGGTCCGGGTTCGCGAGCCGCAGGCCGGTGGCGAAGGTCGGGGCCCGGCCGTGGATCGTGTGGAAGCCGTAGGTGTTCATGTAGTACGGGAACCGGCTGGAGCAGCCGATGCCGGAAACGAACACGATCTTTTCCCGCGGCACGCCGAGCGGCGCGAGGGCTTTCTTCATCTGGGCCAGGATGCTGTAGTCCCCGCAACCGGGGCACCAGCGGACCTCCTGGTCGGTGGTCAGTTCTTTCGTCGTGAGGGTGGGTAAGGCGGTGGCGGCCATGACAGTTATCCAGGGAAAGGGAGAGTTATGCGGTGACGGTGAACGGTTGTTGGGTCAGCATGTCGGTATCGAACCAAAGTTGAACCCAATACAATCCGGGTGAGTGAATCACAATGTCGGTAAACCGAAACGCGATACCATGCACCGCCAAAGGGTTGTTCGGGAAGTTCACCCGTTGAGGCGGTGTTCGGTAAACTATCGCCCCTTGATCCTCGGCATGGATCGCGAGTTGGAGTTCCCCCGTTCCTCGGCAGTTTGCCAGTTGCGCAAAGGCTGCGAACTGCGACAGGAGTGCCGGGAACGGAGGTGTACTCGGCGTTCGAATCTTTGTGATCAGTCGCAAAAGACTGACCCTCTTCGGGAACTCCGGGTCGTTGGTGATTTCTTCACACAGGATCAGATTCCTGACGACCGGCAACGGTGGCTTCTCCGCCATCGGATTACCCCTGTGATTCCGAGGCGTTAAACTCGAACTCCGCCAGAATCTCGCACTCGGCGACGGCCTTTCCGTAGGCAGTCACCGTTCCCAGCTTTTCCTCGATCGCGTGTTCGATCTCGCTGACCAGGAACGGCCGGCCCTGAATCTTGTTCAACCCCTCGGCCGGGGCGAGGTACTTGGCCCGCAGCAGGAACAGCAGTTGCCCCGCGTTCAGTTCGGGGACGAGGATCTTGGGGTACTTCTTCAGCACCGCGGCCGTGTTCTTCGGGAACGGGTTCAGGTAGCGGAAGTGGGCTTGCGCCACCTTCTTGCCCTTCCGCCGGGCGCGTTCGACGGCCGTCGTGATCGAGCCGAAGGTGCCGCCCCAGCCGACGACGAGCAGGTCCGCGTCGGCGTCGCCGGTCACTTCCAGGTCGGGAATCGTCAGCGCGATGTTCTCGATCTTCTTCGCGCGGGTGCGGACCATGTGCTCGTGGTTCGCCGGCTCGTAGTTGATGTTCCCGGTCACGTCCTGCTTCTCGATCCCGCCGATCCGGTGTTCGAGGCCGGGCGTTCCCGGCAGGGCCCACGGCCGGGCGAGGAGGTCGTCCCGCTTGTACGGCAGGTACTTGCCCGCCTCGCCGGTGCCGTTCTCGTGGGCGGCGGTCGACCCCTCGGAGTTCGGCTTCGTCGCGTTCGTGACGGGAATCTTCGGCAGCTTGCTGGGGTCCGGGATGACCCACGGCTCGGACCCGTTCGCGAGGTAGCCGTCCGAGAGCAGGAAGACGGGGCACATGAACCGGGTGGCGATGCGGACCGCCTCCATCGCGATGTCGAAGCAGTCGCCGGGGGACCGCGGGGCGACGATCGCGGCCGGGCACTCGCCGTTGCGGCCGAACATCGCCTGCAGCAGGTCCGCTTGTTCGGTCTTCGTCGGCAACCCGGTGCTCGGCCCGCCGCGCTGGACGTCCACGATGACGAGCGGGAGTTCCGTCATCACCGCGAGGCCGATCGCCTCGGACTTCAGGCAGATGCCCGGGCCGGACGTGCCGGTGACGCCGATCGCCCCGCCAAAGCTCGCGCCGATGGCGACCCCGCACGCGGCGATCTCGTCCTCGGCTTGCAACGTCTTCACGCCGTACTTCTTCATCGCGGACAGTTCTTCGAGCACGGAACTCGCCGGCGTGATCGGGTAGCCGGAGTAGACCAGCGTTCGCTCGGCGAGTTGCGCCGCCGCGACGAGCCCGAGGGCGATGGCCTCGTTCCCGGTGATCTTGCGGTACGTCCCCGGCGCGATCTTCGCCTTCGCGACCTTGAACTGGGCCGGCAGCAGTTCGACCGTGTCGCCGTAGTTGTACCCCGCCTTCAGGGACTTCGCGTTCGCTTCGGCCACGGCCGGGTTCTTCTTCTCGAACTTGTCCTTGATCCACTTCAACGTCACGTCCAGCGACCGCTCGTAGAGCCAGTAGACGAGCCCGAGTGCGAAGAAGTTCTTGCAGCGGTCCTGCTCGCGCGGGGACAGGCCGCACGCCTTCACGGCGTCGCGGTTCAGCTTCGTGATCGGCACCCGGACGACGCGGTAGCCCTTCAGGCTGCCGTCTTCGAGGGGGTTGACCTTGTACTTGGCTTTGTCGAGGTCTGACGTGCCGAAGGCGTCCTCGTTGACGATGAGGATGCCGCCCGGTTCCAGGTCGCGGAGGTTCGTCTTCAAGGCGGCCGGGTTCATCACGACGAGGGCGTTCAGCACGTCGCCGGGGGTGTGGATGTCCGTGCTGCTGAAGTGGACCTGGAAGCCCGAAACCCCGGCCAGGGTGCCGGCCGGGGCGCGGATCTCGGCGGGGAAGTCCGGGAACGTCGCGATGTCGTTGCCGAGCAGGGCGGACGTGTTGGTGAACTGCGTGCCCGCGAGTTGCATCCCGTCCCCGGAGTCGCCGGCGAACCGGATGGTGACGGATTCGAGTTCCTGCACGGAGTGTGCCTGGCCGTTGGCGGTCGCACTCGGCGACGCCGGGCCGTTGGGGAGGGACATACCACGAACCTCGACGGAAGCGGGAGAGGAGTGACCAGGAGCAATACGGAATTTTATAGCTCGTCCGGCGGGTGCGAGAGGGAATATCTCTCGCAAAGCCGCAAAGTCGCAAAGGAACCAGAACAAACCTTCAGTTTGGTTTTCTTCGTGCCTTTGTGGCTTTGTGGGAGCGCTGTCTTTTCATTCCTCAATCGACAGCGGGTCGTCCAACTTCGCGGCCGCGTCGTCGGCGAGGCGGTCGAGGATCCCCTGGACCTCGCTCATCCGTTCCGGCCGCTTCGTCGCGTCGAAGCGGATGCACCGGTGGATCAGCTCCGCGAGGTCCGGCGGGGCCATCGGGTTCAGTTCGGTGACGGGCTTGAGCTGGCTGGCGATGAACTTCGAGTTGATCGGCATCCCCGACCCGTCCGGCACCGCGGTGGGGGGAAGGCGCAGCGTCACGACGCGGTACATCGTCGCGCCGAAGTTGTAGATGTCCGTCCGCTCGTTCACGAGCTTGTGCGACGCCGTTTCCGGGGCCATGTATTCGGGCGTCCCCTGGACGCGGTCCTTCGGCGGGTCGCCCTTCACGCGGGCCAGGCCGAAGTCGAGGACTTTCACGTTCGTCCCGCGGCCGAGGATGATGTTGTTCGGCTTCAGGTCGGCGTGGATGACGCCCTGCTTGTGCATGTGAACGAGCCCGGCCGCGATCTTTTCGAGAACGCGCAGCACCTTCGCCATCTTGAGCAACTTCGCCTTGTCGAGCGTCTCACCGGGGACGTACTCGATCAGCAGCTTGGCTTTCTTGACGCGGAACAGCCAGTCCGCTTCGGTCTCCAGGCAGTGGATCTTGACCAGACTCGGGTGGTCGAGCATGTGCCCGACGCGGTGCTCGAGCTTCGCCTGATCGAGGTACTTTTTGTCGTCCTCCTCCTCGATCGGCACGACTTTCAGCGCGTACTCTTTCGAGTCCGCCTCGCGGCGGACGTGCAGAATACTGCTGTGGGCCCCGGCCCCGAGGGTGCCGAGGACCACGAACTTGCCGATGCGGTCGACCCGCGTAGCCATGTCTTGCTGTCCGGGGCGTGCGAGCGGGCCGCGAATCGAGTCCAATCCGCCCGCCGCGACGCGTACTGTTTTAGTCCGCGGCCCGGGTTTCGCAATATGGCCCTCCCCTTCGATTCCACGCTGAAGTCGCTGGTCGCCGCCCGGCCCGGCGACTTCGCGAGCCTCTTCGGCTTGCCGACCGATGACGTCGTGCGGCCCGTCAACGTCGATCTGTCGACCGTCTCCGCCGCCACCGACGTGGCCCTGGCCTACGGCCGGCCGATGAGCGAAATCGTCGACTTGAACTTCCAGACCGGGGCGGACGCGACGCTGCCCGCGCGGCTGCACCTGTACAGTGCGGCGTTGCACCGGCTTCACCGCGTCCCGGTGCGGACGATCCTGGTCCTGCTGCGTTCGCAGGCGAACGCGTCGAACTTGACCGGCGTTCACGCTTACGGGTCGGGATCGTCGGGCGTAGAATTCCGGTACGAGGTGGTTCGCCTCTGGCAGGTTCCGGTCGAGAGCGTCCTGCACGCGGGCTTGTCCGCACTACCGCTCGCAACCCTGTGTCAGATGCCGCCGGGCGAACCGTTGTCGGACGCGATGCGAAGCGTCGTCCTGGAGATTCAGCGGCGGCTGGGAACCGAAGCGAGCCACGAGGAAGCGTCTCGTTTAATCACTGCGTCGTTCATTTTGACAGGGTTGCGGACGAAGAATCCCGTGCGAAACTCCATTTATCGAGGAGTTGGCGTCATGAGCGAATTGACTGCGTATGACGAGGCCGTTGAAGAAGGGGAACTGCGTGGGAAGATTATCTCTTGCCACAACATCCTTCTTCGCCAAGGGCGAAAGAAATTCGGTCCCCCCGACGAGGCGATCGAAGCCGTGGTAAAGACAATCCAAGATCTCGAGCATCTTGACCGACTCGTCGACGCGCTTTGGACCACCAACTCGTGGCCCGAACTCCTGGCAACCCCCTGAGTCCCTTTCTGAAAGTGCGGGCATGTCCGTGCCGGACCTCGAAACTCGGGTACACGCCTTCGGCCGCGAAATCTTCGCCCGGCTCGACCGTGACGGGCCGCTGCCGCTGTCGCGCGCCTGGTGGGATGACCGGCTCATGGGGCTGTCCATGAGCAACGAAGCGCTGAAGGTGCAACTCTTCCGGTTCGTCGACACGTTGCCGTACCTGATCGACTCGCCGAAGGAGATCGCCCGGCACCTGCGCGAGTACCTCGGCGAAGCGGGGCACAAGCTGCCGTGGGTCGTTCGCCACGGGGTCAAGCTGATCCCCGATTCCGGCCTCGGCGGCCGGTTGCTGGCCTACGCCGCGCGGGTGAACTCGACGCAGATGGCCCGCAAGTTCATCGCCGGGTCGAACGTCGAGGAGGCGATCGCCAGCGTGGCCCGGATGCGGGCGAAGTCGCTGACGTTCACGATCGACCTGCTCGGCGAGGCGACGATCACGGAAGTCGAGGCGGACCACGTTCAGAAGCAGTACCTCGACCTGCTCACCGGGCTGACGCGGGAAGTCAACGCCTGGCCGGAAGTCCACGAGATCGACCGCGACGACCGCGGGCCGATCCCGCGGGTGAACGTGTCGGTCAAGCTCTCCGCTCTCTTTTCGCAGTTCGACCCGATCGACCCCGAAGGCACGTCCCGTGCGGTGCGTCGGCGACTGCGGCCGATCCTGTCGCTGGCGAAGCGGACCGGGGCGTTCGTCAACTTCGACATGGAGCAGTACAGCTTCAAGGACACGACGCTTCGCATCTTCCGCGACATTCTCACCGAGCCCGAGTTCCGCGACTGGCCGCACGTCGGCATCGCGATCCAGGCGTACTTGCGGGACACCGAACGCGATCTGTCGCACCTTCTGGACTGGGCCAAGAACACGCGGAAAACGCCGGTGTGGGTGCGACTCGTCAAAGGCGCGTACTGGGACTACGAGACGGTGCTGGCGGCGCAGCAGGGTTGGCCGGTGCCGGTCTGGACGCGGAAGTGGGAGTCGGACGTGTGCTTCGAGCGGTGCACGCGGTTCCTGCTCGAAAACTACGAGTGGGTCACGCCCGCGTTCGCCTCGCACAACATCCGCAGCATCGCGACCGCCCTCGCCGTGGCGGAACAACTCAAGCTCCCGCCGCGGCGCATCGAGTTCCAGATGCTCTACGGGATGGCCGACCCGATCAAGGACGTGATGACGTCTCTCGGACAGCGGGTGCGGGTCTACACGCCCTACGGCGAACTGCTGCCGGGGATGGCGTACCTCGTCCGGCGGTTGCTGGAGAACACGTCGAACGACTCGTTCCTGCGGCAAGGCTTTTCGGACCACGTCGATGAAGAGGTGCTGCTCATGAATCCCGAAGACCGGCGAGCGTCACCCGTGAGGGTGACGAGTTCCCCCACCGGTGAAGCACTCGTCACCCTCACGGGTGACGCTCGCCAATTCAAGAATGAACCGCTGTCCGACTTCGCCCGTGAAGAATCCCGCACCGCGATGGCGAACGCCCTCGCCGCGATCCAGCCGCAGTTCGGGACGTCGTACCCGCCGGTCATCGACAACGCCCCCGTTTCTGGCACCCCGTTCGCCGACTCGCTGAACCCGTCGAACACCTCCCAGGTCGTCGGGAAGTGGGGCGTTTCCACGAAGGAAGTCGCAAACCGGGCCGTCGCGTCGTGCCTGAAGGCGTTCGATTCCTGGGCGGAAACGCCGGTCAGCGAACGCGCCGCGTTCCTCCGCCGCTCCGCCGAAGTCATGCGGAAGCGCCGTTTCGAGCTGGCCGCATGGATCGTCGTCGAGACGGGCAAACCCTGGCGGGAGTCCGACGCCGACGTCGCGGAGGCGATCGACTTCTGCGAGTACTACGCCCTCGAAGCCGAGAAACTCTGGAAGCCGCAACGCCGCGACGTGGCCGGCGAGGAGAACGCCTACTTCTACGAGCCCCGCGGCGTCGCCGCGGTGATCGCGCCGTGGAACTTCCCCCTCGCGATTCTGTGCGGCATGACGACCGCCGCCCTCGTGACCGGCAACACCGTCGTCATGAAGCCGGCCGAGCAATCCTCGGTCGTCGGCGCGAAGCTGATGGAAGTCTTCCAGGAAGCCGGCGTCCCCCCCGGCGTGGTCAACTTCGTCCCCGGCAACGGCGAGGAGATCGGCCCGGTGCTGGTCTCCCACCCGGACGTGGCCCTCATCGCGTTCACGGGCTCGCTGAAGGTCGCGCTGCTCATCAACGAGGAAGCCGCCAAGACGCCCGGCGGCGCAAGCCTCGTCAAGAAGGTGATCGCCGAGATGGGCGGGAAGAACGCCGTCATCGTCGATTCCGACGCGGACCTGGACGAGGCCGTGAAGGGCGTCGTCGACGCGGCCTTCGGCTACCAGGGGCAAAAGTGCTCGGCCGGCTCGCGGGCCATCGTCCTCGAATCCATCTACGACCAGTTCCTGAGCCGCCTGACCGAAGCAACCCGCAGTTTGACCGTGTTGCCCGCGGACAACCCCGGCTGTGCCGTCGGCCCGGTCATCGACGCCGAGGCCCGCGACCGCATCCGCAGCTATATCGAGAAAGGCAAGTCCGAGGCGAAGCACGTCTACACCGCGGACGTCGGCGAACTCGCGAACCAGGGCTACTTCGTCGGCCCGACGGTGTTCGCGGACGTGCCGGAAACCGCGTCGATCGCGCAAGACGAGATCTTCGGCCCGGTCCTCAGCGTCATCAAGGCGAAGGACCTCGACGACGCCCTCCGCATCGCGAACGGCACCCGCTACGCCCTGACCGGCGGCGTCTACAGCCGGAGCCCCGAGCACCTCGCCGCCGCGAAGAAGCGGTTCCGCGTCGGGAACCTGTACGTGAACCGCAAGTGTACCGGGGCGCTCGTCGACCGCCAGCCGTTCGGCGGGTTCAAGCTCAGCGGCATCGGCTCGAAGGCGGGCGGGCCGGACTACCTGCTCCAGTTCGTGCTGCCGCGAACGGTGACGGAAAACACGATGCGCCGCGGCTTCGCCCCCGAAACCGGGCATTGAGAGGAATCAGAGATGTCTCGCAAAGTCGCCCTGGTGACGGGTTCTGCCACCGGCGTCGGCCGCGCCGCCGCGGTGCGGTTCGCCCAACTCGGGTACGCTGTCGTTGTGAACTACTCGCGCTCCGCCGAGGACGCCGCCGAGACCGCGAAGCTGGTCGAAGCCGCGGGTTCGCCGGTGCTGCTGGTGAAGGCCGACGTGGGGACCGATGCCGAGGTCCGGGCGATGATCGCGGAAACCCGCGACACTCTGGGCGGGCTCGACGTGCTCGTCAACAACGCGGCGACGACGAAGTTCATTCCGCACGACGACCTGGACGCCCTGACGGACGACGTGTGGGACGACATCTTCCGCGTCAACGTGAAGGGCGTGCTCTACACCACCCGCGCCGCGATGCCGCTACTGAAGGAGCGAAAGGGCTGCGTCGTCAACGTGTCGAGCGTCGCCGGGCTCAGCGGGATGGGGAGTTCGATCCCGTACTGCGCGAGCAAGGGCGCGGTCAACACGCTCACGAAGTCCCTCGCCCGCACCTTCGGCCCGGACGTGCGGGTGAACGCCGTCGCCCCCGGCCCGATCCTGACGCGGTGGCTCGCCGGGAAGGAGGCCCACGTCGCGAAGTTCGTCGAGCAGGCCCCGCTTCAGAAAGCCGCGACCGCCGAGGACATCGCGGACGTGGTCATTTATCTCGCGACAGCGGCAGGCCTGATGACCGGACAGGTGCTCGTCGCCGACGGCGGGCGGACGATGTGATGCTCCGTGTAGCCGCGACGCGATAGCGGAGCGAGTTCGCCCCCGCGCTCCGCTATCGCGTCGCGGCTACACAGTGGAATCAAAACTCTGTTACCGCCAGCGCCTTCGCCCCGGCCCGCAACGGCAGCCACACGGCAACCGCGGCCGCGAGGATCCCGAACGGGATGCCGGCGTACGCCCACCACGGGAAGTCGCCCATCGGCTGCTTGAGATAAAACTTCATCACCGCGGTCGCGTGCAGCGGCAACGCCATCACTGACACGACGATCACGATGTAGAGCAGCCCGACGACCATGTTCACGGTGCCGCTGAACCCGACGACGATCTTGGACGGGTCCGTCTCGCGGAAGTTCGGCATGTACGCCCCGAGGCCGACGTTGAGCCCGCTGAGCCCGAGGGCGATGCACAGGGCGGCGAGCGCGTGGACGGCCACAAGTTCGAACGACACGCCGAGCATCAGTTCACTTCCGACGATGAGCGTTTCCGCGATCAACACGGCACCCGTGGCCGCGAACGCGAACTTGCCCACGAGGATTTGCCGGCGGCTGACCGGCATCAGCCCGAGCACCCAGAACTTGCGGCCTTCCAGCGAGATCAGCGGGAAAATGAACCGGCTCAGCCCCGCACACAGCAGGATCGACGTGCCGGCGAGGTTCACCAGCCCCACGATGTACTTGTCGAGCACGTCCAGGTCCGCGGTGTAGAACTGACGAAAGTTGCGCGCCCCGAGCATCATCAGCCCGGCGAACACGATGAGGAGGGCCCACTGCGACGGGTCCCGGCGGAAGGTGCGAAAGTCCTTCACGACGAGGATGCGCGTCGGCTTGTCGAGGTACCACACGAGCAGTTCCATGCCGCGGTCGAGGACGCTGGTGCGGTAGACCGCCTTCCCGCGGCCCTGCCCGGACAGGCGGTCGAACGCGGTGCGATAGACCCGCCCGGCCACCCACGCGGCGAACAGGTACGCCATCAGCCCGTTGCTCCAGAGCAGGGCCATCGGGATCGCGGCGTTGAGCACTTCATCGCGGGCGGCGGCCGTGACCCCGGTCGTCATCCAGTGGCTCGGCATCAGCGGGTGTTGGGCGAGCGAGAACTGCCCGACGAGCCCGTCGAGTTCCGTGCGGTTCTGGGCCGCCAGGGTGCGTTTCGCCGCGTTTCCGACCTGGACCAGCCAGTAAATCAGCCCCGCGACGAGGACGATTCCTCCGGCGATCAGCACCTGTCGGCGATTGCGGGGCAAGAATCGCGCGAGCAACATGCACCCCAGTGCCGACGCCGAGCCGGGGAGCAGGAC
>CAYUHJ010000075.1:0-2618 GCA_964444365.1 uncultured Alcaligenaceae bacterium | reverse complement strand
CCGGCGACGATCCCGTAGGAGACGAGGATCGGCAGCCCGAGGATGAGGAACGCCCACGAACTGAACGCGACCGCCCCCTGGAACTTCGTCGCGAAAATGCGGTCCGCGGTGGCCGGCGTCGCCAGCAAAAACTTCGCTTCCGGCGAAGTAAAAAGGCTGGCGTAGAGAATGATCCCCGTCGAGAAGATGAGCATCGCCCCGAGGGTGAAGAACATCATGTCGAAGAGCCCGGCCGCGATGAGACCCTTCGCCGGCACCTTCCCGCGGAACAGTTCGTGGAACCCGAACCAACTCAGTGCGAACACGAACAGCCCGACGACGACACTCGTTGCGAGCATCGTGAAAAGCTTGACCTTCCCGGACTCGACGAGGGTCCGCAGCCCGTTGCGCGCGAGCCGCACGCGAAGCTGGCGAAACACCGCCGCCTGCGACGGGGCCGGGGTTGGAGCGGCAGCGGGCGGGGCGAGGGTGGCGGTTGAAGTCACGGCAGTCCCATGTTTTGTAGGGTGGGTCGAGCCGGCTTTGCGGCGAAGACCCACCAGAACGGCAATCGTTCCGCCATCAACCATGGTTTTCGCGGGGCCGGTGGGTCTTCGCCGAAGCGGCTCGACCCACCCTACAAGGCAGCCGGGACGCTCGCCTCGGACGCCGCTTCCTCGGTGATCTTCAAAAACAAATCCTCCAGCGTCCCGTCGCGCATCGCTTGCTTCCGCATGTCGTCCATCGTGCCGCAGGCGAGCAGTCGCCCGTGGTCGATGATGCCGATGCGGTCGGCGAGTTCCTCGGCGATGTCGAGGGTGTGCGTCGACAGGAACACCGTCACACCGCCGGCCGCGAGTTGACGGAGTAGCACCTTCAACTCGCGAATGCTCTTCGGGTCCAACCCGACAGTTGGTTCGTCGGCGATCAGCAGTTTCGGTTCATGCACAAGGGCGGCCGCGAAGACGGTGCGTTGTCGCATGCCGTGGGAGTAGCGTTCGGTCAGGTCGTCGACGAAGTCGTCGAGGTGGAACTGCTCGATGACGCGGGCGGTCTGGTCGGCGGCACGGGTGCGGTCGAGGCCGTACAGGTCGCAGGTGAACTTCAGAAACTCCCGGCCCGTCAGCTTCTCGTACAGGAACGGCTGGTCGGGGACGTAACTGATGAGCTTGCGGGCGTCGTCGCCGTGCGTCCGCATGTCGAACCCGCCGACGCGGACGGTGCCTTCGGTGGGGAACAGCAGGCCGCAGAGCATCTTGATGGTGGTCGTTTTCCCGGCCCCGTTCGGGCCGAGGAACGCGAACAGTTCCCCGGCGGGGACGGTGAGGTTCAACCCCTGTACGGCGATTTTTTGGCCGTAGCGCTTCGTGATGTTGGTGAGTTCGATCAAAGGCAACCCCTCCCCCGGCCCCTCCCCGAAGCGGAGAGGGGGAGAAATACCAAGACTGAATCAGCTGCTGGATTCGGGCAACTCTTCCTCCCCCTCTCCGCTTCGGGGAGGGGGCCGGGGGGAGGGGTTGTCGACCCTACCACACGCCAGCGAGATCTGTCGGAGAACGGCGTCCGTTCGGAGTAACACGTCCTCGTTCGTGAAGCGAAGCACTCGCAGCCCGAACCCGACGAAGATCCGTTCTCGCTCGGCGTCCGCTTCGGATTGCAGCTCATGAATCGATCCATCGACTTCGACGACCAGTCGGGTCGAGTGGCAGTAAAAGTCGACGATGAACCCTTCGATGACCTGCTGTCGGCGAAAGTGCAGCCCGTTGAGTTGATTCCGACGCAGGCACTCCCAGAGGCGGCGTTCCGCGGGTGTCAGTTGACGTCGAAACTGCTTCGCGCGAATGATCTTCTCTTCAGCGATTCGTTGGCCAACGACGATGTTGCGAGCAGGGGGGGGGGTCAACCCCTCCCCCCGGCCCCCTCTCCGTTTCGGGGAGGGGGAGGCAGAGATGTCGGCAGAGGATTCGGATGAGGGTGGGGGGTGCAACCCCTCCCCCCGGCCCCCTCCCCGAAACGGAGAGGGGGAGTCAGAACTGGAAGGCGAGGAAGCCATAACCTGTTCCTTCTCGTTTCCTCCCCCTCTCCGCTTCGGGGAGGGGGCCAGGGGGAGGGGTTGCTTTCTGCTTCCTCCCCTTCTCCGCTTCGGGGAGGGGGCCGGGAGGAGGGGTTGCGTCTTCACGTCAGTCCTCCCGTTCAAACCGCAACTTCTCCCCGAACCCGGCCGCCTCTTGCCGCAGCACCCGGCCGTCGGACACCGCGACCCACGTCTTGGCCGTCACCTCGTCGCCGCGGTACTCGATCACCCAGCACTGGATTTCCTTGCTCTTCACGACGAGCGGTTCCGGCGCGGACAGCACCTCCGCGATCAGGCTGCTCGGTCCCTTGCCCTGCTGGGCGAACGACGGGAACGCGGCGGCGAAGGAGTCCTTCAGGGGGTCGTTCGGGTAGATCACCCACCGCTTGCCGGGCTGCACGTCCCGGAGGCGGTTCACCGGCGTCATCGGGTTCAGCACCTGGCCGCCGGGGACGGGCACCGGTTCGAGCGGCCGGTCGATCGGGGTGCCGAGGAACGCGGGGGGAACGACGCGGAACCGGCCGACCAGTTTGCCGTCGTCGACCCTGGCTTCGACGGCGGCGGT
>CAYUHJ010000074.1:0-26388 GCA_964444365.1 uncultured Alcaligenaceae bacterium | reverse complement strand
CTCTTCCTCCCCTCTCCGCTTCGGGGAGGGGCCGGGGGAGGGGTTGTTTTCGACGAACGTCGCGGCCCTGCTCCAGCGCGTAAACATCCCTGGCGACTTTACCCTCATCCCACTCCCCGGCGGCGGCAACAACCGCGTGTACCGCGTCGAATCAGCCGGTGCCCCGCTGCTGCTGAAGGCGTACTTCCACCACCGCGACGACCCGCGTGATCGCCTCGCCACCGAGTTCGGCTTCTCGGAACGGGTCGCCCACACCGGCCGCGTTCCCCGGCCGTTGGCCTCCGACCCGACCAACCACCTCGGACTGTACGAGTTCGTCGCCGGGCGAAAGCTCGCGGCAGCGGAAGTGAGTGACAGCGCGGTGTCACAGGCGATCGAGTTCTTCCGCGCGATCCAGAACCCGGCCGCGTTCGCGGGCTCCCCCGCTGCATCGGAAGCGTGCTTCAGCGTGTCGGCGCACCTGGCCACCGTGGATCGGCGCATCGCACGGTTCGCGGGAATCGCAGCGGAGTTCGCGGATGCGATTCGGTTCGTGCGGGAAGAACTGACCCCCGCGTGGGAGCGGATTCGCGCCGGAATCCCGCCCTCGGACACGCCACTTTCCCCGGAAAACCGCTGCGTTTCGCCGTCGGACTTCGGCTTTCACAACGCACTGCTCGAAGCGAATGGGAAGTTGCGGTTCCTCGACTTCGAGTACGCCGGGTGGGACGACCCCGCGAAGACGGTGTGCGACTTTTTTCATCAACCCGCCGTCCCGGTGCCGCGGACGTATCTCGACTCGTGGCTCGACGCGGTGTGCGAACTCGTCCCCGACGCGGCCGCGTTCCGGCAACGGGTGGCGTGGCTGATGCCGGTCTACCGCGTGAAGTGGTGCTGCATCATGCTGAACGAGTTCCTGCCCGTGGGCGAGAACCGTCGCGCATTCGCGAAGGGCGGCGACGCGGACGCTCGCCGGCGGGAACAGTTGGACAAGGCCCGAGCCGCGTTGCACGCAACGGAGGGGTGACATGGCGTTCGTCGACTTTCTCTCCCCCATCCACAAGGCCACGAAGCGGGACTACCTCGCGCGGGTGACGGAGTTCCCGAAAGCGGAGGCGGCCGCGCTTGCGAAGCAGTGGGGGTACGACTACTGGGACGGCGACCGCAAGAACGGGTACGGCGGCTACCGCTACGACGGCCGGTGGCGCGCAGTCGCGGATGCGATGGTCGCCCACTACGGCCTGAAGCCGGGCGACCGCGTCCTCGACGTCGGCTGCGGCAAGGCGTTCTTGCTGTACGACTTCACCCAGGCCGTGCCGGGGATCGAGGTCGCGGGCATCGACGTGTCCGAGTACGGGCTGGCGAACGCGAAGGAAGAGGTGCGGCCGTTCCTGCAACTCGCGTCGGCGGCGGAACTCCCGTTCCCGGACGGCTCGTTCGACCTCGTCTACTCGATCAACGCCCTGCACAACTTGCCGTGCTACGATTTGGACAAGGCCCTGCGGGAAATGCAGCGGGTCAGCCGTCGGCACAAGTACCTCTGCGTCGAGTCGTACCGGAACGAAGTGGAAAAAGTGAACCTGATGTACTGGCAGCTGACGTGCGAGATGTTCTGCACGCCGGCCGAGTGGGAGTGGTGGTTCCGGCAGACGGGCTACACCGGGGACCACTCGTTCATTTACTTTGAGTGAATAGACTGGCGACGGAACCTCTGGTGTGGCCGACACGCTCCGCGTGTCGGCACGCTGAGGATTGAGACAATCGCGCTGACAGTGGAACTCCGAAGCGAGGTCACACGCGGAGCGTGTGACCCACATACCTGGAACCCGCATGTCCGACACGCTGCTCGACCGGTTCGTCCGCTACGCGAAGCACGACACCCAGGCGGACGAACGCTCCGCGACGTACCCCAGCACGCCGGGGCAACTCGTGCTCGGGAAGGTGCTGCGGGACGAACTCCTGGCGATGGGTTTCGCGGACGCCCGCCAGACGGAACACGGCATCGTCCACGCGACGATTCAGTCGAACGTAAATGACAATGTGCCGACGATCGCGTTCCTGGCCCACGTCGACACGTCCCCGGAATTCAGCGGGAAGGGCGTGAAGCCGCAGGTGATCCGCAACTACCCCGGCGGGGACATCGTCCTGCCCGGCGACCCGTCGCGGGTCATCCGCGTCAGCGAATCCCCGGAACTGAACGCGCTCGTCGGCAAGACGCTCATCACGACGGACGGCACGACGCTGCTCGGGGCGGACGACAAGGCCGGCGTCGCGGTCATCATGGAACTGGCGAAGACGCTCGCGGAAAACCCCGACATCCCGCACGGCGACGTGAAGGTGTGCTTCACCTGCGACGAGGAGATCGGCCGCGGCGTGGCGCATCTCACGCCCGAAGACCTGGGGGCGGATGCGGCGTACACCCTGGACGGGGCCGGCACCGGGGAAGTCGAAGCCGAGACGTTTTCCGCGGACAAGGCGACCGTCACGATCACCGGCGTGAACATCCACCCGGCCATCGCGAAGGGGCGGATGATCAACGCGGTTCGGCTCGCCGGGAAGTTTCTGGACCGGCTGCCGCAACAGCGCCTGACGCCGGAAACGACCGCCGACCGCGAGGGGTTCCTGCACCCGTACCTGATCGACGGCGGCGTGCCGAAGACGACGATTCACATTCTGTTGCGCGACTTCGAGACGCCGCAACTCGCGGAGAAGGCGGACCTGCTGCGGGCCGTCGCGAAGCAACTGGAAACCGAGTTCCCCGGCGCGTCGATCGACGTGGACGTGAAGGCCCAGTACCGGAACATGCGCGACGGCATGCACCGCGAACCCCGGGCCGTCCCGTTCGCGGTCGAGGCCATCCGCCGGGCGGGGCTCGTGCCGAAGCAGACCATCATCCGCGGCGGGACGGACGGGGCGCGGCTGACGGAACTCGGCCTGCCGACGCCGAACCTGTCGACCGGGGAGCACAACCTGCACTCGCCGCTGGAATGGACGTGCCTGGAGGAGATGGCCACGAACGTGCGGGTGCTGGTGGAACTGGTGAAGGTCTGGGCGGGACGGTAACCTCCCCGCGGAAACAACTTGCTGGCGGGCCGGCGGGTTCGCAGATTATGATTCGGCTACCGCCCCGCCGAATCGCGACTCCCGCCCTTCCACCCCGCCGAGGCTGCCGATGACCCGACCTCTTCCCGCGTTGCTGCTTGTGCTCGCGACGGCCGTTCCGCTGTCCGCCCAGGAGGTGAAGCCGCCCGAGGGCTTTACCGCGGTCTTCGACGGCAAGTCCCTCGCCGGCTGGCACGGGTGGGCGATCCACGACAAGGGCGCGAACCCCTACGACCTCGCGAAACTGTCCCCGGAAGACCGGCAAAAGAAGGTCGACGCCTGGACCGAAGATGCCAAGAAGCACTGGAAGGCCGAGAACGGCGAACTCGTCAACGACGGCCACGGGGCGTACCTCGCCACCGACAAGTCCTACGGCGACGTCGAGTTCCTGATCGAGTACAAGACCGTCGCGAAGGCCGACAGCGGCATCTACATGCGGGCCACGCCGCAGGTGCAGATCTGGGACTCGACCGACGAATCGAAGTTCAAGCTCGGCGCGGACAAGGGGAGCGGCGGCCTCTACAACAACGCCCCCGGCAACGGCAAGGACCCGCTGGAGAAGGCCGACAAGCCGTTCGGCGAGTGGAACCAGTTCCGCATCGTCCAGGTCGGAGCCCGCACCACCGTCTACCTCAACGGCAAACTCGTCGTCGATCACGCGAAGCTCGAAAACTTCTGGGACAACATCGACCCCGCGAAGAAGGGCAAGCCGGAACTCATTCGCCCGGTCCTGAAATCCGCCCCGATCCTGCTGCAAACCCACGGCGGCGAGATCCGCTGGCGGAACCTCTTTATCCGAGAAATCCCCGCCACCGAGGCAACCGCCATCCTGCGGAAGAAGGCCGAAGACGGCTTCACCCCGATCTTCAACGGCAAGGACTTTGAAGGCTGGGCCGGCGCGGTCGACAACTACGAAGTCGTGGACGAGGCCGTCCGCTGCAAGAAGGGGAAAGGCGGCGCGCTCTTCACGAAGGAGGAGTACGCGGACTTCCAGGTGGCCCTCGAAATCAAGCTGCCGAAGAACGGCAACAACGGCCTCGGCATCCGCTACCCCGGCAAGGGAGACGGGGCCTATTCCGGCATGACGGAACTGCAAGTCCTCGACGACGACTACAAGGGGATCGACCCCCGGCAGGCCCACGGGTCTGCCTACGGCATGGCCGCCGCCGCCCGCGGGTTCCAGCGGCCGATCGGCGAGTGGAATTATCAGGTTGTCACGGTGAAGGGGTCGAAGATTCAGGTCGAGCTGAACGGCTTCCAGATCCTCGACACGGACCTGAGCACGATCACCGAGTTCATGGGGAAGTCCCCGCACCCCGGAAAGGACCTGAAGTCCGGGCACTTCGCGTTCCTCGGCCACGGCGACGCGGTCGAGTTCCGGAACGTGCGGATCAAGAAGTTGGAGAAGTAACTAACCGAAGAAACCCCTCCCCCGTCCCCTCCCCGAAGCGGAGAGGGGAGGAAAGACCTTCTGACTCCCCCTCTCCGCTTCGGGGAGGGGGCTGGGGGGAGGGGTTAAACCTTCCCCACTCCTGCGACCCCACCCCAACCCTCCCCCATCCCAGGGGGAGGGAGTAAGAGGTTACCCCCATGTCCGCCCCCAGAATCTCCCGCCGTTCCGCGATTGCCGCCGGCGTCGCCGCCCCGTTCGTGTGGAAGGCCCACGCGCACGCCGCCCCGTCCGAGACCGTCCTGCACGCCGCCGTCGGGGCCGACGGCATGGCGTGGGCGGACATTTCTTCGTTGACGAAGAGCAAGAACCTGAAGCTCGTCGCCGTCGCGGAGGTGGACCTCGACCGCGCCGCGAAGGTGAAGAAGGCGTTCCCGGACGCCAAGATTTACCAGGACTGGCGGGAGATGTTCGAGAAGGAGAAGTTCGACTCCGTCAACGTCTCGACGCCCGACCACACCCACGCCGCCCCGACGATGCGGGCCATCCGCGCGGGGAAGGCGGTCTACACGCAGAAGCCGCTGACGCAGACCATCTACGAGGCCCGGCAACTCGCGCTCGCGGCGAAGGAGAAGAAGACCGTCTCGCAGATGGGCATTCAGATCCACTCGCACCCGGTTCACCGCACGGTCGTCGCGATCGTCCACGGCGGCGCGATCGGGAAGGTGAAGGAAGTCCACTCGTGGAGCGGCAAGGACTGGGGCGACGCCGCCCCCAAGCCCGACCGCAAGGACCCGGTGCCGGCGAACCTCGACTGGAACCTCTGGCTCGGCGTCGCGGCGGACCGGCCGTTCATCGGCGGCGGCTACTACCACCCCGGCAACTGGCGGAAGCGGCTCGACTTCGGCACCGGCACGTTCGGCGACATGGGCTGCCACATCCTCGACCCCGTGTTCGACAGCCTCGGCGTCGGCAACCCGAAGGGCATCACCTCCGTCGGCGACGCGCCGAACGACACGAGCTGGGGCCTGAACGGGCAGGTGAACTTCGTCTTCCCCGGCTCCAAGTACACGACCGACACCGTCTCGCTGACGTGGTACAACGGCAAGAACCGCCCCCCCGCGGACGTGGTGAAGCTGATCGGCGACCGCAAGCTGCACGACCAGGGGTCGATCTACGTCGGCACCGACGGCGTGCTCTATTCGCCGTACATCGCGGACCCGGTGCTGCTGCCGGACGAGAAGTTCAAGGACTTCCGGAAGCCGACGCCGGGCGGGACCGACCACTACTTGCAGTACGTGGAGGCGGTCCGCGGCAACGGCAAGACGTCCGCCCCGTTCGAGTTCGCCGGCCCGCTGACGGAGATGGTGCTGCTCGGGTGCCTCGCGACGCGGTTCCCGAAGCAGACGCTGGAATGGGACACGGACAAGATGCAGGTGACGAACGTCAAGGAGGCGAATCAGTTCGTGCGGAAGATTTATCGCAAGGGCTTTGAAGAGGACGGGCTGTAACCCGAACCCGGCAAGCTTCACACGGAATTCACACGAGTGTCGTTGCTCCGGCCGCGGCGGGCGTCTACAACTTCTTCGGGCGGCGTCTCTCTCATCTGCCGCCCGCGTCGAACCAGTTGGATTTCTCCCCGTGCGGCGCTTGCCGCACGCCGCAGTCATGCCGTCGGTGCGGGCACCCCCGCGCCGACCCCCGACGGGGAAACGTACCAGTACGGGCGTCGCTTCGCGCGATGGCTTCGTGGGTGAACCGTTTCAGACCCAGGGTGCATTCATGCCGTCTCATTCCCGAACCCGGTCCGGGTTCACGCTGATCGAACTGCTTGTTGTCATTGCCATCATTGCCGTCCTGATCGGGCTTCTGCTCCCCGCGGTGCAAAAGGTCCGCGAGGCCGCGGCGCGGGCGAAGTGCTCGAACAACCTGAAGCAAATCGGGCTGGCGATGCACAGCATTGAGGGTGTGAACGGGGGGTTGCCCCCGGCTGCGATCGACCAGCCCTCTGCCCCGGCTCCGACACTTAAAGAGTTCATCATGGCCGGGATGGATGGATCGGCAACGTCCCACTATGCTCGCCACAGCGGTTTTGCCATTATCCTCCCGTATCTAGAACAGGGCAACGTTCTTTTGATGGGGAGCGGCTACGACTTCCGGAGACACTGGTACGACGTACAGAACCGCCCAGCGTCCGCGGTTCGCATACCCGTTTATGAGTGTCCGTCCAGTCCCGGTCCGCGTCCGTGGGGGACCGTCACTTCGAGCGGCGTCCAAGCCACGCCTCCGTGGGGGACGCTTTCCCCGGCAACCGGCGATTACATCTTCGTCTCACGCGGCTCGAACCGTTCCGTCAACTGGTCGGCCTTGGGCATGACCATGCCCTCTTCTTCCGACAGCTTGCGCGGGGTTTTGGCCGTCAACGAGTATACGAAACTCGCTCGGATCACGGACGGCTTGAGCAACACCATGATGGCGTTTGAAGCGAGCGGCCGGCCGAACTGGTGGAAGTTCGGGGCCATCGACACCTCCGGAGGTTTGCTCGACTTCGCGGACGGCGCGTGGGCGTCTTACAATAAGTGCTACGTCCCGATCGACGGAGTGCGGACGACGCCCGGCAGTCGGTACGGCCGCAATCTGAATCACAGCTCGGACACCGCCGCCGACATCCTCAGCGGCTGCCGCATCAACTGTTCGAACGACGCGGAAGTCTTTTCCTTTCACACGAACGGTGCCAACGTCGTGATGGGCGACGGGTCTGTTCGATTCCTTCCAGAAGCGACCTCGATGAGGACGCTTTATCTGCTGGCCTGCCGCGCGGACAACTTCCCGATCAGCGAGTGAACTCCCGCTCCACGAGGGCTTCCGCATGGGCACGGTTCCGCGATTTCTGATGCTGGCCGTGGCCCACGGGTCCATTGCGGGGTGTGGCTCGAAAGTCGACACCCCTCCGCCGGAAACCGTTTGCCCGGTGACCGGGATGGTGGTGATGAAGGGCCAACCGCTGAACGAGGCCCGCGTGACGGCAGTCCCGGCAGGCGCGGACCCCGCGGCACCGACGACCCGCAGATATGACGCGATTACGAATGAAAGGGGCGAGTTTCAGTACGGGGCAGGTAATCGCCGCTCGGATGACATTCCTCCAGGTAAGTACGACGTGCGGATTCGCTGGCCGGAAGTGCTCGACAGCAACGACCCGGACCGAGAGTACGACCAGCTCAAGGGCCGTTACAGCGGCAAAGCCCCCGCGTTCAAAATCGACGTCAAACCAGAAAGCAACTTCCTCCCGCCCTTCGAGTTGAAGTGAGCCCGCGCAATTCCCGCGCCGAACCGCGAACTACCCTTGACCTGTCTGCGGTGCGCCCCTAACTTCATACTTTCCCCGCGGCGAACGGGCGGGTGACCGCGACAGGAGGATGGCGTGGCCGGCTTCGCGAACGAACGCATCCGCATCCGGATGGAAGGCTACGACCACGAAGTGCTCGACCGGACCTCGACGGAAATCGTCCAGGTCGCGACGGACACCGGGGCCGAGGTTCACGGGCCGATCCCGCTGCCGACCCGGATCGAACGGTACACGGTGCTGCGGTCCCCGCACATCGACCGGAAGAGCCGGGAGCAGTTCGAGATCCGGACGCACAAGCGGCTGATCGACATCCTCCGTCCGACCGGCAAGACGATCGAGGCGCTGAACAAGGGCCTCAGCCTGCCGCCGGGCGTGGACATCAAGATCCGGGTGCTGAGCAACGCCGGGGCATAAGTAGTCGTCGGGTGGGATTTCCGTACAACCAGGCTTTCGGACTTCGGGTCCGCCGCACTCAGTCCCTCCCGCACTTCGGGTCGGACGCGGCAACACGACCCTCCCGCCGCAGGGCGGCAGGTCCGAGGAAGGCGAGGCGATGGCCGCCGAAAGTACGACCGTTGACACGCCGAAGGCGCGCAAGTTCGACGTGACCGCGAAGATCACGCTGCCCGTTCACGACGTGAAGGGCGCGCAGGTCGGGACGGTCGACGTGGACCCGGCCGACTTCGGCGGGAAGATCAGCAAGGACCTCCTCCAGGAAGTCGTGCTGATGTACCTGGCGAACCAGCGGGCCGGGACGCACCACACGCTCCGCCGCGGGCAGGTGGCCGGCTCGACCAAGAAGCTGTTCCGCCAGAAGGGGACCGGCAACGCCCGCGTCGGCACCAAGCGGACGAACAAGCGCCGCGGGGGCGGCACCGCGAAGGGGCCGAAGCCCCGGGACTACGAGTACCACCTGCCGAAGAAGGCGGTCCGGGCCGCGACGCGGATGGCGATCCTGAGCAAGCTCGCCGACGGCGAGGCGGTGATCCTGGACGAACTGTCCATCGCCGCCCCGAAGACGAAGGACTTCACCGCCATCCTGAAGGCCGTCAAGGTCGGGAAGAAGACGGTGGCCGAGAAGGAGGTCGACGTGACCCTCGCGGACACGACGGTCCTGATCGGCACGGCGGCCTACGACGAAAACGTGTACAAGTCCGGCCGGAACCTGCAAGGCGTGAAGGTGCTGCCGGCCGCGGAATTGAACGCCTACACCGTGCTCAAGCACAAGCGGCTGGTGCTGACGAAGGCCGCCCTCGAATTCCTGCGGACGAAGAAGGCCGACCGGCGTCCCGAGGCCGCCGCGGCGGGGGGGAACTAACACATGGCCCGCGCACGACCGAAGCCGAAGCGGTACCGCCGCAAGCTCGAAGCCCGCAAGCCGTGCGTCCACGGCGAGACCGGCGTCGAACTCCGGCCGCACCAGGTGCTGATCCGCCCGCTCGTCACCGAGAAGGGCACGCACCAGAGCAGCCGGTACAACAGCTACACGTTCATGGTCAACCCGCTGGCCACCAAGGTCCAGATCAAGGCGGCCGTGGAAGAGCTGTTCGAC
Organism: uncultured Alcaligenaceae bacterium; assembly: GCA_964444365.1. Taxonomy (GTDB): domain Bacteria; phylum Planctomycetota; class Planctomycetia; order Gemmatales; family Gemmataceae; genus CAYUHJ01. Next base: position 17,019 of record CAYUHJ010000074.1, on the reverse strand, counting down.
GTGAAGGTCGAGAAGGTCCGGACGCAGATCCGCAAGGGGAAGGTCGCCCGGTTCCGCCAGGTGCTCGGCAAGCAGCCGGACTGGAAGAAGGCGATCGTGACGCTGAACGAAGAGAACAAGATCGAGTTCTTCTAACGGTTTAGCCGCGGCCTCATGGGGTGGCCGCGGGTGGATCTCGCAAGCGGCTAAACGGGAACCGAAACATGGGCGTTCGTCAGTACAACCCGACCTCCGCCGGCCGCCGGGCCGGGTCGGTGTCCGACTTCGCGGACTGCACGCACCCCGGCAAGAACAAGCCGGAAAAGTCGCTGCTCGTCCGCCGGAAGAAGAAGGGCGGCCGGAACAACCAGGGCATCGTCACCAGCCGGTTCCGCGGCGGCGGCCACAAGCAGATGCTCCGGATCGTCGACTTCAAGCGGAAGAAGGACGGCGTCGACGCGACCGTCGTGCAGGTCGAGTACGCCCCGTGCCGCTCCGCCCGCCTCGCCCTCCTGCAGTACGCCGACGGCGAGAAGCGGTACATCCTCGCCCCGGACGGCATGAAGGCCGGCGACAAGGTGATGTCCGGCGACGCCGACACCGTCGAGCCCCGGCCGGGCAACTGCATGCCCCTGTCGCGGGTTCCGGTCGGCATGGCGGTCCACTGCATCGAGATCACGCCGGGCCGCGGCGGCCAGATCTGCCGTAGCGCCGGGTGCAGCGCGACGCTGAGCGCCCGGGAGAAGGACTGGGCGCTGCTCACGATGCCGAGCGGGGAAATCCGCCGGGTGTCGGCGAAGTGCCGGGCGACGATCGGGGTCGTGTCCAACGCCGAGCACATGAACATCAGCATGGGCAAGGCCGGGCGGATGCGGTGGAAGGGCCGCAAGCCGCACAACCGCGGCACGACGATGAACCCGACCGACCACCCGATGGGCGGCGGCGAAGGGCGGACGGCCGGCGGCCGCAACCCGTGCTCCCCGAGCGGCGTCCCCGCGAAGGGCGGCAAGACCCGGTCGAAGCGGAAGCCCTCGAACAGCTCGATCGTCCGGCGTCGGCCGGCCGGGCCGTTCCAGACGGCCAACTAAGCGGTTTCAAGTTTCAAGTTTGAGAGTTTCAAGATCGTGTTCGACAGGGTTTGAAACTTTGAAACGTGAAACCTGAAACGGATGAGCAAGACGATTCGCGGAATTTTGCCCCTGTTCAACCGGACGCGGGCGGCGCATTAATAACAGTCCCGACCGGGGTCGGTCGGGCGGATACACGAGGGTGGGGACCACGGCATGAGCCGTTCGCTCAAAAAAGGCCCGTACGTCGACGTCCGGCTCTTCGCCCGCGTCGACAAGCAGGGCCAGAACAAAGAGCCGATCAAGACGTGGTCGCGGGACTGCACGATCGTCCCCGAGTTCATCGGCGCGACGTTCCTGGTCCACAACGGCAAGGCGTTCAACAAGGTGTACGTCACCGAGGACATGGTCGGCCACAAGCTCGGCGAGTTCTCCCCGACGCGGACGTTCAAGGGGCACAGCGGCGGCAAGGCCAAGAAGTAGTGTCATCCGTCATTGGTCCTTTGTCCTCTGTCCTTCGGGTCGGGTGACAGGCGACAAATGACAACGGACGAATGACAAAGGACGAGACGATGATTTACCGAGCCAAACACCGGTACTGCGACGTGGCCCCGCGGAAGATGCGGCCGCTCGCGCAGCTGATCCGCGGCAAGAACGTCGACGAGGCCATCGAGCAACTGCGGTTCCTCCCGAACCGGGGGGCCCGCATGATCGAGGCCGTCGTCAAGAGCGCGATCGGCAACGCGGAAGACCAGGGCTGCCGGAACCTCGACGACCTCGTCGTGACCGAAGTCCGGATCGACGGCGCGCCGATGTTCAAGCGGATCCGCCCGCGGGCCCGCGGCACGGCGTTCGGCATCCAGAAGAAGCTGTCGCACATCGTCGTGGCGGTCACCGACCTGGAGGCGGTGGAGGCGGCCGCCGCGGCCGCCGAGACGACGGCGGCCCAGTGACGCGAGACAGTCCCGGACGGGGGCCGGCCCGCGAGCGGCCGACCCCCGAGTTGTTTGATCGGCAGGCCTCGGGCTTCGGACCTTCGGAGATAGGGGACGTTTATGGGTCAGAAAGTCCGCCCGACCGGTTTCCGCACCGGCATCATGCAGACCTGGCTGAGTTCGTGGTACGCGAACAAGCAGGACTTCTCCGAGCTGCTCGTCGAGGACGTCCGCATCCGCGCGTTCGTGACCAGGTTCCTGACCACCCGCCGGGACCGCAAGGAGACCCGGCCGATGATCGCCAAGGTGAAGATCGAGCGGACCCGGGAGCGGGTCATCGTCACGATCTACTCCAGCAAGGTCGGGGCGATCATCGGGAAGAAGGGCGAGAAGATCGAGAAGCTGACGAAGGCCCTGGAGAAGCTGACCCGCCGGCACATCGAGGTGAAGACCGTCGAGGTGACCCGGCCGGAGATCGACCCGCAGATCGTCGGCGAGGAGATCGCCGAGCAACTCGAGAAGCGGGCCAGCTTCCGGCGGACGATGAAGAACGCCATCCAGCGGGCGATGGACAACGGCGCGAAGGGCGTGAAGCTGCAACTGTCCGGGCGACTGGGCGGGGCGGAAATGGCCCGGTGCGAGAAGGCGATGGACGGCAGCATCCCGCTGTCCACCCTGCGGGCGAAAGTGGACTACGGGTTCTCCGAGGCCCACACGCCGCAGGGCAACATCGGGATCAAGGTCTGGATCAACAACGGCGACTTCGTGACGGGGGAGATCAACGATGCCACTGATGCCCAAGCGGGTCAAGTATCGAAAAAACCAACGCGGCGTCGTAAGGGGTAAGGCGGCCCGGGCCAAGTACAGCGGCGCGATCAAGGGCAACGCCCACCGCGGCAACTACGTGGCCTACGGCGACTACGGCCTGCAGTCCCTCGAAGGCGGGTGGCTGTCCGCGGAGTGCATCGAGAGCGCCCGCATCACGATGACGCGCGTGGTCTCGGGCGAGGGCCGGTACTACATCCGGGTCTTCCCGCACAAGAGCGTGTCCGCCATCGCCGCCGAGACGCGGATGGGCAAGGGCAAGGGCGAGCCGGAGTACTGGTGCGCCGTCGTGAAGTCGGGCCTCGTGATGTTCGAGATCGGCGGCATCCCCGAGAGCGCCGCCCGCGACTGCCTCGCCCGCGTCGCCTACAAGATGCCGTTCAAGTGCCGGTTCGTGACCCGCCGGCCGAGCGTGTAACGGGAATGCGGAATTCGGACCGCGGAACGCGGGTCGTTTCGGCCCGGTTTCGTTCCGAATTCCGAACTTCGAATTCCGCACTGGTGGACCGATGAAATCGACCGAACTGCACGGCATGAGCGACGAGCAACTCGGGCTCACGATCCGCGACATCGAGAAGCACCTGTTCCAGCTCCGGTTCCAGTCGGCGACCGACCGGCTGGAGACGCCGAGCGAGATCCGCAAGGCGAAGCGGGACATCGCCCGGGTGAAGTCCGAGCAGCGCCGCCGCGAACTGGCCGCGCTGCCGAAGGTTGCCGACGAGGTGCTCGCCAAGGGCATCGCCGACTGGGCCGCCAAGACCGACGGCCCCGGCAAGCGGCGGGCGAAGCGGTCGCTCGCCCGGCTGACGGCGATCCACGAATCCCGGCTCAAGGCGAAGAAGTAATCCACCGGTTAGCCGCGACGCGCCGCGGAGCGTGAGGCAGGAACATGGCAGACGCAACGACGACCCCCCCGACCCCCGCCCCGGCGAAGACGACCGGCCGCCGCATCGTCACGGGCATCGTGACCCGCGACAAGTCGGACAAGACCCGCCGGGTCGAGATCCAGCGGCTCGTCCGGCACCCGAAGTACGGGAAGTTCATCAAGCGGCGGACGGTCTGCTACGTCCACGACGAGGCGAACGCCTCCCACCTCGGCGACACGGTCGAGATCCAGGAGTCCCGCCCGCTGTCCCGCACCAAGCGGTGGACGCTGGTCAAGGTGACGATCCCCGCGGTGAGCCGGACGGTGGCGAACCTCGAAGGCGCGGTCGCCGGCAGCACGGTCCCGGAAGCGTCGGGCGCGGCGGACGCGAAGTAGTGTTCGGGTGGCCGACTCGCTCCGCGAGTCGGCACGCTTGAGAAGATGACGGCGTTGCGGGTAAGTGAAGTCGGACGCGAGGTCACACGCGGAGCGTGTGACCCACCCGAAAACCTGAGGCTTGCCATGATCCAGATGTACACCTATCTCGACGTGGCCGACAACACCGGCGCGAAGGAAGTGATGTGCGTCCAGGTGCTCGGCGGGACGAAGCGGCGGGTCGCGTACCTCGGCGACGTCATCCGCGCGAGCGTCAAGAAGGCGCTGCCCGGCGGCGACGTGAAGCCCGGCGACGTGGTCAAGGGCGTGATCGTCCGGACCAAGGTCGCCACCCGCCGGGAGGACGGCAGCTACGTCCGGTTCGACCGGAACGCGCTGGTGCTCCTGGACAACGACAACAACCCGCGCGGCACCCGGATCTTCGGGGCCGTCCCCCGCGAACTGCGGGCGAAGTTCAACAAGATCATCAGCCTCGCCGCGGAAGTGGTTTGAGCCGTCCTTCGTCTTTCGTCCTTGGTCAGTCGTGCCGAGTTGACGACAGGGGACTGCAAGGCGAACGACACGGGACAACTGACGAAGGACGCTACGATGTACATCCGCAAAGACGACACCGTCGTCGTGACGACCGGGGACGACAAGGGCAAGCGCGGCAAGGTGCTCCGCGTGCTCCGCGCCGACGGCAAGATCGTCGTCGAGGGCGTGAACCGCGTGTACCGCCACCTGAAGCCGTCCCGGCGGAACCCGCAGGGCGGCCGGCTGTCGAAGGAAATGCCGATCGACGCCTCGAACGTGGCGTTCATCGACCCGACGACCAACGTCCCGACCCGCGTCGGCGTGCGGTACCTGGAAGACGGCTCCAAGGAGCTGTACGCCAAGAAGAGCGGGGCCCGCATCCGGGTGCTCTCGAAGCCGAACCCGAAGTACGCGAAGAAGGCCTGATTTCACCCGCGCCCGGACCCGTCCCGTCGGCATGGGACGCGGCTTAGGCCGAACGAGGACGACCGATGACGACGGCCCGGCTCCAAGAGAAGTACGCGAAAGACATTCTGCCGGCCCTCGGCAAGAAGTTCGGGCGGACGAACGTCCACAGCCTCCCGAAGCTGCAGAAGGTCGTCATCAACATGGGCGTCGGCAAGGCGCTACAGGACAAGAACCGGATGACCGAAGCCGTCGAGCACCTCGGGCAGATCGCCGGCCAGCGGCCGCAGGTCACCAAGGCCAAGCAGGCGATCTCGGCGTTCCGGCTCCGCCAGGGGAACGACATCGGTTGCCGGGTCACCCTCCGCGGCAAGCGGATGTACGAGTTCCTCGACCGGCTGATCAACCTCGCGCTGCCGCGGATCCGCGACTTCCGCGGGGTCAACCCGAAGTCGTTCGACGGCAACGGCAACTACAACATGGGGCTCACGGAACAGCTCGTGTTCCCCGAGATCGACCCCGACAAGGTGAACTTCACCCAGGGGATGGACATCACGATCTGCACGAGCACGCGGAACGACGATGAGGCCCGCGAACTGCTGAAGGCGTTCGGGATGCCATTCCGCGAGTAGGTATTGAGAGAGGGCGTGAGGCTCACCCCTCACCCCCGGCCCCTCTCCCCAGCGGGGCGAGGGGAGGAAGAGACAAACTCAGCGGAACGGCCGAGCCCCCGGGAGCCCCGGATTCCGGTTCGGAACGCCGCCCGGCTTGGCCCGGACCGCAGGCCCGACGACTGGCCCGACCACGAGGCGAGGAACCGTATGTCCACCACCGCGAAGATGGCCCGCTACAAGAAGCAGCTGGCCGCGCTCGACGCGCACAAGAAGGAAATGGCCAAGCCCGAGGCCCAGCGCGACCCGTCCAAGCTCCTGCGGCCGCGCGACCTGATCCGCATCCGGTCGCGGTGCCAGATCACCGGCCGGCCGCGGGCCGTGTACCGCAAGTTCGGCGTCTGCCGGATCGTCTTCCGCGACCTGGCCAGCAACGGGCTGATCCCCGGCGTCCGCAAGGCGTCGTGGTAGTTTCAAGTTTCAGAGTTTCACGTTCCTCGGGAACGGCTCTGCGACGCGACATTGAAACCTGAAACGTGGAACTTGAAACTCCGGTGATGCCATGATGACCGACCCGATCGCGGACATGCTGACCCGCATCCGGAACGCGAGTAACGTCGAGCGGCCCGCCGTCGAGATGCCGGCGACCAAGTTGAAGATCGCCATCGCGAAAGTCCTGCAAGACGAGGGCTTCGTCGCGGGGTACGAGGTGGGCAAGAAGGTGGCGACGGAGGCCGGCGAGGAGTTCCAGCCGGCCACCGACCTCGGCCAGCCGCACGTCACGCTGCGGGTGTACCTCAAGTACGGCCCGGACGGCGAGAAGGTGATCCGCCACATCTCCCGGTACTCGAAGCCCGGCAAGCGGGTGTACCAGGGGTACAAGGACGTCCGCCGGGTGCTCGACGGCCTCGGCATCGCGATCCTGTCCACCAGCCGCGGCGTGATGAGCGACCGGCAGGCCAAGCAAGCGAAGGTCGGCGGCGAACTGATCGCCACCGTGTGGTGAGCCACCCCGAACGGAGGCCGCGGTCCGGGTCCGCCCGGTGAAGCCTCGGAGGATTGAAGATGTCACGGATCGGTCGCCAGCCCGTCGTCATTCCCGCCGGCGTGAAGGTCGCGGTGAACGGCCAGACGGTCACGGTGCAGGGCGCGAAGTTCAAGCTCGAACAGACCTTCCACCCGAACATGAAGATCGCGACGGACGGCAAGGCCGTCACCGTCACCCGGCCGGACGACAACCGCGAGAACCGGGCCCTGCACGGCCTGACGCGGGCGCTCATCAACAACATGGTGGTCGGCGTCACCACGGGCTACTCGAAGAAGCTCAAGATCGAGGGCGTCGGCTACCAGGCCGCGGCCAAGGGTAAGGGCGTCGAACTCACGGTCGGGTTCGCCAACCGCATCCTGCACACCCCGCCGGACGGGGTGACGGTCCAGGTCACCGACCCGACGACGATCGTCGTGACCGGGGCGGACAAGCAGAAGGTCGGCCAGTTCGCCGCCGAGATCCGGGCCAGCAAGAAGCCCGAGCCGTACAAGGGCAAGGGCGTCCGGTACGAGGGCGAGAAGGTCCGGATCAAGGAAGGGAAGTCGTTCGCTGGGAAGTAACACATTCGTCCTTTGTCACCTGTCCATCGTCCTTGGTGCGGGTCGCCCCCTGACCTGCCTGGGTAGACGAGGCTTCGAGACAAAGGACCACTGACAAGGGACGAAGGACGAACCCGATGGACGCACAGAAACTCAAAGCCCGACGCGCCGCCCGGCGGAAGTACCGCGTCCGCCGGTTCATTCACGGCACGGCGGCGGCCCCGCGGCTGTCCGTCAACCGCAGCAACCTGCACATCTCGGCCCAGCTGATCGACGACGACGCCCAGGTCACCCTGGCGTCCGCGTCGACCAAGGACAAGGACGCCGAGGTGAAGTACGGCGGGAACGTCAAGGGCGCGACCGCCGTCGGCAAGAAGCTCGCGGAGAAGGCCAAGGCGAAGGGCATCACCGTCGCCACCTTCGACCGCGGCGACTACCGGTTCCACGGCCGCGTCAAGGCCCTGGCCCGCGCCGCGACCGAGGCCGGGCTGGTCTGCACCGGGCTGACGGACGAGCCGAAGAAGGTGAAGGCGGCCCCGGCCGACCCGAAGGCCGCCAAGCCGAAGGCCGAGAAGAAGCCGGCCCCCGCGAAAGCCTAGTTTAGCCGCGACGCGCAGCGGAGCGCGGCATGCGAGCGAGATTCCCCGGGCGGCCCGTCCGTTCCGGATAACCGAGGTGGCGTATGGCACGTGAACGGGGTGGGGACCGCGGCGACCGCGACAGCCGCGACCAGGGCATGGTCGACTTCGTCGTCCGCATCAGCCGGTCCGCGTGCGTCGTCAAGGGCGGCCGCCGGTTCAGCTTCAACGCGCTCGTCGTCGTCGGCGACAAGTCCGGCAAGGTGTCGTTCGGCTACGGCAAGGCGAACGAAGTGCCGCCGGCCGTGGAAAAGGCGATCAAGGAAGGCGAGGCCCAGGCCCGCCGGGCGAAGAAGCTGAACCTCCGCGGGTCGACGATCCCGCACCGGGTGATCGGGAAGTTCGGCGCGAGCCGGGTGATCCTGGTCCCGGCCGGCCCCGGCACCGGCGTGAAGGCCGGCCCCGGCGTGCGGGAAGTCCTCGCCGCCGCGGGCATCCAAAACATCCTGACCAAAACCCACGGGTCGACGAACCCGATCAACCTCGTGAAGGCGACCATCGACGGGCTGCAGAAGCTGCGGACCCGCGAGCAAGTCGCCGCACTCCGGGGGGTGGCACTCTAATGGACCTGAACGCAGTACACTCCGGCGCGGGCAAGCGCAAGCTCAAGAAGCGGGTCGGCCGCGGCATCGGCTCCGGGCACGGCAAGACCGCCACCCGCGGGATGAAGGGGCAGTACGCCTCCGCCGGGGCCCAGATGTTCTCGACCGTCTTCACCGGCGGCCAGACGGCGATCCACCGCCGGTTCCCGAAGCGGGGGTTCTCGAACGCCCGGTTCGCCAAGGAGTTCGCGATCGTCAACGTCGGCGACCTCAACGCCTTCAACGACAACGCGACCGTGGACCTCGACGCCCTCAAGGCGGCCCGCATCGTCAACGGCACCTGCGACGGCCTCCGGGTGCTCGGCGAGGGGGAGCTGACCAAGAAGCTGACCGTGAAGGCCGACCACTTCACCGCGTCCGCCAAGGCCAAGATCGAGGCCAAGGGCGGCACGCTGGACGTGATCCCGCCGCCGAAGAAGCCGGTCAAGAACAAGATGAAGCCGAAGCCCGCGAAGGCCGCGAACTGATGACCCCTTGAACCGCGACGCGAAGCGGGGTGCGAGTGTCGCGCCCCGCTTCGCGTCGCGGTTCATCCGACGCCGGAGGCGACCGTGGGACAACTGCTCACCATCTTCCGCATCCCCGAACTGCGGCGGAAGATCTTCATCACGCTGCTGTTCCTGGCCGTCTACCGGATCGGGTACTACATCCCGCTGCCGATGATCGACCAGGTCAAGATGCAGGAGAAGATGAGCCAGGCGGCCGGCGGGGCGCTCGGCAAGGTGCTCGGCTACGTGTCCATGTTCTCCGGCGGGAACCTGTCGAACGCCTGCATCTTCGCCCTCGGCATCATGCCGTACATTTCCGCGTCGATCATCATCCAGCTCCTCTCGTCCGGCGTCGTCCCCTCCCTGGAGAAGCTCCGGAAAGAGGGGGAATCCGGGCGGAAGAAGATCAACGAGTACACCCGCTACCTGACCGTGCCCATCTGCATGCTGCAAGCGCTGATGGTCACGCAGTGGCTGATGCGGCCGGAGGCGTCCGACGGGATGGGACTGGGGAGGCCGGGGTACGTCGACGGCGGGTATGCGTACTTCTTCATGTTCACGGCCGTCCTCATCATGACGACGGGCACCCTCTTCCTGATGTGGCTCGGCGAGCAGATCGACGAGTACGGCATCGGGAACGGGATCTCGCTCATCATCATGGCCGGCATCGTCGCCCGCATCCCGGACGCCTTCGGGGCGCTGCTGTTCGTGCCGGGCACGTCCGAACTGAAGCCGAGCCTGTTCACGCTCGGCAGCGACACCGGCGACGTGAGCCTGGAGCAGCTATTCGTGCTCGCGTTCCTGTTCGTCGGCGTCGTGGTCGGGGTCATCGCGATCACGAAGGCCCAGCGGCGGATCCCGACGCAGTCCGCGAAGCACGTCCGCGGCCGGCGGGTGTTCGGCGGGACGCGGAACTACCTCCCGATGAAGGTGAACGCGGCCGGGGTCATGCCCGTGATCTTCGCGAGCACCCTGCTCATCCTGCCGGGGTTCCTGTTCAACATCGTCGCCAGCATCGCCCCCGACGCGACCTGGGCCGTCACCCTCGGGTCGGTGTTCCAGCGCGGCAGCGGGTGGACGTACAACGTCCTGTACATCGTCCTCATCTACCTGTTCTGCTACTTCTGGGTCGCGATCACCTTCAACCCGAAGGAGATCGCGGACAACCTGAAGGACTACGGCAGCTTCATCCCCGGCTACCGGCCCGGGAAGAGCACCGCGGACTACCTGGAACGGGTGCTGATGCGGATCACCTACGTCGGGGCGGCGTTCCTCGCGATCGTGGCGATCATCCCGAGCATCATCCAGACGGAACTCCAGGTCGACCCCCGCATCGCCGGCTTCTTCGGCGGCACGGGCCTGCTGATCGTGGTGAGCGTGGCGCTGGACCTCGTGCAGAAGATCAACAGCCACCTCGTGATGCGGAACTACCCGGGGCTGACCGAGGATTAACGCACCCGTGTAGCCGCGACGCGCGAGCGGAGCGCGAGTCTCGCGCTCCGCTCGCGCGTCGCGGCTACACGAGAACCTACTCAACCATGAACCCGTTCTGGCACCTCGCCCGTGCGGCCTACGACATGCTTCGCCCCGCACAGAACTACCGGCCGCCGGAACTGAAATCCACCCGCGAACTCGCGCTCATGCGGGACGCCGGCAAGCTCGTCGTCCGCGCCCTCCGCATCTGCCGGGCGATGGCCAAGCCCGGCGTCCGGACCATCGACATCGACCGCGCCGTCGAGGCGTTCTATCTCAGGCACCAGGCCGTCCCGCTGTTCAAGGGGTATCCGGGGAAGGTGCCGTTCCCCGCGGTGACGTGCCTGAGCGTGAACGAGGAAGTCGTCCACGGCATCCCCGGCAACCGCGTCCTCAGAGACGGCGACCTGCTGAAGGTCGACACCGCCTGTCGCCTGAACGGCTGGTGCGCGGACCGGGCCATTACCATCGGCGTCGGCACCCTGTCGGCGGAGCGGCAGCGGCTCATTCGCGTCGCCTACGAGGTTCTGCAAATCGCGATCGACGAACTCCCCCGGCGGAAGTGGTGGACGGAAATCGCGAGCCGGATGCAGAAGCACGCGGAGGGGGCCGGCTACAGCGTGGTGACGGACTTCGTCGGCCACGGCATCGGCCGGACGATGCACGAGTCGCCGCAGGTGCCGAACTTCGTCAACCGCGAGACCCGCAAGTCGGACTTCCGCATCGAGCCCGGCCTGGTGCTGGCCATCGAGCCGATGGTCAACATGCGGAAGCCCGACGTGCGGGTGTCGAACAGCGACCACTGGACGGTGACGACGAAGGACGGCATGCCGAGCGCCCACGTCGAGCACACCGTCGCGGTGACGTCGGACGGCGTGCAGATCATCACCGCGGACGAGGGCGTGCCGGAGGAACCGGAGGATTTGCCCGTGTAGCCGCGACGCGGCAGCGGCGCGCGGGCGGCGGGGCCGGGCCGTGATTTCCGCGCCGCGCGGGGTTGTCGAATCCGCGATCGTCGTTATCCTGATGGTTTTCCCGTTCGCGCGACGTGCCGGTTTGCCGGCCGGGGTGGGTCATGAAGGTCCGGGCGAGCATCAAACGCATTTGCGAAAAATGCAAGCTGATCAAGCGTAAGGGCGTGGTCCGCGTCATCTGCGAAGACCCGCGTCACAAGCAACGGCAAGGGTGAGATCATGCCGCGTATCCAAGGCGTCGACATTCCGCCGAACAAGCCGACCCACATTTCCCTTCGCTACCTGAAGGGGATCGGGCCGACGACGGCACTCGAGCTGTGCGAAAAGGTCGGGCTCGACCCGCAGCGCCGCTGCGGCGAACTGAACGACGACGAAGTCGCCCGGCTCGCCGTCGTGATCGACCGCGACTACCTCGTCGAGGGTGCGCTCCGCCGGTTCGAGGGCGGGAACATCCAGCGACTAAAGGAAATCAAGTCGTACCGCGGCGAACGGCACCGGAAGAACCTCCCGGTTCGCGGCCAGCGGTCCAAGACGAACGCGCGTTCCCGGAAGGGCGTCCGCAAGACGGTCGCCGGTAAGAAGGGCGTGAAGGACAAGTAAGCAGTCGATAGTGGACAGTGGGCAGTGGACAGTGCGAACCGTGGCCGGTCGTCTGTTCTACCCCTCGGTTTTCCACTCTGCTCTTACTGACCACTGGCCACGGACCACTGACCACTGCGAAAAATGGCCAAGAGCAAGAAGAAGAAAGCCCGTCGCAACGTGTCGCGTGGGGTGGCCCACGTGCAGAGCACGTTCAACAACACGATCGTGACCATCTCGGACACGAACGGCGACACGCTGTGCCAGTCGTCCGGCGGGCAGGTCGGCTTCAAGGGGAGCCGGAAGAGCACGCCGTTCGCCGCCCAGCGGGCCGCGGAAGAGTGCGCCGCCAAGGCCCAGAAGTTCGGCGTGAAGGAAATCGAGGTCCGAGTGAAGGGTCCGGGGGCCGGCCGCGAGTCCGCGGTGACGGCGCTGCAGGCCGCCGGGCTGAACGTGAAGGCGATCGAAGACGTGACGCCGCTGCCGCACAACGGCTGCCGCCCGCCGAAAAAGCGGCGCGTGTAAGCGTCCGGAAAAGTGCCGGTGCCCGTGTCAGTGTCAGTGTGGACGAGCTGGCACTGGCACTTTTCCGTTTCATCCCCGAGCCGACCCAGGGGTTCGTCGGGGAGTTGCGACCGGTTTTCCGGTCCGGACCCCTGTTCTCACACTGACACCGCCACTGGCACTGTCACCATCTCATGGCCCGTTACACCGATTCCGTCTGCAAGCGGTGTCGCCGCGAGCAGATGAAGCTCTACCTCAAGGGCTCGCGCTGCTTCAGCCCGAAGTGCCCGATCGACCGCGAGGCCCCGCCGCCGGGGATGCACGGCACCCGCCGCAGCAAGACGTCCGAGTACGGCGTCCGCCTCCGGGAAAAGCAACGGCTGAAGTGGTTCTACGGCGTCCTCGAGCGCCAGTTCCGCCGGTACTTCGAACTCGCGAGCCGGTCGCCGGCCAACACGGGCGAAGTGCTCCTGACGATCATGGAGCGGCGGCTGGACAACGTCATCCACCGGTTCGGGTTCGCCCACAGCCGCCCGGCCGCCCGGCAGATGGTGGCCCACGGGCACGTCACCGTGAACGGCCGGAAGTGCGACATCCCGAGCAGCCTGCTCCGCCCCGGCGACGTGGTGAAGATCAAGGCCCGCCCCCGCAGCCTGACCCTCGCCCGGCTCGCCCTGCAGTCCCCGACGAACCAGGTCCCGGACTTCCTCACGATCACGAACAACGAGGAGATGGAAGGGACGATGACCCGGCTCCCGAGCCGGATGGACGTCGACCCGCGGATCACCGACATCCGCGAGCAACTGATCATCGAAATCGCCACGAGGTAATTCGGATTGCGGAATTCGGAATGCGGACTTGATGACCGTTCCGAATTCCCCGTTCCGCATTCCGCATTGGGCTTGCCCGCCCGACCGCGAACGGGTGGGGCTTCTGGTTCGACTCTGGTCCGCGCCCGCGGGGTCTTGCTGGGCCGCCGATCCCCAGGGTACATCGCGACCCCTGGGCCGGCGGCGGTAAGCTGACCCGGCGGGCCTTCGGAGGGTTCTCATGCGTATCCGTTGGCGGGGGCTCGAACTCCCGAACCGCATCTCGTCCGACCGCTCCACGCTGTCCGACACGTACGGCAAGTTTCACGTCGAGCCGTTCGAGCGCGGCTTCGGGATGACCGTCGGCAACAGCCTGCGGCGCATCCTGCTGTCCAGCCTGGAAGGCTCCGCCGTCACCCGCGTCAAGATCCAGGGCGTCCAGCACGAGATCAGCACGATCCCCGGCATCGTCGAGGACGTGACGGACATCATCCTGAACGTCAAGTCGCTGGTCGTGAAAAACACGTCCGACCAGCCGAAGACGATCCGCATCGACAAGCACGGGGCGGGCGAGGTCCGGGCCGCGGACATCCAGCACGACGACACGATCCACATCGCGAACCCGGAGCACCACATCGCGACGATGACGGCCGACGTGCCGTTCGTGGTCGAGATGACGGTCGAGAACGGCCGCGGCTACCGGACCCAGGAAGAAAACGCCGGGAAGGAACGCGAGATCGGCGTCATCCCCGTCGACTCGTCGTTCTCCCCGGTGGTCCGCGTCAAGTACGACATCGAGGAAACGCGGGTCGGCCAGCGGACGAACTACGACCGGCTCGTTCTGGAAGTGTGGACGAACGGCACCGTCGGGCCGCAGATGGCGATCGTCGAGGCCGCCAAGATCCTGCGGAAGCACCTGAACCCGTTCATCCAGTACTCGGAGCCCGGCCCCGAGGTCGCGCTGGACGACGGCCCGATCGAGATCAGCGGCGGCGGGGGCGGCGGCGGGATCATCGACGCCGAGTTCGAGCGCAAGATGAACATGAGCCTCGCCGAGCTCGAACTGTCCGTCCGGGCGACGAACTGCCTGGAGTCCGAGGGGATCACGACCGTCCGCGACCTGATCATCCGGACCGACGACGAACTGCTCGAAGTGCGGAACTTCGGCGAAACCACGCTGCGCGAGGTCAAGGGCAAGCTGCAAGAGCGCGGCCTGCACCTCGGGATGAAAGCCCCGTCGCGGCGATGACCGGTCATTGACCCCTCTCGCCCGTTGGGGAGAGGGGCCGGGGGTGAGGGGTTTTGCTCCCGCTCTGGAGTCAACCCCTCACCCCTAACCCCTCTCCCCAACGGGCGAGAGGGGAACATGCCCCACCTTCCTTGGCACGGGGTGGGGTTTTCCCTGGCTTCTCACACGAGAGGATTGCCATGCGCCACCGTTTAGCCGGCCGGCACCTGAACCGGAACTCGTCGCACCGTCTCGCGCTGTACCGGAACCTGAGCCGCGCCCTCATTACGCACGAGTCGATCACGACGACGACGCCGAAGGCGAAGTCGCTGCGGGTCTTCGTGGAAAAGCTCGTCACCCTCGCCAAGAAGGCCGCCCTCGCGGACGACGGCACGCCGGCCGGCAAGGTCAAGGCGCTGCACTACCGCCGGCAGGCGATCACCAAGCTCGGGCCGATGCACGGCACGGGCGTCTGGGGCAAGGACGACGAACTCGTCGAGGGGAACAGCACCGTCCTGAAGAAGCTGTTCAACGAGATCGGCCCGCGGTTCAAGGACCGGCCGGGCGGGTACACCCGCATCCTGAAGCTGCACAAGCGCCGCCTCGGCGACGCCGGCGAACAGGCCGTGATCGAGTTCCTGAAGGCGGGCGAGACGAAGGTGCAGAAGAAGTCGGCGGCCCCCGCGCCGGCCCCGGCCCCCGCCCCGGCGACGTGACGGTTGGTCTACGCGACAGGAGCCGCGAACGCAAGTGAGCGGCTGACTTCCTCGGTCGGTGGGTTGCCACTTTTCCCAGGAAGCCAGCCGCTCACTTGCGTTCGCGGCTCCTGGGCTGATGCAAGTCCGGCCGCTCACTTGCTTCTGTTCGCGGCTCCATGTCTGGGACTCCCATGCCCGACGACGACCCGCCGCACCTGCCGTTCCCGAACCTCGCCGGCGAGTGGCAGCTCGACGCCGAGCCCGACTTCGCGGCCGAACTCCTCCCCGACCCGGAGCCGGAACCCGCCCCGGACCCGCCGCCGGTCCCGTCGTCGAACCCGTTCCCGTCCACCGTTCTCGTCGAAGACACGCCGCCGTCGCCGGAGCAGATCGTCGAGGCGATGCTGTTCGCGGGCGGCCCCGCGTTGACGGCGGAGAAGGCGTGCGAGGCGGTCCGCGGGCTCACGCCCGAGGCGTTCCGGGCCGCGGTCGAGGCGCTGAACAAGAAGTACCGTTCGCAGAACCGGCCGTACGGGGCGGTCCCCCGCGACGGCGGGTTCGTGCTGGCGGTGCGGTCGGGGTTCCGGAACGTGAAGGAGCGGCTGTTCGGCGGGCCGCGGGAGACGCGACTGACCCAGCCGGCACTCGACGTGCTCAGCTTGGTCGCGTACCGGCAGCCGGTCGGGAAGGCGGACGTCGATGCCCTGCGCGGGGCGGACTCGGGCGGGATTCTCCGGCAACTGGTGCGGCTCGGGCTGGTCGCGGTCACCCGGCGGGCGGCGGGCGAGTCGCCGGCCGGGTACGGCACGACGCCGCGATTCCTGGAATTGTTCGGGCTCGCGTCGCTCGACGATTTGCCGCGGCTCGGGGATTCGGTACAGATGGGAGGATGAGTCCGTGAGGAGCCCGCCATGACCGCCGACCCCGCGACCCCTTCGACTGCCCGCCCCGCCCCGCCGCTCGGCCCGCCGGCCGACGCCGCCGAGGCGATCCGCCGGCTGGAGGACGGCAACCGGTCGTTCGCCAAGCAGCTGGCCGAGGCGGACCCGTCCACGGGGATTCTGGAGCTCACATTCGAGGTCGGGGCGCTCGGGTCGCTGCGGCTCGGCGGGGACGCCCCGAAGCAGCAGCCGTTCGCGGCGGTGCTCGGGTGTGCGGACGCGCGGGTGCCCACCGAGATGGTGCTCGGCCAGTCCAGCAACAACCTGTTCGTCGTCCGCGTGGCCGGGAACGTGCTCGGGGCCGAGTGCCTCGGCAGCCTCGACTACGCCGTCGCGCACCTCGGGTCGTCGATCAAGCTGCTCGTCGTGCTCGGGCACAGCAACTGCGGGGCGGTCACCGCCGCGGTGGACGCCTTCCTGCACCCGGCGAAGTACCTGCAGGTGGCGACGTCCCAGTCCCTGCGGGCGGTCGTGGACCGGATCTTCGTGTCCGTCCGGGCGGCGGCCAAGGCGCTGGAACAGGGGCACGGGCCGGGCGCGGCCGCGATGCCGGGCTACCGCAAGGCGATGATCGAGACGACGGTCGCCCTGAACGCGGCGGTGACGGCGGCGACGCTGAAGAAGGAGTTCGCGGCGCACCTGGGGCCGCACCGCGACGTGGTGTACGGCGTGTACAACCTGTCGACCGGGCGGGTCAAGCTGCCGCTCGTCGAGGACGCGAACGTGGCCATCCGCCTCGCGCACCCGCCGACGGACGAGACCGCGTTCGACCACCTCAGCCTGCTGCTGGCGACGTGCTCGGCCGTGACCAACACGCTGGCCGGGAAGTGACACCGAATCCCGTCGAATCCTGATTTTTTCTCCCCTCTCCCCGCCGGGGAGAGGGGCCGGGGGTGAGGGGT
>CAYUHJ010000073.1:15083-26474 GCA_964444365.1 uncultured Alcaligenaceae bacterium | reverse complement strand
ACCGGGTCGACGCCGTCGGTCGGCTCGTCGAGGAAGATCACCTCGGGGTCGTGGAACAGCGCCTGGGCGATGCCGAGCCGCTGCTTCATGCCCTTGGAGTAGGTGCGGATGCGGTAGTCCTTCCGCTTCGCGAGCCCGACGATGGCGAGGGCTTCGTCCGCCTTCTTCCGGCGGTCGTCCCGGCCGAGGCCGTACAGCCGGCCGTAGAAGTCGAGCAGGCTGTTCGCCGTGTGGTAGCCGGGGAACTGGTGGTCTTCCGGCAAGTACCCGACCCGTCGGCGAACGTCGGGGGTGCCGGCGGTCGCGCCGAGCAGGTACGCCTCGCCGTCCGTCGGGCGGACGATGCCGAGCAGGATCTTGACGAGGGTGGACTTCCCGGCCCCGTTCTGGCCGAGCAGCCCGTAAATCTGCCCCGGTTCGACGGTGACGGAGACGCCCTTGAGCGCCTCGATCTGCCCGTAGTTCTTCCGGAGTTCGGTGGTGGAAACGACCGGCACGAGGGGTTCTCCGGGGTTCTTCCTCCCTCCCCCTGGGAGGGGGGAGGGCCGGGGTGGGGGTCGCTTGAGGGGTGAGGTCTCCGCCCCCCACCCTCACCCTCCCCCCAAAGGGGGGAGGGGACAGAAAGAGCGTTTCGGGGGGTTGTCTCTCTCTTCGCCGACGCGGACAGGATATTGACGCCGTCGGCCGCGGGGCACCGGTCGCCGTACAATACCGGCGGAAGTCCCCTGTCGGCGGAGGCGTGCCATGCGGCGGACGGTGTTGAAGTCGAAGATTCACCGCGCGACGGTCACGAGCACCGACCTCCACTACGAGGGGAGCCTGACGATCGACGCGGACCTGCTCGACGCGGCCGACATTCTCGAAAACGAACAAATCCACGTCTGGGACGTGACGAACGGCACCCGGCTGGTCACCTACGCCCTCCGCGGCGAGCGGGGGACCGGGGTCATCCAGGTGAACGGGGCCGGGGCTCACCTCATCAAGCCCGGCGACGTGGTCATCATCGCGACGTTCACCACCCTCCGCACCCGCGCCGCGAAGCGGTGGACCCCGACCGTCGTGTTCATCGCGGACGGCAACAAGGCGAAGCGGGCGGACGCCGTGCCGGTGGTTCCAACCGCGAACGGCCTGCCGGCAATCCCGGTGCGGAAGGGCAAGAAGCCGACGCCGGCGGATGAATCCGTCACGGATGCTTCGTAAGGAAGCGTCCCGCGACACCCCTTTCCCTGCCCTCGGACAGGACACCACGATCCCCACGGCCGCCCGCCGCTACGCCCGGTGGCGGCGTTGCCCCGCCACGTCGACCGCCTGACGATCCGCTCCCGTCCGATTCCCGATCTGATCCCGACGTTCTCGGGAATCCGATCGGAGTCGACTTGCACGACGTATAACTATCTTTTACAAACAACGAGTGAGTTGCACCGATGACAATCTCGTTCGACTTCGCCACCTGCCGGCGGGGTCGAACCCCGGAGTACCCGCATGACCCTCCGTCCCCCTGTCCGATTCCGTCCCGCGTTCACCCTGATCGAACTGCTGGTGGTGATCGCGATCATCGCCGTGCTGATCGGCCTGCTGCTGCCGGCCGTGCAGAAGGTGCGCAGCGCCGCGGCCCGGGCCTCGTGCCAGAACAACCTGAAGCAGTTGGGGCTCGCCCTGCACGCTTACGAGAACGCGAACTCGCGGCTGCCGGGGATGCGGGCCGCGGGGTCGACGCACACCACGTCGTTCGGGTACTCGGTCCACGCGCAGCTGCTGCCGCACATCGAGCAGGAGCCGCTCGGCCGGCAGTTCGACATGACGCAGCCGCTGTTCGTCGGGGTGTTCCCGACGCCGTCGTTCCAGCTCAACATGCCGGACGCCGCCAAGGCGGTCGTGAAGACGTTCCTCTGCCCGGCGGACGGGCAGCAGCCGCTGTTCACGATCAACTCCGGGGGCGGCACCCACGCGGGGACGAACTACGTCGTCAACCTCGGGTCCGGGCTCGGCGGGGCGGGTGCGACGGCGGCCAACGGGTACGACACCCGGTTCCCCTCGGACGGGCTGTTCTTCTACGGCCCCGGCGTCCGGTTCGCCGACGTCACGGACGGCACCTCGAACACCATGTTCATGTCCCAGTGCCTGCTCGGGCTGAACCAGAACCTGACGAAAAGCTACGCGGACCTGACCCCGGAGGAGCGGCTGCGGCAGACCGGCAGCCTCGCGGGCCGTGCGCTGTTTACCGGGCCGGCGGGGGCCAACCCCGGCTTCGGCGCGAGCCCGGCCATCGGGGCGACCGAGTACCTCGCGGTCACGTCGTGGCGGGGGAACCGGGGGGGGTCGTGGATCTGGGCGAACGCCTCGGTCAACGGGTTTTGCGCCGCCCTGCCGCCGAACGCCCCCGAGTCGGACGTGACGGCCCACGGGCTCGGGTTCCTGTCCGCCCGCAGCAACTTCCCCGGCGGGGTGAACGTCGGCTTCGGGGACGGCAGCGTGCGGTTCGTCGCGAACTCCGTCGACATCGACAACTGGCGGGCGATGGCCACCCGCGCCGGCGGCGAGGTCATCACCGGCGACGGCTTCTGACCAACGCCCCCAGAGAACCGGATGGGAGCGGGCGACCCCGCCGACGGGGCAATCTGCACCGGTTCTGCGCGGGAGCGCGGTCCTGCCGATCCGGGAAATAGTGCGGACGGTGCCGGCCGTCGGCCGAAATACTTCTCGGGTGCCGCCGGGGATGGCTCATCCCCACGCCCCCGAGAGGAAGCCGGCATGAGGCGCGTTCGAGCAGGCGTGGTGGCGGGGCTGGGCCTGTTCGCGGGGCCGGCGGTCGCCGACGACATCGGGTGGAAGGCGGTCGCCCCGGCGACCCCGCCCGCGGCCGCGGCGGTTCCGGCCGCACCGACCCCGTCGTTCGTGCCGCACTCGCCCGTCGAAACCACGATCCACGTCGTCCCCGCCGCCGACCCCGTCTGGCAGGCGGCCCGGCTGCGGGTCCCCGTCGCGGCCCCGGCGAGTCCGACCCCTCCGATCGTTCCCGTCAGCGACGGCCCGGTCTTCCGGCCGGTGGAAGCACCCCCGGTCCCGCTGCCGACCCAGATGCCCGCGCGGACGCAGGAGCCGCTCCCGGTGCCGCGGCCGCTGCCGGGGGGGGCGCCCGAAGTCGCCCCGCGGCCGACGCAACTGACGCCGACCGCCCCCGCGAACCCGATGTCGGCTCAGATCTGGGGGACCGGCCCGATCCCGGCCCAGCTGCCGTGCGACGGCCCCGACGGGTCCGGTGCCCCCGTGGAGTTCACCCGCCCGGTGCGGAAGGCCGGGGTGGGGTCGCCGAACCTGATGCTGACCCGGGACCACCACTTCCTCGACCTGTTCGGCGTCGGGGTGTTCGCGGACGAGGCCGGCGGCCAGATCGTCGGCGAGAGCCTCGCGACCGACCGCTACTTCGTGTCCGCCGAGTACCTGCTCTGGTGGGTGAACCCCGGCAACATCCCGGTGCTGGCGTCCACCTCCACCAACGGCGGGTTCGGGTTCCTCGGCCAGCCGGGGACGCAGACCCTGCTCGGCCCCGGCCAGTTCGGCCCGAGCCTCCGCGACGGGTTCCGCGTCCGGGCCGGGGCGTGGCTCGACGACTGCATGACGTGCGGCGTCGACGGCAGCTTCTTCTTCCTCGGGAAGCGCGGCGAGACGTTCGCGGTCAACTCGAACCAGTTCCCAACGATCACCCGCCCGATCTTCGCCCCGAACTTCAACAGCGAGTTCGGCGAACTCGTCGCGTTTCCGGGGCTGTCCACCGGCACCCTCATCGTCGACACGGACAGCCAGCTCTGGGGCGCGGACGTGAACTTCCGCAAGGCCGTGTGCCGGACGTGCGAGTCCCGCAGCGAGTGGTTCGCCGGCTTCCGGTACCTGAACCTCGCGGAGAACCTGCGGATCACGGAACTCATCACGGCCGTGGCGAACACGCCGCAGCCGACCGGGACGCAGATCGTCGTGCAGGACGCGTTCAGCGTGCGGAACCAGTTCTACGGCGGTCAGGTCGGCTGGGCCGTCGGCCGGGCCCGCGGCAACTGGGACTTCGACGCCCGGCTGTCGGTCGCCCTCGGGGTGACGCACCAGACCCTGGACATCAACGCCTTCCAGGCCGTGACGCAGCCGGGGCGGCCGCAACAGAACTTCGTCGGCGGCCTGCTCGGGGCGGGGCCGAACCTGGGGACGTTCACCAAGAACCAGTTCTCGGTCGTCCCGGAAGTGACCCTGACGGCCGGCTACCGGGTGACGCAAAACTTCCGCGTGACGGGCGGGTTCAACTTCCTGTACTGGTCGAACGTGATCCGCCCCGGCGACCAGATCGACCGCGTCGTGGACCTGACGTTCGTTCCGAACTCGCTCAACATCCCGTTCAGCGGCCAGAACCGGCCGCAGCCGACGTTCAAGCAGAGCGACCTGTTCGTGCCGGGGATCCAGTTCGGCGTCGAGTACCGGTGGTAGAATCCGGAGATGGCCAAGAAGTTCGACGCGACGCTGAACTCGCTGATCGACGACCACCTGGACGACTGGGCGCGGTTCCTGGGTGCCCGGACCGGGGTGCCGGTCGGCCCGGTCACGCCGCTCGACACGGACCTGTCGGCCACCCTTCAGGCGGACCGCCTGTTTCGGGTTGACGGCCTACGGCCCGCGGTTTTGCACCTCGAACTCGAATCGACGGGTCGACTCGAGATTCCCGGCGAACTGCTTCGTTACAACGTGGCGGCGTGGGGGGCGACCGGGTTGCCCGTTCACAGCGTCTTGGTCTTGCTGCGTCCAAAGGCCACCGCGACCGACCTGACCGGACGGTTCGAAGTCCACGGGGCGGACGGTCGGCCGTACCTCGGGTTCGGGTACACGGTGGTCCGCGTCTGGCAGGAGTCGGTCGCGGCCCTGCTGTCGGCCGGCGTCGGCATCGCCCCGCTGGCTCTGCTGACGAACGAGGCGGACGCGAACCTGGACGCCGCGTTCGACCGGCTCCTGAAACGGTTGAAAACCGCCGCCGTGCCGGCTAGGGTGGAACAGGGAATTCTGGGTTCGGCCTATATGCTGTGTGGCCTCCGGTACACCCCGGAGCGGATCGAAGCCCTCTACCGGAGCTTCAGCATGACCCTCGAAGACTCGACCACCTACCAACAGGTCCTCAACAAAGGCGTCAGCCAGGGCCGCGGGGAGGGGCGCGTCGAAGGCCGCCTGGAGGCGTCGCGTCGCATGCTCGTCCGGTTCGGCACCGCGCGGTTCGGGGCGGCCCCGTCGCAGCAGCACCTCGCCCGGTTGAACGCGATCGGTGACCCGGACCGGGTCGAACAGCTCGCCGACCGACTGCCCGACGCGACGGGCTGGGACGATCTCTTCGCCTCGGCTTGAACTCGTCCGTCACTCCCCGACCGCGTCCTCGACCCGGAACACCGCCGCGGACTTCGTCCCGGTGTTGCGGTTCGTCAGCATCGCGCCGAAGTACAGGCTCCGTTTCGTGCCGTCCCCCTCGGACACGACGGCGGGCGTGGACACGACCTGCACGTCGCGGCCAGTGTGAGCTCGCAGGTCGCGAATCCACGCGGGCTTGCCGGTGGCGGGGTCCAGGCACGCCACGATCCCCTCGTTCGACACCGCGTAGACCGCCAGGGTCACGCTGCCGCCGGCGAAGCTGACGACCGCGGGGCCGCACGTCAGCGACGTGCCCAGCGACTGCTTCCACCGCATCTTCCCGGTCTTGCGGTCGATCGCGTAGACGTACCCGTCCCGACACGCCGCGTAGACCGACCGCGCGTCGGCAGCGAGGTTCGTGTGGACGGACTTCGGGAAGTCGTACCGCCAGACCTCCTTGCCGCCGTCCGCGGTGACGCACAGCAACGCCCCGGCGGCCTTCGTCTCGCGCGGCACGTCCTTCTCCGGCTCTTGCGACAGGTCTTCGCTCAGGTTCCCGGTTCCCAGGCCGAAGACGACGTGTTTGCCGAGAACCAGCGGCGGGCCGAAGGAACGGAGGGTCGTCGGGACACGCCAAAGTTCGGTGCCCTTCTCGGCATCGAGGGCGAAGATCGCGAGCGTGTTGTACCCGCTGCCCGCGAAGACGCGGTTCCCCGCCACCGCCGGCGGCGTGTCGACGTGGAGTTTCTGCTCGACCCCCTGCATGTGCCAGACCGGCTTGCCGTCCGACTCGTTGACGCAGTAGATGCCGTCGTCCCCGGCGGAAAAGTACACCTTCCCGTTCACCACGCGGGGGCTTCCCTCCGTGTGGCTCGTCGTCGTCGCGGGGGCGGGCCACTGCGGTTTCCTGTCCGCGAGGCTCAAGCAGAACACCCGGCGGTCGACGTCGGTGTGCAGTCCTTCCCCGGCGAACACTTTTCCGTTGACGACCGCCGGGGTCGCGAACACGGGCTTCAGGTCGTCGTCGTTCGTGAACGCCCACACCTTTTGGCCGGTCGTGCGGTCGACGCAGTAGACCGCACCGGACTGCCGGAAGCCGGTCATCGTCGAGGTGCCGAACACGACGCGGTCCTTCTCCACGGTAATGCCGGACATCACGTCGTGGGCGTCGGGCGTCTCGAACCAGACTTTCACGTCCGCGAGTTTCGGCAGCGTGTCGCCCGCGTCGGTGGACGCATCTCCGATCTCGCCGCCGAGGTTCGGTGTACCCCGTTCGCGGGGCCACGCCGTCACCAACATGGCACACCCGAAGACGAACATCGCCGCGAGGCCGACGGCCTCCCCGGACAGGCTCATCCGCACGGGCGGGGGCGTGCCGTTGGCTTCGTCCAGGGACCGCGTGACGGCCCGGTACAAGGAGTAAACCGTGGCGATTCCGAGGCCGACCGCGATGGCGGTGAACTCCTTCCCGATGCCGGACGCCGCCTGGCCGTGGCCCCCGTCGAAGCCCGCGGGGAAGAGGGCCTCGCCCCACCCGGCGAGCCACGCGGTCCCGCACACGAGCAGCGCCAGGGCCGCGGTCAACCCGCCGAGCGCGAGGAGTTCCCCCTTCACGGGCGGCGCGGTGACGTCCGGTTCCGTCGCGGCCATCCGACGATACCGCCGCCCGGCCCAGAACAGCCCCGCGGCGGTGACGGCCAGAATCAACAGCCCGAACGCCGGCGGGCTCGCCCACTTCGCGTCGGGCAGCCAGCCGAGTTCCCGCAGCCCGAAGTAAGCCAGCGCCAGCGTGCTGTTCGTGCTCGCGACGACGAGGAACGCCCGCCACCGCTTCATCCCGACGGCCAGCCGCGCGAACACGCCGGGGAAGAACGCCGCGACCAGCGCCAGCGGGCCGATCAGCACGAAGGAGGGAATCACGCCGAACAATGCGGAATTCGGATTGCGGAACGCGGAATGAAAGCCGCGGAAGTCCGACCGCTCTGACATTCCGCATTCCGAATCCCCCGTTCCGCACTTCTTGGGGACGGGTCCGTACCCCGGCTCCGCCTTCTCGTCCGGTTCCGGCGGCTTGCGCTTCCCGGCGAGGCACTCCGTTACGGTCGTTTTCAGGTCCGCCGTGCTCCCCTTGAAGGTGCGCGTGAAGTACGGCTCGCAGTGGAGGAACGCCCAGCGCACCGTCTTGCCGTCCGGGTCGGTGGTCCCCTTCAGTTGGAACCACGTCCCGTCGAGGTAGCCGAAGCACGAGTACCCAGCGCCCTGCTTGCTGGCGAAGAACACGACCTCCCGGCCCTCCGCGAGGCGGTCGAGCATCACCTTGGTGTGGTCGTCCTTCTTCGCGAAGCTGTCGCCGGTGAGGTTCACCGCCAGCCGCTCGACGGGGGCCTTGCCCTTCAGCGACTCGCCGGCGGTGAACACGACGCTCGGCTTGTCGGGATCGACCTTGTCGACCTTCGCGGTGAAGATGAACTGCTCGCCGTCGAGCACTTCCTTCAACGGCGTGAGCTTCTTGATGACGGCGAACGCGGGCGAGGCGAGGACGAGGACGGACAGGACGGCCGCCGACAGCGGCCGGAGGGGCGGGCGGGTCATGGCGGGATTACTCCACGAAGCACGGCAGCGCTTCGGGGCATGTTAACAGGTTCCGCCCGCGTCGCCCATTTTCACCGGCCGACCGGGGGGATCAGCTTGGCCGCCGCGAGGCCGTCGAGGACGAACTGCACCGCGATGCCGGCCAGCACCAGCCCGAGCACCCGGCCGAGGACGTGAATCCCCGTCGTGCCGAGCCGCCGCTGGATCGGGTCCGCGAGGCGGAACGTGCCGTAGGCGATCGCGCCGGTGAGCCCGATGGACACGTAGACGAACCCGGCTTCGACGGCGTTGTCCGCCTTCGCCATCAGCACCGCGACCGTCGACAGCGCCGCCGGCCCCGCCAGGAACGGGATCGCGAGCGGGGTGATCGCGATGTCGTCCGCCGCCTCGGACTCTTTCAAGTCGTCCGGGTTTTCCTGGGTGCTGCGGTCGGCCCGGATGAAGTCCAGGGCGACGACGAACAGGATCAGCCCGCCGGCGATCTGGAACGCCGGCAGCGTCAGCCCGAGGTGGCGGAACAGGTACGTCCCCACGCCCGCGAACGCCGCCAGCGTGAGGGTGGCGGTCACGCACGCGACGAACGCCGTCTTCCGCCGGCGTTCGGGGGTGTAGCGCGCGGTCAGCGCCAGGAACGCCGGGATGCACCCCGGCGGGTCCACCAGGAAGAGGATCGAGACGAACGCAGTGGTGGCGAAGTCGAGCACCTTACCGGACCAGGTACTCGAACCGCTGCCGGAACTGGTCCGGGGTCAGCTTCACCGTCTCGGCGAGCTTCGCCAGCGGCTCCGGCTCGAAGTCGGCCGGCTCCAGGCGGGTCATGTACTGGCAGGCGCACTCGAACGTGACGCTCTCCACGTCCACGACCCGCGGCCGCATCCGCTGGGTGGCGGGGTTGATCATGTCCTCGAACTTCAGCGGGTGGAGTCGGCCGCCGACGACGCTGACGATCGCCCCGTACTGGGCGGACTCCGGCGAGAGCAGGAACTTCACCGCCCCGTACCCCAGGTCGCGGGTGTACTCGGCGTCGAACGGGATCGGGTCCGCACAGCGGAGTTCGTACCCGAGGTCCTTGTCGATCATCGTGAACTTCATGCCGAGCGGTTCGAGCCGGGTGGCGATGCGGTCGCGGACGATCCGGCCGAACTCGATCTCGCCGAGCCGCAGGTGGCCGTGCGGGTCCCGTTCGATCTTCCCGTACCGGCGGAGTTCCTCCTCGCCGACGGCCTGAATCAGGCCCTTTTCCCCGATGGACTCGATGAGCCCTTCCGCCAAAACCGCGGTGCCGTACCCCTTGCCCTCGGCCTTCCGCTTGATCATGGAGCCGATCACGATGTCGCACACGTGGTCGAGCGCGATCGTGCGGGTGCGGAACTCCTCGGAGATCAGCGTCAGCGTGGCGGCGGACGCCTTGCCGATGCCGAGCGCGAGGTGCCCGGCGGCGCGGCCCATGCTGACGAGCAGGTACCACCGCCCGGTGGTGCGGGCGTCCTCGTGCAGGCTGCGGGCGAGCTGCACCCCGAGGTGCCGGGCCGTCTCGAACCCGAACGTCGGGACGCCGGACGGCAGCGGCAGGTCGTTGTCGATCGTCTTCGGGACGTGGGCGACGCGGATGGCCCCGCCGGCCTTCTTGTACACCTGGCTGCCGCTGAACGCGGTGTCGTCCCCGCCGATCGTGACGAGGTACGCCACGTTCAGCTTGCGGAGCGACTCGATCACCCGCTCCAGGTCGGCCGGGTTCTTGGCCGGGTTCGTCCGGCTGGTGCCGAGGAACGACCCGCCGCGGTTGTAGTACGGCCCGACCTCGTGGGGCAGCAGCATCCGGCAGTGAGTCGTGTCGCCGGCGATCAGGTGCTTGAACCCGTCGCGGACGCCGATGACTTCGAGCCCCCGGTGGGCGGCCTCGATGGTGACGGAGCTGATGACGCCGTTGATGCCCGGAGCGGGTCCGCCGCCCACGACGACGGCCAACCGGCCCCGGGGGGAAATCTCTGCCATGTCCGTGAGTGCCTTGCGGAGAGGAGGCATAAGGGTGTCCGGAGAAAGGATCGGACCCGGACCCCGCGTTTTCAAGAGGGCGACGCCGCGCCCGCCAGAAGCTCCATCGGGTGGACCGCGTGCCGGCCGGTCACGTCGCGGATCTGGTGCCGGCAACTCGTCCCCGTGGCGACCACGACCGCGTCCGGGGCGGCGGCCAGCGCCGGGGCGAGTTGCAGGTTCGCGATCCGCAGGCTGACGTCGAAGTGCTCCTTCTCGTACCCGAACGCCCCGGCCATGCCGCAGCACCCGGCGTCGAGTACGGTCACGCCCAGGCCCGGAACGAGCTTCAACGCGGCGGCCGTCCCCGCGGCCCCGACGAGTGCCCGCTGGTGGCAGTGCGGGTGGAACACCGCCTTGCCCGGATGCGGTGAGACGGCGAGTGACACCTCGCTGTCACCGACTTGCCGGGCGACCCACGCGTCCGCCAGTTCCGCGGCCGCGGCCACCGCCTTCGCCTGCGGGCCGGGGACGAGTTCCGGCCATTCGTCGGCGAGTGTCAGGACGCAACTCGGTTCGAGCCCGAGGACCGGCACCCCGTCCGCCGCGGCCTTCGCCAGCCGGCGAATCCCCCGCCGGGCGACGTCGCGGGCGTCGGTCAGGAACCCCTTCGAGATCATCGCCCGGCCGCAGCAGACGCCCGCGAGTTCGACGGCATAGCCCATCCGTTCCAGCACCGCGACCGCGGCCCGGCCGATGTGCGGTTCCTGAAACGTCGTGAAGCAATCGTCGAGCAAGACGACACGCTTTCGCCGTGGGTCACACACTCCGTGTGTGACCTCGCTCGATTGGCTTGCGGAATCGGTGTCTATGGGGAAGGTACAGCCCAAGCGAGCCGACTCGCGGAGCGAGTCGGCCACATCGGTGCGCCTGGAAAACCAGCGCCGGAAGTGGTCCCGGTGCAGTTCCGGGAGCGTCCGCCGGCGGTCGATGCCGGTCGCCCCTTCCATCAAGCCACGAAGGAACGGTCGGCGGCCGGCCCAGTTCAGAATGCCCGCAAAGCGAGCCGCGATCGGACTCAGGCGGTGGACGTTCCCGACGAGGTGGTGCCCGAGCGGCCGGGTGCGGGTGTCGTAGTGGGCGTGCAGGAACTCCGCCTTCAACTTCGCCACGTCCACGTTGCTCGGGCACTCCGCCTTGCACGCCTTGCACGACAGGCACAGGTCCATGACGGGTTTGATCCACCGGGCAGCCATGTCGGTTTTGGATCGGTCCCCCTCTCCCCTTGGGTGAGAGGGGTTAGGGGTGAGGGGAATGCGCTTCGCCAGTGACGCAACTTCCTCTTGGGATGCAGCCTTCCCCCCCCCCCCCCCCCCCCCCCCCCCCCCGGGGGGGGGGGGGGGAAGAGACAAACAAAAGCCCCGCCGGCCCGCGCCGCGGCGGGGGGGGGGG
>CAYUHJ010000073.1:0-15073 GCA_964444365.1 uncultured Alcaligenaceae bacterium | reverse complement strand
CCCCTCACCCTCGGCCCCTCTCCCCCGAGGGGAGAGGGGAGGAAGAACCGAAGACAACGCGAGCCGCAGCGCGTTCGCGCGGGCGCGGGGGGTGTCCGTCTCGTCGCGGGTGGCGCGGTAGCTGGGGCACATCGCGCCGGCCTGGGTCTTCCGGCAGACGCCGGCCCCGTTGCAGAGTTCGACGCTGCGGAAGAAGCCGCCCTGCGCGGAGTAGTCCAGCACCGTCGGCGGCTCGTGGACTTCGGTCCCCGGCGGGAGGCGGAAGTTCGCCTCCATCGCGGGGCCGTCGACGACCTTGCCGGGGTTCAGCACGTTGTCCGGGTCGAAGGCCCGCTTCACCCGGCGGAAGGCGTCGGAGATCGCCGGGCCGAACATTTTCTCGTTCCACTCGCTCCGCACGAGGCCGTCGCCGTGTTCGCCGCTGAGGCTGCCGCCGAACGCGAGGACGAGGTCGGACACGTCCGCCATGATCGCCCGCATCTTCGTCACGTCGGCGGGGTCGTGGAGGTTCAGCACCGGGCGGATGTGCAGGCACCCGACGCTGGCGTGGCCGTAGAACGCGCCGTCGGTGCCGTGGCGGTTCAGCACCTCGCGGAAGCGGTCGGCGAACTCCGGCACCCGGCCCGGGTCGACGGCGCAGTCCTCGACGAACGTGACGGGCTTGCGGTCGCCGGTCATGCCGTACAAGAGCGGCACGGCGGCGGACCGCAGGTTCCACAGCGGGTCCCGCAGTTCCGGGTCGGTCGCGGTCACGCACGCCGTCAGGCCGGGGATGCCGGCGAGCTTGCGGGCCAGCGTCGCGACGAGGTCGTCGACTTCCGCCTGGGAATCCGCCGAGAACTCGGCCATCAGTAACGCGGCGGGCCGGCCCACGACGGCGGCCATCGTCCGCTTCAACGCCCGCTGCTCCCGTGCGAGGTCGATCAACATCCGGTCCATCAACTCGACCGCGGACGGCCCGAGTTCCAGGCACGCGGCCACCGCGTCCAGGGCCGACCGCATCGACGCGAAGTGCGGCACCAGCAGCCCGCGGCACTTCGGCCGGGGGACGAGCGTCAGTTCCGCCTCGGCGACGACGGCGAGGGTGCCCTCGCTGCCCACGATGAGCGGCACCAGCGAGTTGCCGAGCCGCGTCAGATCGTAGCCGCTGACTTTGCGGATGATCTTGGGGAACCGCCGGTCGATCTCGTCGGCGTGGGTGCGGGCGATGTCGGCCGCCGTGCGGTAGGCGTCCCCTTCCCGCGTGCGGAGTTCGCACTTCCGGTCGAACTCCTTCGCGGAAACGGGGCCGAACTCGACCGCGGTGCCGTCGGACAGGACCGTCTTCAGGGAGCGAACGTGGTCGACGGTTTGCCGGTAGACGACCGACCGCGCCCCGGCCGAGTTGTTGCCGATCATCCCGCCGATCGTCGCCCGGTTCGCGGTCGCCACGTCCGGCCCGAAGATGAGGTCGTGTTTCGCCACCGCCCGGTTGAGGTGGTCGAGGACGACGCCCGGCTGCACGCGGACGGTGCGGCTTGCCAGGTCGACCTCGCCGACGCGGTTGAGGTACTTGGAGCAGTCGATCACGATGCCGGGGCCGATCGACTGCCCGGTCAGGCTCGTCCCGCCGCCGCGGGCGGTGATGGGGACGTGCAACTCGGCGGCGATCTGAACGGTCGCGGTCAGGTCGTCCGCCGTTTTCGGAATGACGACCCCGAGCGGCTGAATCTGGTAGTGGCTCGCGTCGGTGGAATAGAGCCGGCGGGAGGTGTCGTCGAACCGGACTTCCCCGGACACGTGCCGGGCGAGGTAGCGGACGAGGGAGTCGCGGCGGACGGCGGCGTAGTCTGGCATCCCGGCATTCTCTGGGCAATTTGGGGCGTCGCCAAGCGACCGGGGGCGGACTGGGGTCGCGAATTTTCCGCTTGACTCGCGTCTAGAATGGCACGTCGGCCGGCCCGCACAACCGGCCCGACCGGAGCGACCGGTACGACGGTCGCCCGAGTCCGGACCCGTCTCGGCAGGACGCTTTAGGGGCGGACGGTGGAATCACGATGAAGATGCTGACTTCGCGGATGCCCCCGAGGGTGCCGGCGGTCGGTACCCCCGAGAAGAAAGAGCCACCCCTACTCGTCGCCCGGCGGCGGGTCGGGCGGAGCGTGGGGCACGGCGATCAGCGGACGACGGACCGGCCCGCCTAACTTCCCGGAAATGCCAAACTCCCGGGGCCGGTGCGGTCGATGTAAACGGCGTCGGGACCGGAATTCGCCGACCCCAGAGCGAACCCCCGGCCCGCACCGAACCGCCGAACCCGCTGCCCGACCCGGCTCTGCCGAACCCCCGAACCCCCCGGCCTCGGCCGGTCCCCCGGACCCCCATCCGGACGGACCGCCGACGACCGGTCGCCGGCCGACGCGGCCACCGCCGAGGGCTGCGCGAGTTGGTAATGGAGTGCCCCCGATGAAAAAGGTGTTCACCACCGGTCAGGTCGCCAAGATCTGCAAAGTGGCCCCCCGCACCGTGTCCAAGTGGTTCGACAGCGGCCGGCTCAAGGGCTACCGCATCCCCGGTAGCCAGGACCGCCGCATCCCCCGCGAGCAGCTCCTCCGGTTCCTCAAGGAACACGGCATGCCGCTCGGGGAACTCGAAGAGGAAGAATGGCACAAGGTGCTGCTCATCGGCACCGAAAAGCTGTTCAACGACCGGCTGAAGGAACTTCTGCCGGAGAACGACGACTTCAAGTTCGAGCTCGCCAACAGCGGGTTCGAGGCCGGAACCCTCGCCCAGAGCTTCCACCCGGACACCATCATCATTGACCTGGGGCTCGGTCGGCACGAGTCCATCCAGATCACCGCGAACCTGCGGCGGAACGACCTGTTCGGGTCGACCCTCATCATCGCCCTGGCCGGCGAGGACGAGGCCGAACCGGAGAAGCTGACCGACCACGGGTTCAACGACGTGTTCAAGAAGCCGTTCGACTCGGCCCTTCTCTCCGAGAAGATCCGGTCGATGGCCGAAGCCAAGCGGGAAGACTGATCCCCCGTCGGTCCCCGCTTGCGGCGGCGGTCGAACCCCCGTCGGCCGCCGCCCGCCGCCCGGCCCGCCCTCGCAACTCCGGTTGCGACCCGCGGGCCGGGCGGTCGTACTCGGTCGGCACGAACCCGGCCCGCAACAGGCCCTGCGGTCAGCGGACAACCCGTGCCCGTGTCGGGAACCCCGAAGCCACAAGCACTCCCGGTCAGTTCGTGCTCGACTCTTTGCCGAGCCGAACCAGTGCCGGGGTGTCGGTAGCCGCTTCGATCGCGCGGATGGTTTCGCGTAAACAGTCGGCCTTTTTCTTCATCAGGACTTTGGGGAAGTTCGGCTCGTCCTTCTCGAAGTAGTCGGCGAGTTTGGTCAGTTCCGGAATCGCCGCCTTCGCGTGGGTGCCGTAGGAGAGCAGGATTTTCATCAGTTCGGGCGTCCGGTTCTCGCTGCTCCACGGGTTCTGGTGGCGGGTGTACTGCACGCACGCGGCCATCCCTTCCTCGATCCGGTGCTTGGCCAGGGTGCGGAGGCCCTCCACGCGGATCGCGTCGGCGAACATCTCTCCACTCGGGGCGGGTTCCACGACGGCCCGATAAATGGCAGGCAACAGCGGCGCGATGTCCGTCGTGGAGAGGTTCCGGTAGACCGAGCCGAAGCTGCCGCGGGCACGCCCGTCCTGGTTCGTCAAGCCGGCTCTCACGGCCTTGTACAGCGCCTCGCGGTCCACCCCGGCGAGCGACCGGCTCAACAGCCCGCCGTGGGAGCCGTCGAAGAGGGCGAACGTGAGGTACCGCTGCTGCATCCCGCGCGGGTCGTTGACCGGGTCGACCTCGGCCAGCAGTTCGAGCATCTTCGGCACCGCGGGCGCGGCGGCCGGGCCGATCCGCGCGAGGGCGTCGGCCGCCTTCACGCGCAGCCACAGGTCCTTGTCGGTGAGGCACGTTCGCAGCGGTTCCACCGCCGGGGCGGCGCGCCCCCGCAGCGCGGCCAGCGCCTGGCAGGCCCCGTACCGCGCTTCGAGCTTGGGGGAGTCCAGCAGAGTCTGCAGGGCCGCGACGGGCACGCCCTTGTCGTTCCGGCGGGCGACCGCCAGGGCGGCCCGCTCGCGGACCACCGGCGACCAGCTGGCGAGACGGTCGAGCAGTTGCTCCGCGCCGAGTTTGTCGTAAAAGCTGTGGCGGTCCTTGTCGCTCCACCCGCGGCCGTCGCCGATCAGCGCGGCGGCCGCGGCGGCGTCCAGTTCCGGGACGTGGCACTTCCGCTTGCCCGTCAGGGCGATCTTCTTCAGCGGCATGGCGTAGGCCAGCAGGTGGCCGCCGGTGGCGTCCCACCCGTGGTAGCTGTCGGGCCGCGGCTCGGGCGGGCCCTGGTGCGCGAAGCCGCCGTCCCAGCGGCGGGCCAGGTCGAAGTACCAGCCGCCGAACTCGGTCACCCAGGCCCCGGTCGCCTTCGGCCCGGACAGGGCGACGCCGGGCATCGCCCAGAGGACGTTGAAGTAGTTCCCAGTGTGGCCGCAGTCGCGTTCCGGCCCGTGGGACGCGACGCTCATCCGGGAAAAGAACTCGGCCGGCTTCGCTTCGCCGAGCAGGTTGAACAGGACCGCGGCCATGCCGCACTTCCCGTTGTCGTCGTGGGTCTCGATCCACGGGTGGTGGTCGCCGTAGGGGATCGCCCCCTTGCCGACGTAGAACCGGAGGAGCTTCGCGCTCCGCTCGATGGCGGCGGTCACCTCGGGGTCGTTCACGCCCGCGTCCCGGGCCAGCACCAACGAGATCGTCAGCACGAGGCCGGGGGAGTTCATCATCCCGTACCCGCCCAGTCGGCCGTCCGGGATGGCGAACCCGTGCCCCCA
The DNA here is from genome assembly GCA_964444365.1 of uncultured Alcaligenaceae bacterium. Taxonomy (GTDB): domain Bacteria; phylum Planctomycetota; class Planctomycetia; order Gemmatales; family Gemmataceae; genus CAYUHJ01. The sequence goes on along the minus strand of CAYUHJ010000073.1, from coordinate 10,212 downwards.
GGACCCGACCGCGCTTTGCCCCTTGGCCGCGGCGAGGGCGAGCCGCTTCAGCCCCGGCAGGACCGACTCGTCCCCGGTCGCCAGGGCGTACTCGGCCACCAGCAGGGTGACGTAGCCGTAGTACCACGTTTGCATGCTCGTCGCCGTGAAGCCGGCGGCCCACTGGGCTTCCTTCTTGACGAGCGGCAGGTGGTCCGGGTTGCCCCCGGCCAGCAGCGCCAGCGCGTTCAGCGACCGCGGGATCGCGTCCTGTCGGGCGTAGTCCGGCTTCGCCATCCGCTCGGCCAGGGCTTTGCACCCGAGTTCGAGCACCTTCTGCGACTTCGGGCACGCGAACGGGGCGGTCTCGCCGTACCTGCCCAGCACGGGCAGTGTGACCGCGACCTCTTCCGTCTGGCCGGCCCGCCACCGCGTGAGGGCGAGCTTGCCGCCGCCGGCCTCCGCGGCCGCGATCGCTTTGCCCAACTCCGTCCGCGGGTCGGACGCGAACGGCACCCCGCCGACGCCCAGCAGCACGTCACCGACCTGGAACGTGTCCGCGGCGGGCGACCCCTTGTCGACCTTCGTGACGAGGACTTGCCGGGCGTCCGCGGTCACGAGGTGGTCGCAGTGCATCCAGCCCCGTAGCCCGGTCGGGCCGAGGTTCCAGTCGTGTTTCGCGTCGGCCGGTCGGGCGTCCCCTTTGGTGAGGTCCGGCACCGGCGCGGAGGCCTTCGGGGCGGCCGTCGCCGGGTGAACGAGCGTGGCCGCGATGATGAGGGTGCCGATTCGCAACGCCGGGGTGCTAATGGTCATCGGGTGATCCAGGGAGGTCGAGGGTGATTCGTGAGTCTGTTCGGGACGCGGATGTCTTCAGATGGTCCGGTTAATCGCGTTTCTGATTCCACCACCGATTCGGGTTGTTCTCGCCCCGGTCTGTGGTCCGACTGCGGCGCGATTCGTGGACGTAGATGACCGGTTCCTCATAGGAGTGGACCCGGCGAATCGCGTCGAACACTTTTCTGAGGGCCTCAGCGTCTCGCGGTATAGAGAACGAGATCTGCGTTGTCGGGCTCCGACCCGCCTTGTCTTGCACCCCCGCCTTGGACCCTTCCCGGGGTCGATACTGTTCCAGGCCAGGAGCGTGGAGGAAGGCGACCTGATCGAAGAAGCCGTAGTTCAGCGGAACCGCGGCCGTGACCGCCTCCATCACCTTCTCCACCTCCGGGTCGGGGACGTGGACCGTGACGAGATAGACCCGTTCGAGGCGGAACGAATCCGCGATGAACTCGTCCGCAGGGGAGGTTTGCGTCCCTCGGATGGCAAGCCACACGATGCCGACCCCCGCCCCAATCAGGGCACCCCCCAGGACGACGAGCATCACAGATCTCCGCATGAGCCCTCCCGAACGAAGTCGTCTAGCTTCACCGGCTTTGGCCGCCACCGGGTTATGGTCGCTGTTTTGCAGGGCGGCCTGGGGTCTGGTTCTCTTGTTGGCTGGTCACGGCTTGCCGGGCGTCTTCGGCTTTTCGTCCGGCTCGCCCATCGGCATCGCAAGGACAACCGATTGCCCGGCCAGCACCTCGACCGTCGATTCCCAAGGTGGGAACTGGGTTTCCGCGACGAGCTTCGGGTCAGACCCGGACGGGAGATAGGGCGGGGACACGCGAACCTTGTACTTCCCCGGCTTCAGCCCGCGCTCCGCAGGGACGGTGAACGTGCCGGCGGTGATGGCGGCCGTCGATGACGGGCCGTAGTCCACCGGTTCCAGTAACACCGCACCACTGGACAGTGGGGCACCGCCGCGGGTGACGGTCCCCGTCACCGGCTGTCCGCCGCCACAGCCAACAGCAACCACGGCAGCGATCAGCACCAAGAAGCGGCAGCGAATCATGGGACCTCCGCGAGCACTTCGTTGCCGTTGATCGTGGCGAGCCCCCGGTGGGTCTCCAGTGGCAACGATTCCCGTACGAATCGCACTGCGCCGTCGGCGAAGGCTACGTTCGTCCCACCCGTGTGGAAACTGCCCATTGACTGGCCGACCGCCGGTTCGAGTTCCCAGCCGCGCGGATGCGAGGCGGTAATGTCACCGCCGCCCGGAAGTTGATTGATCCCGACGACAGCACCCGTGAGATTCGTGTAATACCGCCACATACTGTGGGGGAATGCGATCCCGGCGGCCCAAAACGATTGCTTACTCGTCGAAGCTGACGCCACCTGGTATTTCGTTTCGGCAATCAGGTAGGTGCTGCTGGTGCCGTCGCGGATATTCTCCAGGCGGGTCTTCGAGTTGAGGAACGTGGCCCCGTTTCGAAACAAGACAAAACTGGTGTTCGCCGTCGCGACACATCCGTCTCCGGCGGGGGGGCCGCCGCCCGCAACCGGCATGTAATTCGTAGTGGGCGATGCCCGATCGAAGGGGTCGGACGGGCATCGAAAGGCCAAGTTTGGAGTGAGCTGGAGCGCACGGTTCGTGTTCGCTGAAGAGTTTTCCATGAAGATCCAGAAGCTATCCGACTGGTTGAAACCACGGAAGAGGTTTTCCTGTTCCATGTACGGCAGAATCGCGACGCTCCACGGGTTCCGATGCACGCCAAAGCTCCAGCCATGATCTGGGCAGGTGAGATGCGTGTCCCAACCCGTCACCGACCCGGACGGCAGATGTTTGACCGCGTCGTGGTGGCTGTGGAACGCGAGCGCGAACTGCTTCAGTTTGTTCTGACAGGTGCTGCGGGCGGCCGCTTCCCGGACTTTCTGCACGGCGGGCAGCAACAGCCCGATCAAGATCGCGATGATGGCGATCACGACCAACAATTCGATGAGCGTGAACGCCGAACGGTGCGAGTTCTCTCGCATGGGAACCCCTACAGGTCTTCAGGAACGGGTTAGAGGAATGGAGAGGTTACCGGGCGAACTTGCTTCTTTCGGCCGCCGGGTGAGGGTCGCTATTTGGCCGGCTTCGTTCCGGCGAGTGCCTCGGCGAACGCCTGGCCGATGGGGGCGAGGATCTTGGCCGCGCCGAGGTAGTGGTAGCCGCCGTTGGACACGCCCGCCTTCAGCCGCTTCAACTCGTCCGGCTTGAACTCTTCGTCCAGGGCCTTCTTGCGGGCGGCCTCCTTCTCCGGCTCGGTGGGCTTCGGACTCGCCTTGCGGAACCCCTGCTCGAGCTTGTCGTAGAGCCGCTGCTTCCGCTCGGCGAACGCCTCCAGATCGTCGTCCCAGAACGGGGCGGTTTCCACCGCGAACACGTTCCCCTTGAACTCCTCCTGGGTCGCGACTTTCCGCTGGGCCTCGCGGAAGTGCATCATCGGGGCCTTCGTGTCCCCCTTCAGCCCGTCGATGCCCATGACGCCGACGACGACCGGCAGTTTCGGGGCGTTCAGATCCTTCCGCACGTCGCGGACGAGGTGGCCGAGGAGGTCGGCGTACAGGTCGTACCCGCCCGCCTTGCCCCGGTTGGGGTACACCCCGCCGTCGACGTAGTCGTTGAACCCCTGGAACCAGACGAACCCGGCCAGCTCGTACCCCTGCTTCTCGTCGTAGTCGGGCACCACCCGCTTGATGTCCTTGAGCACCTTCTTGGTGTGCGCGATCATCTCGCGGTACACGCCGGTGGCGGCGGCCTTGTCGGAGAAAAACTTCGGCCGGTCCTCGGTCTTCGGAATCCCGTGGGCCCCCTGGGGGTGCTTGTCCCACAGGTCCTGAGTTTCCTTGGCCAGCACGAACGGTCCGCCGCTCGGCGGGCGGAAGTCGGTGTGGAGGCTCCGCCCGCCCCACGCGGTCTTGATGACGAGGATCGGCTGGTCCAGCCGCTTCTCCATCGTCAGGCCGAACGTGAACTCGGGGCCGATTTTCTCCTTGCCCCCCGCGCCGAACCCGGCGGTCAGCTTGCCGGATTGTTCGCGCAGGTCGTCATAGGCGTTGCCGAGGCAGCCGACCGACGTGATCCAGACCTTCTGGCAGACCTTCGGCTTGCCGTCCGGGCCGACCAGTTCCTTCAAGAGCGGAGCCGTCTTCGGGTCGTCGGCCATCGAGTCCAGGGTCTCGACCTTGGCGTGGCCCTGCATGTTCGACTGGCCGGCGAGGATGAACACCTTCAAGGGTTTGTCGGCGGCACCCGCGGGCGCGGCCGGCGCGAGGGCGGCCGCGAGCAGGACAGCGACGGTGCGGGCGGTCATCGATCGTCTCCGGTGGGGTTCGGACCGCTCGGCCGGTGCGGGGCGTTCGCCGCGTTCGCCGAGCCGACGTCCGCGGGCGGACGCCGAGAAGGAAGGGCGGAGTGAAGGACTCATCATGAACGAGTCCGCCCATGCCGCGGAGAAAATCGGCAACGAGTTCGAGAAAATCGCACGCGGCTTGTCTGTGCGTTCACACAGGACGGTTCCGGTTGAACTGTCCGACGCCCTCGGTGCGGGGTACGGTAGGAGTCAATCGCCCCGAACTGCGGACCGACGCCCGTGACCCCCGCCGAGCGCGAGGCGGTCGGCCGACTGGCCGACGCCCTGACCACTCTGGATTCCGTTCCGTCCGCACGGGCTGCGGTCGCGGAGGCACTGTGTCGCCTCGCCGGGGCCGAGGGCGGGGTGTTGCTGCTCGGCCGGAAGTTCGACCGCCCGGTCCCCGGCGATGTCCCGGACGCCGACTTCGGCCCGGTTCGCCCCAAGGCCGACCGCGTGCTCGAACTGCTGCCCGCGTTCGGCCACCGGAACCCCGCCCTGCCGCTGATCCCGCACCTGTCCGAGCCGTCGTTCGCCGTCCCGGAACTCGTCGGTCCGCGCGCCTGGACGGACTCCGCGTACTACCGGGAGTTTCTGGGCGGGGCGATGGACACCCACGCGGTCCTGGGGGTCGCCCTCCGGGGACCGGGCGGGGAACTGGTGGCGGGAATGTGGCTCGGCCACCCGGATCGGAGGCGATTTCCCAAGGGCGTCCGGCGGACGGTGGACCGGGTGGCCGGGGCGGCGGCCCGGACCCTCGCGAACCTGACGCGCTGGGAGGCCGCGTTCCCTCCCGTGCCGGCGGGGGCCGCCGTCGACCCGGCCGCCGCCCGGGCCGCGGGACTGACCGCCCGGGAAACGGAGCTGCTCGAACGGCTGGCCGAGGGGCTGGGGCACAAGCAGGCGGCGGCCGCCCTCGGGGTGTCGTACCACACCGTCACCACCCACGCCCGGAACCTGTTCGCCAAGCTCCGGGTGACGAACCGGGTGGACGCGATCAACGCCGTCCGCCGGCGGACCTGACGGGCGTCACGGCCCCGGCACCACCAACCCGTCGTCCCGGGTGGCGAGTGCGGACAGGGTGTCCAGGTCGATCGTGTCGGCGAGGAACCGCACGCCCCCGTCGGCGGTGGCCACGTTCACCCCGCCGGGGTGGGCCGCCGTCAACGGGTGGGCGTTGCCGTTGTTGTAACACACGCCGGTGTCGCAGTCGGACGCCCAGCCGGTCTTCTGGTTCACCTTGTGCCGGACGGCGGCCGTGTTGAACGCCCGGCGGTAGAACGCGGGCGGGGAGGTGGCCGAGTCGCAGCCCATCGTGAACCCGTGCAGGCTCGGCCGCCAGTCCTGCCGGGTGCCGGTCGTGTCGTACAGGGCGTCGACCTCCCCGAGCAGCAGTGTCTGGCTGCTCCCGTCCGCGATCCAGCCGATCTGCACCCGGCTGAGGGGGTACAGGACGCCGCCGGCCGACGTCGGCCCGCCGTTGCAGCACCCCGACCCGCCGGACGGCGAGACGCGGCTCTCGGCGTAGCCCAGGAACGGCGACCGGCCGGACCCGGCGATGCCGACGTAGCTGGCCGCCGACCGCTGACCGTTGTTCGGGGCCAGCCCGCCGCTGCTCAGCGTCGGCAGTGCGGACGACGGGCACAGGAGCACCGGCAGCGGCGGGATGTCGATCGCGGTCGTCACCGGGTCGCCGTACCCGGACCCGCCGGTGAACCGCCACTGCCGGTAGATCGCCTCCTGCTCGTAGTACGGCATGACGTACACCATCCACGACGACCCGTGCTCGGCGGTGGCGGACGTGCCGAACGGCGGCCGGTCGTTCGCGCAACCGGGCGGGAACCGGCCCTCGGCCCCGTGGAACGAGTGCAGGGCCAGGGCCAGCTGCTTCAGGTTGTTCTGGCACTTGACCCGGGCCGCCGCCTCGCGGACCTTCTGCACCGCCGGCAGCAGCATCCCGACGAGCAGGGCGATGATGGCCATCACGACCAGGAGTTCGATCAGCGTGAACGCAGGGCGACGGGTGCGGGGCATGGATCGGTCTCCACGGGGAAGTGCGTGGCCGGCGGCTGGCCGGCCCGACGAATTCACTTCACCGCGACCCCGCTCCGGCCGCGTACCGAAGGTTCGGTATTTCCCGCGGATTCTGCTCCCGGTTCGCCGAGATTCTCCCTTTCGACCCGCACCCCGTGGAGTATTCTGAAGGCATCGCCGAACCCGTCGCTTCCGAGAGAGCCTGGGACATGTCCACCCCCGCCGCGTTTCACACCAGTTACACCATCGAGCCGCCCCGCATCTGTGTGTTCGCCCTGTCCGGCAAGCTGGACCCAATCGCGACGGAAGTCCTCGAAGCCGAACTCGACGCCCTGTACCGCAACGGCGAGCGGCACTTCGCCCTCGACCTGACCGGGCTGAGCTACGTCGGCAGCCTCGGGCTGCGGGCGTTCATCCGCCTGTCCGCGCGGCTGAAGGGGAACGGGGACGTGCGGCTGTTCGGCATGGTCCCGGCCGTCCGCGAGCTGTTCGAGATCACCAAGCTCACGAACGTCTTCCAGATCTACCCCACGAAACAGGACGCGATCGACGCCCTCCGGTCGGCGTGACCCGATGCCGTACACCCCCGTCCTCGCCACCCTCGGGTACGTCTTCTCCCCGGACGGCACCCGGGTCTTGCTCGTCCACCGGACGGGCCGGCCCGCCGACCCGCACTTCGGCAAGTACAACGGCCTCGGCGGCAAGCTGGAGCCCGCCGAAGACGTGGTCGCCGGGTTCCGCCGGGAGGTCCGGGAGGAAGCCGGCCTCGAGTGCGACGATCTCCACTTGGCAGGGACGATCTCCTGGCCCGGGTTCGGCAAGAGCGGGGAGGACTGGTTCGGGTTCGTGTTCCGGGTGACGCGGTGGTCCGGCACGCCGTTCGCCGCGAACGCCGAGGGGCCGCTCGAATGGGTCGAGCTCGGGCGGGTGCCCGATCTGCCGCTCTGGGACGGCGACCGGTTCTTCCTGCCGCTCGTGTTCGACCGCGCGGCCCCGCCGTTCCACGGGGTCATGCCCTACCGCGGGGGGAAACCCGTCGGATGGTCGTACAGCACCCTGCCGGGTTCCCGCTGATCGGCACGGTTCTTCTCGACTTCTCTGGCAAGTGTGTTAAATTCAGACAGTGACAGAACTCGCACCGGCCCCGTGGTCCCCGCCTGGACCCACGTGCCCCACGGGCCGGCAAGGAGTCCGCATTGCGGCCTGGTACTTCTACCCCTCACCCGGACGGCTTCGTTCCGACCGCGGGCAGCGAGCCGATCCCCGGCTACAAGCTCGTCCGGCAGCGCGGGCACGGCGGGTTCGCCACCGTCTGGGAGGCCAGTTCCCCGACCGGCGAGGCCGTCGCGCTCAAGTTCATGTCCACGTCGAACACCAGTTCGACCGCCCGCGAACTCCGGTCCCTGCAAGCGATCCAGCAACTCGACCACCCGAACCTGCTCAAAATCCGGCAGGTCTGGTCCCTGCCCGGCGTCATCGTCATCGGCATGGACCTCGCCGATGCGTCCATGCTCGACCTGCTCGAACTGTACGCCGAAGAGTTCGGCAAGTTGCTCGAACCCGAGAAGCTGTGCCTGTACCTGTACCAGGTGGCGGAAGCCCTCGACTTCCTGAACGCGAAGAGGCACAAGATCGACGGCCGGGTCTGCGGCCTGCAGCACGGGGACATCAAGCCGAACAACATCCTCCTCGTCGGCGACTCGGCCAAGCTCGCGGACTACGGGCTGGCGACGCCGACGATCGGGGCCGTCACCCCGTGCCCCCGGCAGGGGACGGTCGAGTACTGCGCCCCCGAGGTGTTCGCCGGGTACCAGTCCGAGCGGAGCGACCAGTTCAGCTTCGCCGTGACGTACTACATGCTCCGGACCGGGACGTTCCCGTTCCCGCAGCCGCCGCCGCCGGGGCCGGCGCTCAAGAACTACATTCGCCCGGAACCGGACCTGTCGGCGGCGACCCCCGGCGAGGCGGCGGCGATCGCGAAGGCGCTCAGCCCGATCCCGCAGACGCGGTTCAAGACGTGCTGCGAGTTCATGCACGCGGTTCTGTCGTCGCTCCGGTTGCGGGCGGAACGGCCGGAATCGGGCGGGCTGAAGATCGTCCCGCTGCCGGCGAACCTCCCCGACCCGAGTTCGCGGGCGATGAAAATCACGTGACGGGCGACACCGTGTAGCCGCGACGCGCCAGCGGAGCGCGGAACCTTCGCCGGCGCGGGTCGACTGCCTTGGGTCGAGGCCCGCGCTCCCCTATCGCGTCGCGGCTACACGGTGCCTAGCTACAATCCCTTCATGCTGAAGCCGTTCTTCGACGCCGCCATGCTCGCCCCCGGGCGGCAACTCACGTTCCGGCGGACGGTCGTCGCGCACGTCCTGCTGGTGACCGCCCTCGCCGGCAGCGCGGCGAACGCGGACTCCTTCGAGAAGCTCACCGCCGTCGCCCAGCTCACGCTGATCCTCGGCATCGTCGAGGGGGCCGCGCTCGTCGGCTGGCGGCTCACGCAGATGCCGAAGAGCCAGGCGCTGGAATTCCTGCTGACGTCCCCCGTGCAACCGCGGCGGGTGTTCGTCGCGGAGGCGCTCGTCGGCGTGGCGCGGTTCGCGCTCGTGTGGCTGGCCGGCGTGCCGGTGCTGTGCGGGCTCGTCTTCGTCGGCACGGTCGACCCCCGCGACCTGATCCCGCTCGCGGTGATGCCGTTCGTCTGGGGCGTCGTCACCGCGTTCCTGCTGACGGCGTGGGTGTACGAGACCGTCGCCGTCCGCCGGGTCGGGGAACTCATCGGCCTCGGGTTCGTGTTGCTCTACCTCGTCGTCGGCATCCTCGCGGGGGAGAAGCTCGAAACGTGGCTGGCGATGCTGCCGCCGTGGATGGGCGGGCTGGCCGTGCGCGACTCGCTCATCTTCCTGCGCGACACCAACCCGTTCGGCGTCGTGAAGCTGTGGTTCGACCCGAACTGGGCGCACTGGATCGCGTGGGAGAAGTTCGAGATCCTGCACGCGATCGGGGCGGTCGTGTTCGTCGCGGCGTTCGCACGGGCGGCGGTCCGGCTGAAGGGGCACTACCACGACCGGCACTACAAGCCGATCGACAGCAGCCGGCAAAACCAGTCGGACAAGATCGGCGACCGGCCCCTGTCGTGGTGGGCGGTCCGCCGGGTGATGGAGTATTCCGGCCGGGTGAACCTGTGGCTGGCGGGCGGGGTGTCGGTGCTGTACGCGGCGTACATCGTGGCGGAAGACCAGTGGCCGCCGTGGATGGGCCGGACCGTGTTCCAGCTGTTCGAGATGTGGGGCGGGGCGGCGGGGATCGCGACGGCGCTGGTCGTCCTGGCGGGGGTGCCGGCCGTGTTCCAGTACGGGCTGTGGGACCCGACCGTGCAGGACCGCGCCCGCCGGCTGGAACTGCTGCTGCTGACGGACCTGACCCCGGACGACTACTGGCGGGCGTCCCTGGCGGCGTCGTGGAAGCGGGGCCGGGGGTATCTGGTGGCCGCGGCGATGCTGTGGCTCGCGCTCGGGGTCTCCGGGCGGAACTCGTGGCCGGAAGTGCTCGCGGCTTCTGCCGGGGGCGCGGCGCTCTGGTGGCTCGCGTTCGCGATCGGGTTCCGCGCGTTCGCGACCGGCAACCAGACGAGCGGGCTGGCGTCGCTGTACACGCTCGGGCTGCCGCTGGTGCTCTTCGGGCTGGTGCGGGTCGGCTGGGTGACGGCGGCGACGTTCGTCCCGACGGCGGTCTGCTACACGCCGTTGCAGCCGGACGCGGGCGTCACCCCGTTCTGGGCCGCGTCGCTGGGGTTGGTCGTCGCCGTCGGCTGGGCGCTGACCCGCACGGGGTTGCGGCGGTGCGACACGGACCTGCGGGCGTGGTACGACGCCAACCACGGGGCAAAGGCCGGCTGACCCGCGGCCCAGCAAGTGGCGTCCACCTGCGGCTTTTCCGACCCTCTCCCCTTGGGGGAGAGGGTGGCCGAAGGCCGGGTGAGGGGAAG
>CAYUHJ010000072.1:1939-26630 GCA_964444365.1 uncultured Alcaligenaceae bacterium | reverse complement strand
CTCGAAGCTCGGCCCGACGTGAAGCGCAATGTCGGGCCTCGAAGCTCGGCCCGACCTACAAATCTTCGCTCTGACGGGTGACGCTCGCCAAGAACCGCGGCGGGGGTTTCCAACCGCGGGCGAGAAAGGAATTGAGTTGTCGCCAATCCCGTCCCCCCCCCAGGTGGGGGCGCATACTACAACTTCCCGGAAACGCTGCGTTTTGTGGGGTTAAGTTGTAGTATTTACCCCCACCCTATAGGGGGTACGGGGGGGCGACAACTTACAACTCGCTCCCCGCCCGAACCGAGTACGTGAACCCCGCCCGTTGGTTCCCCTTGCGAACCCAGAGTTTGCCGAGCTCGGCGGGGAGGAGTGATTTGAACCTCGCCTGATTCACCCGCAATCGCGCCGGCAACCGGTCCCAGATTTCGTCCGCCGTCAAGTCGTCCTCGGATTGTAAGATCGCAGGGATCGTTTCCCGCCACTCGCACACCCGTGTCTCCTCCTCACTCGGCCCGGCTCGCCGGTCCTCCTCCGGCACCCGCTCGAACTTGCCGTCCTTCAGCTCGACCACCCACTCGCTCGGGATGCCCGGTGCCCGGCCCACGGCACTGAGCACCCGCCGGGTCTCGCCGCCGCCCTGGGACTGCTTCGGCCGACGCAGCTCGGCGATCACGTCCACGAACCCGGCGAGTGCCCCGGAGCCGCGGGAGCCGGTCCCTTCCGCCCCGTCCGACTTCCGCAGGTGGTGGATCAACCGCCCGAACACAGAGCCTTCAATGGACGGTTTCTAAGCGCCCGCCGGGAGTTGCTTCCCCCGTGCCCCGAGGATGCGGCCGAGCTGGTCGGCGGACAGGCGGGGGTCGTCGACGAGCAGGCCGCCCATTTCCGTGACGATGAAGCGTTCCAGGTCGTCGCCGGTCCAGCCCTGTTCGACCAGCCGCTCGCCGATGGCGGCCAGGGCCTTGTCGCGGAGTTTGTCCGTCTGGCGGGAAATCGTCCCCTCGTGGACGCCGAGCAAGCCGGCGACTTCGCGCTGGCTGAGCTTGTACCGCCAGCGGAGGCCGAGGATCAGCCGCTCGCTCTCGGTCACGTCGCCGAGCCAGTCGCGGGCGGCGGTGCAGAACGCCTCGTGCCAGCGGGCGTCCGTCTTGGGGATGGACGGGATCGGCATCGCGATGTCTTCGTCCGGCAACGCCACCACGCCGGCCTGCTGACGGAGTTTCGAGAGGTGCCAGTTTTGGAAGACCCGGATGAGCCACGGGGCGAGCGGCCGCTGGCCGTCGTAGCGGGCGAGCACCCCGGTCCCGCCGTCGGAGTCCGGGACGAGCAGGTGGCTCCAGAACTCGGACACGGCGGTGTCCTGGCGTTCCTCGTCGCGGGGGTACAGCCGGCACGCTCTCGCACGCAGGGCATCGACGAGCAGGCAGTCCGACCGCCCGGTCCGCACGGCGAAGAGCAGTTCCCACGCGGAATCGAGCCGCTCCAGGCAGCCGACGCAGACGGTCCAGTCCGGGGCGTAGAGCCCGTCGAGGTACGACGCCCAGGTGATTTCGCCGTCGGCCTTGGGGGCGTAGATGGCGAACGCCCGGCTCAGGTGGGCGCGGAACGCGGCTTCGGACACGTTGACGGCGGGGACTTGCAGCCGGCAGAAGTGGTACAGCAGGGCGAGCCGCGCGTCTTCGGCGGGGGACGGGACGGGTACTTGCGACAGGTCCGACACGCGCGGCTCCTCCGGTTCCGGGGTATTTTACCGGAGACGGCGGGCGGGCTTAATGGCAAGTTGGCCGGGCGGGTCGACGACGCGGCCCGCGGGGTACGCCGCGGGCCGCGATTCGGAGCCGTTGCTCGCTACTTCCCCTGTGGCGGTTTGGCCTCGGCCGTGTCGTCCTTGCTCTTCGGCGGGTCCAGCTTCTTCGGCGGGTTCTCGATTGCCTCGTTCTTGATCTCGTTGTCGTCCGGGTTCGCGTTGCGTTGCGGCACGCGGGGGGCGAAGGTGTCGATGTCCTTCAGCGTCTCGCCGCCGGCGCGGGTGATCAGGGCCTTGAAGACGGACGGGTTGGCCTTTTCGCCGACGAACCGCACGGAGCCGTCGCCCATGAGGAGGTACGTTCCGCGCTTGCCGTCCGGGGTCGGGACGAGGAACGCGGACTGCGGGTCGCCCTCGTCCACGCCGGTGAGGGTGGCCCCGCCGCCGACGATCCAGGGGCGGTTCGTCGCGGGGGGGACTTGCGCAAGGTACGCGGTGTTCGACAGGCCGTCCGTCACGTCCGCGGCGGCCGAGCCCCAGTCGTAGCCGGTCATCCCGACCTTCTTGGCGTGGTCCGGGTTCTTCGGGTCGTACCGGGCTGCGTCGAGCCCGAGCCCGGCAAGGCCGACGTAGTTCGTCGCGCCGAGCGACTTGCCCTCGGCGTACGGGTGCGTGCCGCGCCAGCTACTTTGCGGGTAGTACGGGACGAGGAACTCGGGCACCCACGCCTCGGCCGCTTCGAGGTTGTCCTTCGCGAACCACGGGTCTTTCTTGGCTTCGATCTGCCCGCGGAGCCCCGAGCGGCCGAGGTACGGGAGCAGGTCCGCGAAGAAACTCACCCGCGTTTCCGGGGGGTACGGCTGCTTCAGCCGGGTGACCGGCAGTTCCCGTTCGAGCGTCCCGGCCGGGAACTTCACCGGGGGCACCGCGGCGACCTTCCGCACCCCGCGGGCGGTCGCGTACCAGTCCACGTCCCCGGAGAGGACCGCCATCTTCCCCTTCAACTGTGCGGCGAGGCGGGTCACGGCCGGGTTGATGGTGAACCGGTAGAGTTCCTCGTTCCACTGGACGCTGGCCGTCAGGGTGATGGTCGTGTCGACGATGCTCGCGTCAATCGTCGACGGGCGGACCTTCGGGCGGGTCGGCGGCGTGGTGGTGCCGCCGGGGCCGGGCACGCCGGGCCGCGGGTCGCCTTCCTCGCCGGGGAACGGCCGCGGGCCGGGGGTCGGGCCGGGCTGACCGGGCTGACCGGGCTGACCCGTTCCCGGCGTGGTCGGCTGGCCGCCGCTCTTGATCGTGAACTGCGTCCCGAGCACCGTCCCGAGCGGGGTCTGGATCGCGTTCAGGCCCGGCATGAGCTTGTCCTTCAGCGTGGCCTTCGCGTCCTCCTCCTTGACGAACTCGACGACGACGGTGCCGACGAACTTGTCCTGGGTGAAGTTCGTCAGGCTCAGGCCGACGGTCTTGATCGCGTCGAGGAAGTCGAGCATCGCGGGCGGCAGGTCGCGGGCCATGCCGGGGAGGTTCTGCCGGGCGAGGTGCCGCTGGTCGGCGAGCTCGACCGCCAGGACGGCGGGCTCGTTCCGGTCGTCTTCTTCCAGCTGGTTCAGAATCTTCTTCAGCGCCGGGTCGATGGTCCGGTACGTCGGGACGGAGGTGAACAGCTTCCGGGTCGGGGCGGGGTCGGTCTTCGGCGGGTCCTTCGGGGTCGGGACGGGTGGCGTGACCGGCCCCTTCGGGTTCGGAACGGGTTGGGTCGGCCCCTTCGGCGGGTCCTTCGGCGGGGGGGCGGCGGTCGTCAGTTCGGTCAGGTATTTGGGCAGGTCCGTGTCCCGTTCCAGGGACTCCAGGAAGCTGACCATCCGGGCTTCCGGGGCGATCACGACGGTCTGCGTGTCGAACAGGTGCATCGCGAGCGGGGCGTCCGTCACGGCGGCGGCGGGGGTGACGGGTTCCGCGGGCTGGCCGAACAATCCGCGCAGGGAATCGGTGGTCAGCGCCCGGCCGACCGAGTTCAGGAACGAGTTGTTTTCGAGCAGGAAGTACTCCCGCTGCTTGACCGGGCCGCGGGTCGGGCGGGTCACCCGGATCGACTGCCAGAACGCGATCTGGTCGACCGGGCCCTTGGTCCGGAGCACGCCGAACGGCTCGCGGACGTCCTTGCCGACGGCGCAGTGGATGTAGGCCGCGAGGTCATCCGGGTTGAGCGCGAGCGACGCCTTGAACTGGTCCCGGACGGGGATGTCGAAGAACGCCGAGAAGAACGGGGTCTGCTGGGACGCCTTCTCGAAGTTCACGCGGACGACCGACACCGTGTCGTTCGGCAGCATGTTCGTCAGGTCCTTCGGCGGCCCCGACGGGGTTTTCACCTTCGGCTGTTCCTTCGGCGGCTCCTTGTCCTTCGGCTTCGGGGTGACCGGCCCCGGATCGGTCGCCGGCGGCGGGGAGGGCTTGACCGGCGGGCGGGAGGGGTTGCCCTTCGTGACGGTCGTCGACTCGCCGTCCGCGAACAGGAAGTACCCGCCGGCCCCGAGCAGGCCGACGGCCAACACCCCGAGCGCCGCCCCGACCATGACCGTCGCGCCGGGGCCCTTCTTCTTTTTCTTCTTCCCGCCCGCCTCCTCGGCGACCGGTTCGTCCGCCTCCTCGTCGTCCGGCGGCGGCGCGACGAACCGGTACTTGCACTTCGGGCACTCGATCTTCTTCTTGGCCGCGGCCGCCCCGTTCTTCACGGAAACGGACGCATCGCAACTCGGGCACGCGACGCTGTAGGTGAGATTCGCCATTGGGGACGGCCCGGATGATGTGAAAGAATGACCGCGCAACCGCCGCGTGTTCCAACCGTGATCTTACAGGCCGCCCGCGCCGGGTGGCAAAGCGATTTTGCCCGGAGACGAAGTGGATTCCGTGAACGGCCGCTCAACTCTCCGGAAGAAGGCAGGTCCGAACCCGCGGAGCTCCGCCGCCGTCCGTTCCGACACCCCGGAGGATGCCCGATGCGAAAAGAATTGCTCGCCGGTGAAGACGTGTTCGTGATCCACGACTTCCTGTCGGCGGACGAGTGCTGGCACTTCATCACCCGCTCGGAAGCGGCCGGGTTCGACGACGCCCCCATCAACGCCGGCCTCGCCGGGCAGGTGGTGCGGAAGGACGTCCGGAACAACGACCGCGTCATGTTCGACGACGTGCCGCTGGCCCGCGAACTGTGGGACCGCGTCAAGCCGTTCATCCCCGCGACGCTGGACGTCGGCTTCAACCGCTGGGCCGCCGTCGGGCTCAACGAGCGGTTCCGGTTCTACCGCTACGCCCCCGGCCAGCGGTTCTACTGGCACTTCGACGGTTGCTTCGAGCGGGACAGCCGGGAAGAGAGCCGGCTCACGTTCATGGTGTACCTGAGTGACGACTTCGAGGGCGGCGAAACGGAGTTCAACCTGAAACGCGAGGGAGTCGTCCGCGACACCGACCCCGTACTCCGGGTGAAGCCCGTCACGGGAACCGCACTCGTGTTCCGGCACGCGATTCTGCACCAGGGGGCGACGGTCACGAAGGGGCTGAAGTACGTCCTCCGGTCGGACGTGATGTACCGCTTCGCCGGGGCGATCCCGGAGGCGTTCTCGTTCGCCGGCGCGAACCCGGACGGCGAGTGAAGCGTCCGTGCATCCCCACCCCATTCGGAGCACGACGCGATGCGGAAAGAACTCCTCGCCGGCGAAGACGTGTTGCTCGTTCGCGACCTGCTGACGCCCGAGGAGTGTGCCGATTTCATCCGCCTCACGGAGCGGATCGGCTATGGGGCCGCACCGATCACGACGGCCGGTGGTCCTGTCATGGCCACCGACGTCCGGAACAACGACCGCGTGATGTTCGACGACCCTGCCCGTGCCGCAGGGCTGTGGGACCGCCTGAAGCCGTTCGTTCCCCCGCTCGACGGCTGCCCCGCGGTCGGGCTGAACGAGCGGCTTCGCTTCTACCGCTACGACCTGGCCGAGACCTTCCGCCCCCACACGGACGGCTACTTCGCCCGAAACCGCGACCGCAGCAAACTGACTCTCCTGATCTACCTTTCCGGCGGGTGCGAGGGCGGCGAGACCGTCATCTACTTCCAGGAAGGCGACTCGCCCGCGATGCCGGACGGGGCCGAACTGCGGGTCGCCCCCGAACCGGGGAAGGCGCTCTTCTTCCGGCACGAACTGCTGCACGAAGGCGCGCCCGTCCGAGGGGGGAGAAAGTACGTCCTCCGGTCGGACGTGATGTACCGCTGTTCCTGAGCGATACCGGAGGTCATCGCGGCCCGTCCGGACCGACTACTCGATCCGGAGCGACTTGCACGCCGCGGCGTACGTCGGTTCCAGTTCCAACGGCACGGAGAGGTCGGGTTCCAGCCACAGCGGGAGCGTCGGCAACTCGGACCCGACCGCAAGGGGGTACGGCCACACGTCCAGCCGGGTGCCGTCCTTCACCCGCACCGCGCGGTAACTGGCCGCGAACAACCCCGTCGGGGACGACCACTCGAACGCATCCGGCAGGTGCAGCCGTTCGATCAGGTCGGTGTGGAGGTTGCCGGCCCGGTCGGTGACGACATCCGCGACGACGACCGAGACGCCGGCGGCAAGGTAGGAAGCGCACTTGGTCGCGAACGCCCGGCGGTGCGACGGCCGATCCTTGTTCGCGGGGCTGACGAGTTCGATCGCCGCGACGAGCTTCCACCCGCCGGACGACTTGAAGACGCGAATCTCGAAGAGGTCGTCCGTCGCGAACTCGGCGACCGCGCTGAGAGTCGCGGCGGGGGCGGTGTAGGTCCGGGTTGCGACGGCGGTGACGCCCTGGGAGTCGTGCGTGCCGTTCACGCCATTTCCACCGGGAAACAGGGTGGGGCCGGCGTCTTCCTCGTAGCTCGCGACATCGATTTCGACTTGCTGACCGTGGGTCACCTGCGGTTCGGCGCGGAAGTCTCGTGGGAAGATCTGTTCGTTGAGCCGGTCGACGATGCGCACGGCCCAACAACTGTGGAACCCTTCCCAACTGTACTGGTTGAGCGGCGGGCGGAAGTGGTCTTTCACCGGCATTTTGCGGCCTCCGATCCGGCACCCATCGTACCCGACCCATCGCATCAAAAATACTGCTGCACCGTCGGCTTGATGACGAGTTCGGGCACGGAGACGTGCTTCGGCAGCGTCGCCACGAACAGCACCGCGTTCGCCACGTCTTCCGGTTTGAGGATCACCGCGCGCTGTTCTTCCGTCACCGGCCGGGGGCGGGCCGCCAGGATGGGCGTGTCGATCTCCCCAGGGTAGACGTTGCTGACGCGGACGCCGCTGTCTTTTTCCTCGTTGCCGAGCACCAGCCCGAGCGCGCCCATGCCGAACTTCGCGGCGACGTAAGCCGCACCGCCGAGGGGGTTCGCCCGCTTGCCGGCCACGGACACGACGTTCACGATGACGCCGTCCTGCTTCTCCAGCATGTGCGGCAGCACCGCGTGCAGGCAGTAGAAGGCCGAGTCCATGTTGACGCGGACCATCATGTTCCACGCTTCGGGCGTCAGTTCCCGCAGCGTCCGTTCCTTGATGTTCGTGCCGGCGTTGTTCACCAGCACGTCGACCCGGCCGAACGTGGCGAGCGTCTGGTTGATGAGGGCTTTGGCCTGGTTCGGGTCGGCCGCGTCGGTCGGGACGACGAGCAGGTTGCCGCCGCCGTTCAGTTCGGCCGCCGTTTCGTTAAGGCGTTTCGCGTCCCGACCGGCTATCACCACGCGCGCCCCTTCGGCGAGGAACGCCGCCGCCGTCGCCTTGCCGACCCCGGACCCGCCGCCGGTGACGACCGCCACCCGTCCGCCGAGCTTCCCCATTCGTGCTGACCTCGTCCGCGGTTGTGTTTCGTGGTAAGGTGGCAATACCGCCGCGACGGTTTGCCGTCCGGGTAGTTTAGTAGCCAACTCGCTCCGCGAGTTGGTTCGACCGTCCGGTTGCGTAGACTTCTTTCACGGGAATCGCAGTCACTCGCGGAGCGAGTGACCTACTTTGGGAACCACCATGAACGCCGAACTCCGCCGCCGCACCGACGAACTGTCCACCCGCCTCACCGCTCTCCGGAGGTCGCTTTGACCTGGTCGGCAAGCTCGCGGCCCGGGACCAGCTCGAAGCCCAGCAAGCGGAGCCGGGGTTCTGGGACAACCCGGACGCCGCCCGCGGGACGATCCAGAAGGTCAAGGTGCTGAACTCGCTCCTGAAGCCGTTCGAGGCGCTGGCGAAGGCGAACGACGACATCGCCGCGATGGCCGAACTCGCCGCCGAGGACGCCAGCTTTGAAGCAGAAATCGAGCCCGCCCTCGCGGCGGCCGAGGCCGACCTTGCGGCGTTCGAGTTGAAGGCGATGATGTCCGGCAAGCAGGACGGGTGCAACGCGATCGTCCGCCTCCAGGCCGGGCAGGGCGGCACCGACGCCTGCGACTGGGCCGAGCGGCTCCGCCGGATGTACACGATGTGGGCGAAGCGGCACGGCTTCACCGTCGAGGAAATCGACGAGGTGGGGAACATCGAGGCCGGCGTGCAAAGCTGCGAGTTCAAGATCGTCGGCGAGTACGCCTACGGGTACATGCAAGCGGAGATCGGCACCCACCGGTTCGTCCGCATCAGCCCGTTCGGCGACGGCGCGACCCGGCAGACGTCGTTCGTCGCGGTCGACGTGACGCCGGAACTCGACGACACGATCGACATCCAGATCAACGAGAACGAACTCGTCAAGCAGACGTTCTGCTCCGGCGGCCCCGGCGGGCAGCACCAGAACAAGACCCAGTCCGGCGTGCGGCTGATCTACAACTACAAGGGGACCGAAGTCCGGGGCGAAAGCCGCACGGAGCGGAGCCAGCCGAAGAACCACGCCAACGCGCTGGCCCTGCTGAAGGCCCGCATCTACCAGATCGAGGAGCAGAAGCGGCTCGGCGACATCGCGAACCGGTACGACGCCAAGGGGGAAATCTCCTTCGGCAACCAGATCCGCAGCTACGTCATGCAGCCGTACACCCTCGTCCGGGACGAGCGCGACGGCATCGAGGTGAAGATCCCCGCCGTGAACGCGGTGCTGGACGGGGCCGAGGAACTCGACGAGTTCATGTACGCCTACCTCCGGCACAAGGCGGCGAAGGCCGCGAAAATCGCCGCGAACGCCAGTTAATGTGTAGCCGCGACGCGGTAGCGGAGCGCGAAGTCTCCGCGCTCCGCTACCGCGTCGCGGCTACACGGTTCATTCCCCCCCTTCCACGGACGGTCGCATGTCCCCCGATCCCGTCGCGGTCGCCGAGCGCTGGACCGTGAAGCGGCTCCTCAAGTGGACCGCCGACCACTTCACCGAGAGGCGCGTCTGCGAGCCCGCCGACGCCCCGAAGGAAGCCCGGCTGCTGCTCGCGCACGTCCTCGGCTGCCCGCCGATCGAGGTGATCGTCCGGTACGACGACGAGCCGACCGCCGACGAAAAAGCGAAGTTCAAGGCCCTCATCCGCCGGCGGACGGAGGGCTGGCCCGTCGCGTACCTCGTCGGCACCCGCGAGTTCTACCTGCTCTCTTACGAAGTCACCCCCGCCGTGCTCATCCCGCGGCCGGACACGGAAACCCTGGTGATGGAGGCGTTGAACCGGCTGAAGGGGCTGCCGTCGCCGAGCGTGCTCGACCTCGGCACCGGGTCCGGCTGCGTGGCCATCAGCATCGCGCACCAGTCGAAGACCGCGACGGTCACGACTGTTGACGTGTCCCCCGATGCAATCGAAGTCGCGAAGCGAAACGCCGTGAAACACGGCGTTTCGGATCGGATCACGTTCCTGAACGGCGACCTGTTCGCCCCGGTCCCGGCCGACGCGAAGTTCGACGCGATCATCAGCAACCCGCCGTACATCGCGCACGGCGAGTTCGCAGACCTGTCCCCGGACGTGCGCGACCACGAACCGCGCGTCGCCCTGGACGGCGGACCCGACGGGCTCGCGTTCTACCGCCGAATCGCCTCCGACGCGGGGCGGTTCCTCAAGCCCGGCGGGTGGCTGCTCGTCGAGGTCGGGTGGACGCAAAACGACGCCGTCCGCGGCCTCTTCACGGCGAACCCGGACCTGGAACTTGGCCCGTCCGCGAAGGATCTCGGCGGGCGGTTCCGCGTCGTGACGGCCCGCAAGAAGTCGGGCTAGGTTTTTTCGCCGGCTTCGTGCTAAGCTCGCCGCCGGGGGAAAAGAGATCATCGGGGGATGGGCCAAATGGCAGCAGCAGTCAGCACGCGCACGGGGCTTCTGGTCAGTGTTCGGTCGGCCGAGGAAGCCGCCGCGGCGGTGGAGGCTGGGGCCGACCTGATCGACGTGAAAGACCCAGATCGCGGCTCGCTGGGGATGGCCCACCACGAAACCGTTGCCGCCGTGATCGACGCCGTCGCCGGCCGGGCCCCCGTCTCCGCGGCGCTTGGTGAGTGGTCCGAGGACGTGCTCACCGCCGCCCACTGGCACCTGGAACTCGACCTGCAGTACGTGAAGTGGGGCCTCGCCGGCTACAAGGGCGGCCCGGCCTGGGGCGAAGACCTGCTTCAAACTCGCCGACAAATCCCGGACGGAATGGAAGTCGTCGCCGTCGCCTACGCGGACTGGGAGAAGGCGAACTCGGTCCCGCCGGGGGAAGTCGTCAAGTTCGCGAAACGCTTCCGGTACCGGGCGTTCCTGTTCGACACCTACCAGAAAGACGGCCGGACGCTGCTCGACTTCCTGAAGCCGAAGGAAGTCATCGACATGGTCGCCGGCCTGAAGCGGGCCGGGGTGCTGGTCGCGATCGGCGGCTCGCTGAAGCCGGAGCAGTTGAAGTTGCTCAAAGGCGCGAACCCGGATTGGTACGCGGTGCGCGGCTCGATCTGTGCCGGCGGCAAGCGCGACGGCGTGCTCGACCCGGTCCGCGTGAAGAAGTGGAAAGACGCGATCGGGTAAGTGCGCTTGTCCCCCTATCCCCGTTGGGGAGAGGGGTTAGGGGCGAGGGGATTCACTTCACCCATTCCCAATCGTTGATCCGGGCTTGAGGTTCGCCCCTCACCCCCGGCCCCTCTCCCCAACGGGGAGAGGGGAGAACGAACACTTCCATCACCCTTCTTTTCCGCCCGCCTCGGCCAGAATCTTGCGGAACGCCTCGACCGCGAACGGGAACAGGTCCGGCCCGGTGACGCCGCCGGTGGGGCCGCCGCCGCGGAGGTGGGGCTCCATCACCGCGAAGCCGTCGTAGCCGCGCTTGACGGCGTCCGCGATGCTGTACGGGATCTTCCCGTCACCCGTCCCCGCGATGCAGCCGGTGTGCGTCTCTTCGCCGGTGCCTTTCCAGTCCTTGATGTGCAAGTGCGTCGTGTACTCTTTCGTCAGTTCCCAGCCCTTCACCGGGTCGGACGCGACATAGACGTAGTTCGCCGCGTCGTAGGCCCCGCGCAGGGCCGGGCTGTCGACCGTCTTCAGCACGTCGAGCACCCGCTCCGGGGTGTCGCCGTAGATCTTGTGCTCGTTCTCGTGGAACAGGGTCACTTTCGACTTCTCCGCATACTCCGTGATCGCCCGCATCCGCCGCATGACCTCGTCCCGGTGGGGGGCCCAGTTGCCGTCGAACTTGTCGGCCGGCGGGTAGAAGCTGAAGACGCGGATGTTCGGCGTGCCGAAGACGCCGCAGAGTTCGACCGCCCGCTTCAGCTTGTCGAAGTGCGGCTCGAACGGCTGGTCGACGGGGTATTTTCCGACCGGCGACCCGATCGCGGAGAGGCCGATTCCCTCACCGTCGATGAGCGTCTTGAACTCGCGGATCTGCTCGTCGCTGAGGGCGAGGACGTTCGTCTTGTGGATCGAGCGAAACTCGATGAACCGCACCCGGCACGCCTTCAGGACGGCGACCTGTTCGCGCGGGTCGGGCGAGATTTCGTCGGAAAACGCAGAGATTCGGAACATGGCAGATCCGCAAAAGGTGAGGAAACGAAGTTGTTGTATGAGGTTAGCCGCGAGGCGCAGCCGAGCGCGGAACCGTCACACGAGTCGAACGACCTCCGCCGGCGGAACCGCCGTCAACGTCGTGTCCCCGATGAACAGGCACCCCGCGTTCGGGCACCGCTGCCGCATCTCGGCGGGCATCCCCTCCGTCGCGGTCGTCAGGATTAACTTCACCCCGTCGTCCCGTTTCACCAGCAACGGACACGTCACCCGCGGCGAGCCGGGCGTGTGCCACTCGTCCAGCGGTTCGCCGTCCGCGAGGCGGTAACGCACCGCCCGACCGTACTCGGCGAAGTCCGGGTTGTAGAACGCGACGATGACGGTGCCGTCGCCGCAGTCGCACATCCCGTCGGGGAATGCGGACTCGTACCGGAGGTCGATCGCGATGCCGTCCGGCGTGAGTGTGCGCGCTTCCACGTCGAGCCGGTTGCGGGTGACGGTCTTCGTCGGCGTGTCGATGTCGAACAGGATCAGCCCGCGGTCGTCCCGTGCGAACACTTTTCCGTTCGAGCACGTTTGCCCGGCTCGCAGAACCGTGACGCGGTCGTCGGCCACGGTGTACAGGTATAGGTGCGCGATGGGGTCCGCGAACTTCGTGTCCTTCGTGCCGAACACGACCGCCGCCCCGCCGGGGACGATCTCGGCGTCGTTGATGATGGTGCGCGGGTTCTCGTCGGGAATCGTCGCTAGCGGTGCGGACCACTGCCCTTCGAGCAGGTCCGCGTGCCGCAGTTCCTTCCCGAGCCCGACGAGGACGACCTGGCCGAGGTTCGTCGGCAGCAGGAAGCCGGGCCGTTCGGGGGCGGGCATCACGAACCGGTCCAGACCGGGGATCGTGTACTGCACCTGGATGGAACCGGTCGTCGCGTCCGGGCCGTCCTGAATGTTCACCCACGCGAGGGCCGGGTGCTTGCGGAGCGTCAGTTCGCGCGGGCCTTCGGGAAGGAACAGGCTGCCTTCGCCGAACGGCGTCAGGTACCGGCGGGCGACGTGGACGGGAGGCATACAACGACTCCGGTGTTGGCGAGCGTCACTCGTTAGAGTGACGAGGTCGTCGGAACCACCTCGTCACTCTAACGAGTGACGCTCGCCAGGTGTTATGCGAGACGCCATGCTCCGCGGGAAAACGATCCTCGTCACGGGCAGTAGCCAGGGCATCGGGTTCGCCGTGGCCCGCGAGATGGCGGCAGCCGGGGCGGACGTCATCGTCACCTCCGAATGTCCAGCGAACGAGGTGCCCCCGATCCCCGGTTCGACGCTCTACGTGCAGGCGGACCTCACCCGCGAGGGCGAGGCGGACCGACTCGTCGGCGAAGCGTGGGCGTGGTGCGGCGGGCTCGACGTGGTCGTGAACAACGTCGGCACCTTCCGCGAGCCCACGCTTCTGGACCTGACGCGGGCGAACTTCGACTTCGTGTTCGGGCTCAACGTCTGGTCCGCGGTGGCGGTCACGCAGGCGTTCGTGAAGCGGGCCGTCGCCGTCGGGAAGGGCGGGCGGATTCTGTTCAGCACGTCGTTGAACGCCACGCGGTCCGAACCCGGCCACACCTTGTACGACGCCAGCAAGGGGGCGGTCAACGCCCTGACCCGGCAACTCGCGGTGGAACTGGCCCCGCTCGGGTTCACGACCGCGGCCGTCGCGCCGGGGCTGGTCGAGACGCCGCTCACGGACATGGGCTTGCGGTCCGACCCCGCCGCGCGGCAAGCGATTCTCGATCAGATACCGGTGGGCCGAATCGCGACGGTGGACGACATCGCCGGGTGGTACGTCTTCCTGGCATCGGACGCGGCCCGGTACGCCACCGGCGTCGTCATCCCCGTGTGCGGCGGGCTGGACGCCCAGCAGATGCCGACCCGCCCGGTGACGGACGCGGAGCGGAAGTAACCATCAACTATCGAAATACAGCGCAAATTCATACGGGTGCGGCCGCACGCGGATGGCGGCGACTTCTTCTTCCCGCTTGAACTGGATCCAGGTGTCGATCACGTCCTGCGTGAACACGTCGCCTTGCAGCAGGAAGTCGCTGTCCTGCTCCAGGGCCACCAGTGCCGCGTCGAGGTGCGGCGGGGTCATGGGCACGTCTTCGAGTTGTTCGGACGGCATGTCGTAGATGTTCTTGTCGAGCGGCTCGCCGGGGCGGACCTTGTTCTTGATGCCGTCCAGCATGGCCATCAGGATCGCGGAGAAGGCGAGGTACGGGTTCGCCGCGCTGTCCGGGACGCGGTATTCGAGGCGTTTCGCTTCGTCACGGGCGGAGTACGTGGGGATGCGGATGGCGGCGGAGCGGTTCTGCCGGGAGTACGCCAGCCGGGTCGGGGCCTCGTAGCCGGGGACGAGCCGCTTGTAGCTGTTCGTGGTCGGGTTGGTGATCGCGCACAGGGCGGCGGCGTGCTTCAGGATCCCGCCGATGGCGTAGTCGCCGAGCTCAGACAGCCCGGACGCGGACGACCCGACGCCCCCGAACAGGTTGCGGCCGTCCTTCCACAGGGACGTGTGGACGTGCATGCCGCACCCGTACTCGTCGAACAGCGGCTTCGGCATGAACGTGGCCGCCTTGCCGTGCTTGCGGGCGACGTTCTTCACGACGTACTTGTACTTCAGGACGTTGTCCGCCATCGTGACGAGGTCCGCGTACCGCACGTCGATGGCGCACTGGCCGCCGGTGGCTTTTTCGTGGTGGTGGCTCTCGACGGTCAGCCCGCACTCCATCATCCGGAGCATCATCTCGGACCGCATGTCGTGCAGGTGGTCGGTCGGCGGGCACGGGAAGTACCCCTGGCGGAACGGCACCTTGCCCCCGAGGTTCGGCCTCTCGTCCCGGCCGGTGTTCCACGCGCCCTCGACGGAGTCGACGTAGTAGAACGCCGAGTGCGCGGTCTGGTCGAACTTCACGTCGTCGAACACGAAGAACTCCAGGGACGGCCCGAACACGGCCTCCGCGGTGCTTCCGAGCGTCTTCGTGAGGTAGTTCGCCGCCTTGCTCGCGACGTGCCGGGGGTCCTTGTCGTAGTCGGACCGGGTGATCGGGTCTTGAATCGTGCAGATGATGGCCAGGGTGACGTCCGTGCGGAACGGGTCGATGAACAGCGTCTCCGGCTGCGGGACGAGCAGCATGTCGGACTCGTTGATCTTCTGCCAGCCGCGGAGCCCGGAGCCGTCGAACCCGAGCCCCTCCTCGAAGGCGTCCTCGGTGAGCCGCTCCGCCGGGATCGTGAAGTGCTTCCACAGCCCCGGGAAGTCCATGAACCGGAGGTCGACGGCCTTGACTTCCCGTTCCCGGATAAAGGCCAGCACTTCGCGCGGCGTCACGGCGTCCCTCGGGGTCGGTGCGGGGGAGGAGTTACGGGGTATGGTATGCGGCCACGCGGTCGGGGGGGAAGAATCTCCGCCGACCCGACGGAACGGAACCCGTGTTGCATGACGCGGGTGGGGGTGGGTATGTTCCGGATAGGACGCCGTGCCCCGGACGGAGGACTCGCGTTGCGGTCGCCTCTCTACCCGCTGAAGTTCGAGCCGCTGTTCAAGGCGAACGTCTGGGGCGGCACGCGGCTGCCCGCGTTCCTGAACCGGCCGGCCCCGCTGCACGACCCGATCGGCGAGGCGTGGGTGCTGTCCGACGTGGACGGCAGCCCGAGCCGGGTCGCGAACGGGCCGCTCGCCGGGGCGACGCTGCGCGAACTGCTGGCCGCCGACGAGCGCGGGATGCTCGGGGCCGCCGAGCCGGTCCACGGCCGGTTCCCGCTGCTGCTGAAGTTCATCGACAGCCGGCAGGAACTGTCCGTCCAGGTCCACCCGACCGACGACCTGGCCCGCGCGAAACGCCCCGGAACCGCCGGCAAGACCGAGGCGTGGTACGTCCTCGACGCGGACCCGGCCGCCAGCCGCATCTACGCCGGGTTCCGCCCCGGCGTGACGGCCGAGGACTTCCGGCACTCGCTGGCCACCAAGTCCACCCCCGAGACGCTCCACGCCTTCACCCCCCGCCGCGGGGACTGCGTGTTCCTGCCGGCCGGCACGGTCCACGCCATCGGCGCGGGCGTCTTCCTGTTCGAAGTGCAGCAAACCTCCGACACGACGTACCGCCTCTACGACTGGGACCGCGTCGACCCGAAGACCGGCCGGGGCCGGGAACTCCACGTCGACGACGGCCTCGCGTGCTCGGACTTCGGCCGCGGCCCGTGCCACCCGGTGTCGCCCGCCCTGATTTCCAACGGCAAGTGGAAGCACGAGCGGCTCGTCGGGTGCGGCCACTTCACGCTGACCCGGATGGTGACGGCGAACCCGGTGTCCGTCGGGGCGGCCGGGGCCTGCCGGGCGGTCGTGTGCATTTCCGGCGGCGGAACCCTCGGCGGCGAACCGGTCGCGCCGGGGGACGTGGTACTCCTTCCGGCGAGCGTCGGGGCGGCGGAGTTCACCCCGACCGGGATGAGTACGCTGCTGGAGTGCGGGTTGCCCCAGTGATTGGTCTGGTAGGTCGGGCCGAGTCTTCGAGGCCCGACGAGGAGCAAAAGTGCGGGTCGCCCCCGCCTGGAACGTGATCGAGCGATTTCGAGTGAGCCGAGACCCTCGCTCGCGCTTCGGGCTGGTGTGGATACGAGCCCGAAGCGCCAGCGAGGGTCATTTCTTCTCGCTCATCACGCCAGGATTTCCTTCACCACCCGGCCGTGGACGTCGGTCAGCCGGTAGTCGCGGCCCTGGAACTTGAACGTCAGTCGTTCGTGGTCGACGCCGAGGAGGTGCATCATCGTCGCGTGCAGGTCGTGGACGGGCATCACGTTTTCGACGGCGTTGTAGCCGAAGTCGTCGGTCGAGCCGTGGGTGACGCCCCCCTTGATGCCGCCGCCCGCGAGCCAGATGGAGAAACCTTTCATGTGGTGGTCGCGGCCCGTACCCTGGGCCATCGGCGTCCGGCCGAACTCGCCGGCCCACACGATCAGCGTGTCCTTCAGCATGTCGAGCCGTTTCAAATCCTTGATGAGGGCCGCACACGGGCGGTCGACTTCCTCGATCTTCAGCTTGATGTCGTTCTTGACGTTGCCGTGGTGGTCCCAGTCGCGGTGGTAAAGCTGGATGAACCGCACGCCGCGTTCGGCGAGCCGGCGGGCGAGCAGGCAGTTCGACGCGAACGAGCCGTCGGCCCCCTGGGTGCCGTAGAGTTCGAGCGTTTCCTTCTTCTCGTCCTTCAGGTCCATCAGGCCGGGGACGCTGGCCTGCATCTGGAAGGCCATCTCGTACTGTGCGATCCGCGTGGCGATTTCCGGGTCGTCGACGACGCCGTTATGCATCTGGTTCAGCTTCGCGACGGCGTCGATCACGTCGCGCTGCTTGTCGCGGTCGGTGCCGGGGGGGCTCGTCAGGTAGAGGACGGGGTCGCCCTTGCCGCGAAGGTGGACGCCCTGGAACTTCGACGGCAAAAAGCCCGGCCCCCACATCCGGTTCGCGATCGGCTGATTCTGTCCGCCGCGGCCGTTCGACGTGAGCACCACGAACCCCGGCAAATTCTCGGACTCCGTGCCGAGGCCATACGTCACCCACGCCCCCATGCTCGGCCGACCGGAGACGCTGGACCCGGTGTTCATGAACGTGTGGGCCGGGTCGTGGTTGATCGCCTCCGTGTGAAGCGACCGCACGACGCACATCTCGTCCGCGACGGTGGGCAGGTGCTGGAAGAGTTCGTTCATCTCGATGCCGGCCTTGCCGTGCTTCTTGAACTCCCACTGCGGCCCGAGGCACTTCAACGCCGCCCCTTGCAACTGTGCGATCGGTTGGCCCTTGGTGATCGACTCCGGCATCGGCTTGCCGGACTCCTTGGCCAGCACCGGGCGGTAGTCGAAGGTTTCGAGGTGCGACGGTCCGCCGGCCATGACGAGGAAAATGACCCGCTTCGCCTTCGGCGGCACGTGCGGCGTGGCGATGACGCCGGTCGACTTCGCCGCCTTCGCGGACTGTTGCATCAACCCGGCGAGGGCAAGCCCCCCGACCCCGCGGCAGGACTGGGCGAGGAACGAGCGACGTTGTTGGAGGCGGATGGGGTTCATGATTGAGTTGGTGAGGTTGTGTGGTGGTGAGGTCGTGTGAAGTTAAAACTTCGTGTCGATGTTCGCCACTTCCATGCGAAGGTTACAGTCGCGGCATGTGCTCGAGAGTCGAAACCCGCAGAAATAGTCAGGCAACCGAAAAGAGTTGTCTTCCTCCCAATCATCGACGCGCTCGTCGTGGTAATACATGGTGGCAATCGATCTCAATACATGCTGTCCGCACTTCGAGCAGGCCACGAGGGTCGGTTCCCCCTCGCCTGTGTACGCTGCGCAACCGTTCTCGAATCCTTCCTCCTTGCCGAGCTCCGCGCCTTCGCTGTGAACTCTCGTATCCAAGAATTCCACCTCACGCTGACACTTTCCACAGCGAAACCGGAACGGGCTCACCATGTCGATGTCTGAGGATTCAATACCCGGTTTCAATTCGCTGAGGGGGTATCCCAGTACAGCCCCGAAGTCGGAGCCGCAAACGCATTTCAGCTTCCACACCACCTCTTCCGACGTAACGGACACCGGTTCCGGCTTCAGCCCACTCAAACACTGGGGCGGGGTTCGAGTGAGAAAGTTAATGATGGACGATGCCATGTCTCACTCCCGCGTAATCGTCTCGTGCAGATTCAAAATCGCACGGCAGACACTCGCCTACGATTGGCTGTAGAGCACAGGATTGCCGTCTGGATCTTCTGAGTAAACCAGAAATACACGGCCGTCCGTGCCGAAATGGTATTCCACGTCGCCGTACTTCCAAATCATCGGAAAGCGTTGCCTCCGCGTGGGTATGCTTGTGTCCGTCGGATCGCCGAGGAGACGCTGCAATTCGTCGCGGGTCGCCCCCAATCCGATCGGCGGTTCGCGCATGTCTCACTCCCGCGTAATCGTCTCGTGCAAATTCAGGATCGCCCGGCAGACGCTTGCCCACGCGGCGAGTTCCGTCGCGGGCACGTCCGCCGGGTTCGGGGCGTCGCCAACGGCGAGCACTTTCTTCGCCGCGTCCACGTCGGCTGCGAACTGCTTGCGGTGCTTCTCCACCAGTTCGACGAGGATCCTCACCTCGGGTTCCGTTGGCTTCCGCGAAGTCGCCTTCTCGAAGGCCCACGCCACCTTCGCCGCGTCGTCCGCACCGCCGGACTTCACGACGTTACCGGCAAACACCCTCGCCGATTCGACGAAGACGGGGTCGTTCAGCAGCACGAGCGCCTGCTGCGGGATGTTCGACCGTGGCCGTTCGCAGGTGCATTCCTCGCGGCTCGGGGCGTCGAACGCCAGCATCGCGGGGTGGAGGAACGTGCGCTGCCAGTGGGTGTACAGGCCGCGGCGGTAAAGCTGTTCGCCCGTGTCGTTTTGCCACTCGCGCGTGGGGAAGTTGAGGGCCGCCCAGTAGCCGGCGGGCTGGTACGGGTGGACGCTCTTGCCGCCGACCTTCTCGACGAGCAGACCGCTGACGGCAAGCGCGTTGTCGCGGACGAACTCGGCGTCGAGCCGGTGCCGCGATTGCCGGGCGAGGAGGCGGTTCGCCGGGTCGCGTTCGCGGAGGGCCGGGGTTTCGACCGACGATTGCCGGTACGCGGATGACGTCACCAGCAGCTTGAGGAACTTCCGCACGTCCCAGGAATCGCGGAACTCGACGGCGAGCCAGTCGAGGAGTTCGGGGTGCGACGGCGGGTCGCCCTGCGAACCCGCCTCTTCCAGCGACTTGCTCAGCCCCGCGCCGAACGCAAGCTTCCACAGGCGGTTCGCCGTCACCCGCGGTGTCAGGGGGTTGTCACCGGACACGGTCCAGTTCGCGAGGTCGAGGCGGGTGTACCGCTTCGCCTTGTCCGCGAGCGGCGGCAGGGGCGGGAGGAATTTTGGCGTCGCCGGGGTCATCGGGTCGCCGACCGGTTCGAGCCAGTTGCCGCGCTTGAACAGTTTCACCGTCCGGGGAGCGCCGGCCGTCGTGATGAGGACGCGCGGCAGCTTTGCCTCCGCCTCGTCCTTCGCCTTCTGGGCGGCGGCGACCGCGTCGCGTTCGGCCTTCAGGTCCGGGGCGTTTTTCTCCACGAACTGTGCGAGTTTGGTGACGTGTTCCGGCTTGCGCTGTTCGACGGGCAGGTCGAGAATCGCCTTCACGTCGGCGGGCACCTTTACCGTCTTCGGGAACTCGGTCAGTTTCGCGGCGAGCGACTTTGCCGCCTTGTCGAGCTTCCCCTTCGCCTCGGTCAGACCCGCGTCCGCCTTCTTCGCGGCCGCGATTTCCTCGTCGGTCCCGACCGGCATCCCCGGTTCGCGGCGGCCGATGGCGCTTTCCGAGACGTCCGCGAAGAACGCCGCGAACTGGTAGAACTCCTTCTGCGAGAACGGGTCGAACTTGTGGTCGTGGCACTCGCAACAGAGCAGCGTGCTGCCGAGCCAGACGGCCCCGTAGTTCCGCACGCGGTCGGCCGAGTTCTTCGCCTCGTACTCGCGGGCCTGGGCCCCGCCTTCCTCCGTGGTCTGCAGCAGGCGGTTGTACCCGGTCGCGACCCGTTGCCACATCGTCGGGTTCGGCAGCAGGTCGCCGGCGAGTTGCTCGCGGGTGAAGTCGTCGAACCGCTTGTTCTCGTGGAAGGCCCGGATGACGTAGTCCCGGTACGGCGAAACGTTCATCGGATTGTCGCTGTGGTAGCCGATGGAGTCCGCATACCGCACGAGGTCCAGCCACCACACCGCGAGCCGCTCGGCGTGGGCCGGCGACCGGAGCAGGTTGTCGACGACCGTTTCGTAGGCGGTCGGCGAGGCGTCCGCGACGAATTTTCGCACGTCCTCCGGCTTCGGCGGCAACCCTGTGAGATCCAGGTAGAGCCGGCGGATGAGCGTGACCTTGTCCGCTTCCTTCGACGGCGTCAGCCCCTCCTTTTCGAGCCGGTCCAGCACGAACGCATCGACCGGGTTCCGCACCCACGCCGCGTTCTTGGGCGTCGGCACCGCGGGCTTCGCGAGCTTCGCGTAAGACCAGTGATCGGAATACTTCGCCCCCTCGTCGATCCACCGCTTCAGCAGTTCGACTTCCTTCGGCGTCAGGACCGGCTTCTTCGACTTCGCCGGCGGCATCATCTCGTCGGGGTCTTTCGCCAGCACCCGGCGGACGACCTCGCTCTCTTTCGCGTTGCCGGGGATCAGTGTGTTGGACTTGATCGCGGCGTCCCGCAGGTCGAGCCGCAGGTCCGCCTTGCGGGCCTGCTCGTCCGGCCCGTGGCAGGCGTAGCAGCGGCCCGACAGGATCGGCTTGATGTCGCGGGTGAAGTCGACCGGCGGCTCGGCGGCCGGCGCGAGGGCGGGAAGCAGCAGACCGCACGCGGCGAGGAGGAATCGCATCGGGGCACTCGACGGGGACGGGGCGGGCCGGCAGTGCGATCAGTATATCCGATCGCACGCCGCCCCCGCAACCGTCCGCGACGGCCGGGCGACTGCCGCCCGGCCGCGCGTCACTTCGCCTTCTTCGCGAGGGTGAACCCGAAGTCGCCGCTGTCCTTCTTGGTGGCGAACTCCTTGGGCCGCTCCTTGCCGTTCGCGTTGTAGGTCAGCTTGAGCTTGTCCCCGTCCCAGCCGAGGATGCCCTTCGCCTTCGTGCCCTTGAGCGCTTCCGGGGCCGTGATTTCCATGTCGATGGCGGCGGGGTCGGCGGCCGCGTCCACAGTGTACTTGAACCCGAACGACATGTCGTCGCCGTCGCCCTTGATCGCGATCGTGTCCTTGGTGAACGTGACGACCCCCTTCAGGTGGTCGGCCGGGAGTTTTTCGCCGTCCTTCTCCCCCGCCGTCAGGGTCCAGTCGCCGACCACCTTGGCCGGGTCGAACTTGGCCTTCTTGTCCTCGGCCCCGGCGGTGACCGCGACCGCCAACGTGAGCCCGACCGCCATCGCGCGTACCAGTGTCATGTCCGAATCCCTGGGTGAAACACGCCACCCGCCGGGGAACAGGCTCCCCCGCGGGCCGGGCTATTGTACGCGGGGCTACGCCGGGCGGTTCTTCAGCAGGTCGCGGATCTCCGTGAGGAGTTCTTCTTGCTTCGACGGCGGCGGGGGTGGGGTTTCCTCGTGGGACCGCATCACCCAGCCGAGGAACTTCCGGATGAACAGGAACAGCGCGGCCGCCACGATGAGGAAGTTCACCACCTCCGCGAGGAACAGGCCGTAGGGGATTTCCTGGCCGTTGAGCACCCATTTCCAGTCCTTGAACCCCTGGTCGCCGGGCATCAACACGCTCACGGCCGGCATGATGATGTGCTTCACCAGCGAGTCGACGATCTTCCCGAACGCGGCCCCGATGATGACGCCGACCGCGAGGTCGATGACGTTCCCCTTGAAGGCGAACGCCTTGAACTCGTCGAGGAGAGAGCGTGCCCGCTGGGCGGACTTGGACTCGGCCACCCGCCGGAGCGGGTCGGTGACGCGGTCGATCGGGTCCATCAGCTTCCCCAGTTTGGTTCAAAATCGGTCACGCGAAGAGTTCGTCGACCACGTGCCCCTTCACGTCCGTCAGGCGGAAGTCGCGGCCGGCGTGGCGGTACGTCAGCTTCTCGTGGTCCATGCCGAGTATCGCGAGGATCGTCGCGTGCAGGTCGTGCATGTGAACCTTGTTCTCGAAAGCGTAATATCCGAAGTCGTCGGTGTTGCCGTAGACGAAGCCACCCTTCACGCCGCCGCCGGCGAGCCACATGCTGAAGGCGTGCGGGTTGTGGTCGCGGCCGTCGCCGCCCTGGGCTGTGGGGGTGCGGCCGAACTCGCCGCCCCACCAGACGAGCGTGTCCTTCAGCAAGTCCCGCCGTTTCAGGTCCGCGAGCAGCCCGGCGATCGGCTTGTCGACTTCGAGGGCGTTCTTCGCGTGGTCCTTGCGGAGTTCGCCGTGCTGGTCCCACTTGTAGCTGTGGGAAACTTGCACGAACCGCACGCCCGATTCCGCGAACCGCCTGGCGAGGAGGCATTGCCGGCCAAAGTTGTCGGTCGGCAGCTTGTCGCCGATGCCGTACAAGTCGAGGGTTTCCTTCGTTTCCGTGGAAATATCCGTGACTTTTGGGGCTTCCGCCTGCATCCGGAACGCGAGTTCAAAAGCGTTGATCCGGCCTTCGAGCGCCGCGTCCGGTCCGGTTTCGGACAGGTGCTTGCGGTTCATTTTTTCGAGCAAATCGAGTTGTGCCCGCTGCTTGTCGGGCGTCGAATCGCCGACGATGTCGTTGATCCGCGCGTCCTTGCACTTGATCCCCGAGTGGCCGATCGGCGTGCCCTGGTACGCGGCGGGTAGGAACGCGCTGCTCCAGTTCGCGACGCCGCCGTGCCCGAGCGTCGGGCAGACGGTAACGAACCCCGGCAGGTTCTGGTTCTCCGATCCGAGGCCATAAGTCACCCACGAGCCGATGCTGGGGCGGACGAACGTGTCCGAACCGGTATGCAGTTGCAATAGTGCCCCGCCGTGGGCGGAGTTGTCCGCGTGGACCGAGCGGATGACGCTGAGTTCGTCCGCCATCTTCCGCACTTCCGGGAACAGGTCGGACACCTGTATCCCGGCCTTCCCGCCCGGCTTGAACTCCCACGGCGACTTGAGCAGGTTCCCCGTCGCGGCGAACTGCACCCGCGGCTTGTTGCCCGGGAACGGTTTTCCGTCGTGCTTCGCGAGCATCGGCTTCGGGTCGAAGGTGTCGACCTGGCTCGGCCCGCCGTGCATGAACAGGAAGATGACCCGCTTCGCCCGGGGCTTGAAGTGCGGCTTCCGCTCCGCAAGCGGGTTGTCGGCCCGCGCCTGCTGCCCGAGCAACCCGCCGAGCGCGAGCAACCCGAACCCGTTGGCCGTGGTCCGGAGCGCGTCCCGCCGGGTGACGGCGGACGTGAACGAGCGGCAAAAGTGGCGGTTCATATTTTCTCCCCTTGTAGCCGCGACGCGATAGCGGAGCGCGGTGCGGTCGAGCGCTCCGCTATCGCGTCGCGGCTACACGTTGGTTACTCCACGTACACGAATTCGTTGCTCGCAAAAATCGCCTGGCACAGCCCCGCCCACGCCTTCGCCTTGCGGGTGGGGGCGTCGTTCTCGGCCGTCAGCGAGCCCTCGAAATCCTTGACGAAACCGAGCGATTGCGTCACTTCCTCGGCCGTTGCCGGCCGGCCGAACGCGAGGCGGTACGCCAGAGTCACCCGCGCCGCGTCGTCGGCTTCCGCTTTCAGCACTCGATCCGCGAACGCCTTGGATTGCGTCCGCACGAACGGGCTGTTGAGCAGGTAGAGCGCTTGGGGCGCGACCACCGTGCTGACCCGCTTGCCGGTCATCGTGCTCGGGTCCGGGAAGTCGAAGGTCTGGAAGAACGCGAACACGTTGTTGCGGATCACCGGCAGGTAAACGCTCCGCCGGGTCGTGTCGTACTTCGCCTTGTTGCCGGACTGATCGGTCGTGACGTAGTCGAAGTTTTTCGTTTCGAGCAGCGTGCCGCCGGGGGTGCGGTCGAGGGTGCCGGCCACCGCGAGGATGCCGTCGCGGATCGCCTCGGCTTCCAGCCGTTGCCGGGGGAACCGCCACAGGAGTCGGTTGTCCGGGTCGGCGAGGGCGGCCTTTGCGTCGTGGGTGCCGGCTTGCCGGTACGCCACGGACAGCAGAATCACGCGGTGCAGGTGCTTCACGCTCCAGCCGTGCGTGACGAACTCGTGGGCGAGCCAGTCCAGCAACTCGGGGTGCGTCGGCCGGTCGCCGAGCTTGCCGAAGTTGTCGACGGACCGCACGATCCCCTCGCCGAAGTGGTGCTGCCAGACGCGGTTCACGAAGACGCGGGCCGTCAGCGGGTGCTTGCCGTCCGTGAGCCAGTTCGCGAGTTCGAGCCGACCGCTGGCGGAGCGGGTCGAACCGAAGCGGGTCTTCGCGGGTTCGAGCTTGTCGGCGGGGTTCGGTGCCGTGCTGACGAAGTTCGTCGCCTTTTCCCCCGCGATGATGCGGAGGAACTGGGC
>CAYUHJ010000072.1:0-1929 GCA_964444365.1 uncultured Alcaligenaceae bacterium | reverse complement strand
CTCCAGCGGTTTCAGATCAAACTTGCGGACCCGGAAGTAGGTCTCGAAGTCGGCCTGCGCCTTGTTGAGGAGATCGGCATACGTGGCGGCCCGTCCGGAGGGAGCGCACACGACATAGTTGCCGCGAATCTGGACGTAGATGTTGCGGGGTTGGGTGCCGTACCCGCCCGCAGAACCCTCCTCGACGCCGAGCACGAAGTCCGGCGGAATCACGCTCTTTTCCAGCACCTTGATCTCGGCCCGCCGCTTCTCGGCCTCGTTGTGGAGTTCCTCACGCTTGGCCTTTTCGGTTTCTTTTGTTTTGCCGAAACGCGCCTCGATGTCTCGCACTTCCGCCCGCAGCCGTTCAAGCCGCACGTCCGGGACGAGCTTTTCGAGTTCGAGCGTTTCCGCCGCGAGCTTGTCCTTCTTCGCGGTGAGTTCCTTCTTCTTGGCCTCGTCCTTCTCGGCCGCGATCTTCTTGTCCAGGTCGCGGATCTGCTTGCGGACGCCGTCCAGCTTCTTCCGCGCCGCGGTCACCTCCTGCTTCTCCGGGTCGCCGAGCGGCCGCTCGAACGCCTTCGCCACCGTGCCGAGGCCCTGCATCGTCCTGGTGCTGGTGGAGATGACCGACATCGAGTAGAACTCGCGCGTCGACAGCGGGTCGAACTTGTGGTCGTGGCACCGGGCACAGCCGAGCGTCAGCCCCATGATGCCCTTACCGAGCGTGTCGACTTGCTCGTCGGCGATGTCGATGAGCATCTTCTGCTTGTCCGGCTCCGCGAGCAGTTTCGCCCCGATGGCAAGGTAGCCGAGGGCGGTGAGGCGGTCCTTCCGAACCTGCTCGTTGTCCGTCGGGGGGAGCAGGTCGCCGGCGATTTGTTCCTTCAAGAAGGTGTCGTAGGGCTTGTCCGCGTTGAAGCTGCGGACGACGTAGTCGCGGTACTTCCAGGCGTTTCCGAAGGCGGTGTTCTCGTCCAGGCCGTTGCTGTCGGCATAGCGAGCGACATCGAGCCAGTGCCGACCCCAGCGTTCGCCGTAGGCCGGGGAATCGAGCAGGCGGTTCACCACTTTCGAGTAAGCGTCCGGCGACGAGTCCTTCTCGAAGGCGTCGATTTCCTCCGGCGTCGGGGGCAACCCGGTGAGGGCGTAAGTCACCCGGCGGATCAGCGTCCGCTTGTCCGCGGGGGCGGACGGTTTGAGCCCCGCAGCTGCCAGTTTCGCCTGATGCAAGCTGTCGATCGTCGCTCCGGCGGCGGGCGGGTTCACCGGCTGGTAGGCCCAGAATTGCTTCTGCTCCGCGGTGAACAGCGGCCCCGTCGGCTTCGGCGTGGGCGTGGCCGGACCGCCGGAATCGGGCCACGGGGCACCGACCTTCACCCACTCCGCGATCGCCGCGATGTCCGCGTCGCGCAGCTTCCCCTTCGGCGGCATCTTCATTTCGCCGTCGTACTTGACGACCTGCACGAGGAGGCTTTTCTCCGGGGAGCCGGGCACGATCGCCGGCCCCGCCTCGCCGCCGGTGAGCAGGTCTGCGCGGGACTGCAGCTTCAGCCCGCCCTTGATCTTCTTGGGGTCGGTGCCGTGGCACTTGCCGCAGTGTTCCAGCAGAACAGGTCGGACTTTCTTCTCGAAGTGTTCGATCGCGGCCGGGTTGGGTGTGGGATCGGCCGCAGACAGGGCAGGTGCGAACGCGAGCAGCGCCAGGGCGGCACGTCCGGTCATGATCGGACCTCGGGAAGATCGGCAAAGCGACGGCGGGAGAGCCACACCGCAGGTGGAGGGTAACGCAATCTTAGCCGGCGGAACCGAGAATGGAAAGCAAGAAGGAGGGGAGTTGCGACTTCGGGCAGGAAACGAAAAAAGGCCCCGCCAACTTTCGTTGGCGGGGCCTGGTATCTTGGCAAGTGGGTCGTCGAGCGGTTGCGGGCGGGGACATGCGAGGGTCAC
>CAYUHJ010000071.1:0-27035 GCA_964444365.1 uncultured Alcaligenaceae bacterium | reverse complement strand
AGGCTACACCGTCGTCGACCTGAAGAGCACCAACGGCACGTTCGTCAACGACCGCCAGACGTCCACCCCGGCGCTGCTCAAGGACGGAGATTACGTCCGCGTCGGGAACTGCATCTACCGCTACCTCGCCGGCGGCAACATCGAGTCCGAGTACCACGAGGAGATTTACCGCCTGACCATCATGGACGGGCTGACGCAGATCTTCAACCACCGCTACCTGATGGACTTCGTCGAGCGGGAACTGGCCCGGTCGCTCCGTCACATGCGGCCGCTGTCCGTGATTCTCATGGACATCGACAAGTTCAAGGTCGTCAACGACACCCACGGCCACTTGTGCGGCGACTACGTGCTGCGCGAAGTCAGCAACCGCATCCGCCACACCGTCCGCCGGGAAGACCTGTTCGCCCGGTACGGCGGCGAAGAGTTCGCGTTCTGCCTGGTGGAAACCCAGCGGCACCAGGCGGTCGAAGTGGCCGAGCGGGTCCGCCAGGTGATCGCGAACGAGCCGTTCAAGTTCGAGAACAACCTGCTCAACGTGACGATCAGCCTCGGCGTCGCGACGACGGAAGGGGGCCAGGAACTGAGCCCCCAAGAATTGATGAAACTTGCGGACGAGAAACTGTACGCCGCCAAGCGCGCCGGCCGCAACCGCGTCATCGCGTGACCCGCCCGGTGACAGCGCTCAGCGCGTCCGCCGGGTGACTTCTTCCCCGTCAGGCTGGCACCTCCGAAGCCTCTCTCCGCACCGTCCGCACTCAGAATGCATCGATTTTCCGCGTCCGACTCCTCGACCCAGGATTTGCCATTCCCCAGCCATCGCAATCCTCTGCGTTTAGTGATTCGGCGGCGGGTTTCCCGGCAAGGGTGGCTTTGGCAGCCCGTCCGACAGCGGGATCTAACGAGAACCCGTAAGAACCCGATTCACGCAAACGGCCCTGTTGTTCACGCCCAGGAAGCGGGGTGTGAGCAACAGGGCCGAGCCACGTGCCATCCCCCGACTACCGGTTCATGCCCGCCAGAATCTCGTTCGCGAGCCGTTCGATGGTCGCGTCGTCGAGGAGAATCTTCTCGACGTCGATGTACTCTTTGACGTACGCCATCGCGATCTTGCGGAGTTCCGGGAGGGGGATCACGTTCAGGTCGTAGACCCCGGCGGCGGCCAGCTTCATGATGATCCGCTCCGTCACCTTCTGACGGATGCGGGTCTGGATTTCCGGCGTGGCCCCGGCCCCGGTGAGCGGGCCGGACCCGGCGGCCGGGACGCGCTGCTGCGCGGCGGCAATGATG
Organism: uncultured Alcaligenaceae bacterium; assembly: GCA_964444365.1. Classification (GTDB taxonomy): domain Bacteria; phylum Planctomycetota; class Planctomycetia; order Gemmatales; family Gemmataceae; genus CAYUHJ01. The sequence continues at coordinate 25,748 of CAYUHJ010000071.1, read as the reverse complement.
CCGGACCCCTGTCCGGCGAACCCGCCGCCGGCGGACCCGGTCGACGACTGGGTCCGGGCCGGGGGGATGCCGGTCGCGGACCCGGAGCCGGCCGGGGCCGTCGCGGCCGACGCACTCGACCGCGGCCCCGTCGTGGTCGGGTTGTGAACCCCCGACCGCGGGGCGGGGGTGGCGATCAACCCGCTCGCGGTCGGCGCGCGGGTCGCGGCCGGGGGCGGGGTCGTGATCGCCGGGTTGAGTCCGCTGCCGGCACCCGCCCCGCGGACGAACAGGCTGACCGGCTGCTGCTCCATGATGTCCGGCGGCAGGATCGCGACCGCCCGGAACCCGTTGCCGAGTTTTACGTCGAACCCGCTGGTCGTCGTCGGGTTGGCGACCAGGGCGTCCCCCTGTTCGCAGACCTTCTGCAGCACGGCCCGCATGTGGGCGGGGTCGCGGAACCGGACCGGGCTCGGCATCCAGTTGTCGTTCTTCCGGACGATGATCACGTTCGCCGCCAGGACGAGGATCTCCTTGACGTCCGCGTCCCGGAAGAGCTCTTCCATCGGGCCGAACCCGATGGCGTCGGCCAGCAGTTCCTCGACGATCTTGTCCCGTTCCGGCTTCTGCAGGGCCGGGGCCTCGGCCTCGAAGAACTGGTCGAGCGTCCGCTTGGCCTCCTGGCGGATCAGGGACATGGGCTTGCCGCGGTTCTTCGTCGGGTCGAGCTTCTCGTTGAGGCGCGCCATCGCCCGCTTTCGGAGGTCCACAAGCGGCGACTGGAACCGGCCGGTCACGGAGGACGACGGGAGGCCGGGGGTCGGGGGGGTCATCAGCGCGTCTCGGGCGGAATGATCGCTCGGCAAGTCTAGTACGCGAATTCGGCCGGTGCCCTGACAGCGGCAGGATCGCGGCGCGGAGCCGGGAGGCTCCGATTATGTTCCATAAATTGGCGGCCCCGGGCAAGAGTGGAAGGCCGAAGTTGTGCCATCTCTCGGCCCGACGCCCGCACGACCGGCCACCCGGTCCGGGCGGACCGGCGCGGGTTCTCATTCGCTTTTCACCACGCCCGGAGGACGGTTCTCATCTCACTCTCAGCCGGGGGCGGCCATGATCGTATCCAACCGACCGGCCGCGCGGGGCGGACGGGACCGGCCCGATTCCCGAGGGACTTTCCATGCGGATCCCAGCACTGCTCGTCGCCGCGGTCGGAATGACCGGGCTCGCCGGCTTCACCGACGTTTCCGCCCAGGAAAAAGACCCGCCCCGGCGGCCCGCTTTTCCCGGCGGCGGGTTCGGCTTCGGCGGCGGCGGCCCGGTCGGCCTGCTCAACTCCAAGCTGGTCAAGGCCGAGATCAAGCTCACGGACGAACAGGACGCCAAGCTGAAGGACGTGGCGAAGTCCGTCGGCGACAAGGCGAAGGACGCCTTCGCGAAGCTCAAGGACCTCCCGCGGGAGGAGGTCCGGGCGAAGATGGCCGAGGTCAACGCGGAAGTCAGCAAGGCCGCGTACAAGGAGCTCGGCGAGGTGCTCAAGGCCGAACAGGTCGACCGGCTGAAGCAGATCGGCGTTCAGGTCGCGGGCGTGAGCGCCTACCGGCTGGCCGAAGTCGAGGCCGCCCTCAAGCTGACCGACGACCAGAAGGCGAAGATCAAGGACACGCTCGACGAATACCGCAAGGACCAGCAGGAACTTCGCCAAGAGCTCGGCCTGACCGGGTTCGGCCCGCCGCGGGACAAGGAGAAGGCGGCCGAGTTCGAGAAGAAGAACGCGGCCCTGGTGAAGGAAGCCACCGACGCCATCGTCGGCGCGCTGAAGGAGGACCAAAAGGCGGCCTGGAAGACCCTGACCGGCGAGCCGTTCGACGTAAAGAAGTATCAGGAGGAGCAACGCGCCGCCTTCGGCAACTTCGGCCCCCGCCCGAAGGACAAGGGCGAGCCGAAGAAGGACGCGGACAAGTAACGTGTCGTCCGAAGACATCACCGCGGTTTGTCAGGGGTAGAACTTACGCCGTTGGGGTTCAGGTAATGGCTATTTTCCCCTCTCCCCGCTGGGGAGAGGGGAAAATCCCGCTCCAGACACCAACTGCGCAAGTCCTCAGTGGATCATTTTGTCTTGTGGCACCGGCCACTGGCCGCTGCCACAAGATCCACCCTCAGCCTGGCCGGGAGGCTTCGAGCTTCGACACGCGCTCCTTCAGTTTCGCGATCTCCTCGAAGGCCTCGGCCAGCCGGGCTTCCAGCGCGGGTGCCGCGGCCCGGACCGGGGGCGGTTCCACTTCGGCAGACGTCCCCGCGGTCTGCCGCGCCCGGCTCAGTTCGTCCGGGGTGTGGAACCCGTGCGTGAGCGTGGTGCCGCGGCGCTCGGGCGGGCTGAGATAGACGACGAGAGTTCGCGCCGCGAGTCCTTTCAGAATCACCCGTAGCTCGTCCACGTCCTTGATCTCGTCCATCCGGCTGGCCCGGGCGCGGAGGTCGCCTTCCGTCTGCGGCCCGCGGAGGAGCAGTTCCGCCAGCACCGCCATCTCGACCTTCGTGACCTTCCACACTTCGTAGAGCAGGTGGCGGTAGCGGTCGACCCGGCTGCCCGTGACCTTGGCCACCAGCCCGCGACGCTGGAGGGTGGCGAGCGTCTCCTCGACGTCGTCCTCGGAGTAGTCCGTGACCGGGTCGCGGTTCGACTTCTGGTTACACCCCGTCGTGATCGAGTTCAGCGACATCGGGTAGGCGTCCGCGGACCTGGACGTCTTCTGTTTCTCGATGAGGACGCCCAGGACGCGGCGCTGGTCGGGCGGGAGCGGAATCCAGGTTTCCGGCGACGGCGGGACGGGCGGCTGTTCGGACATGCAGGGCTCCGGGACCAAAACCTCGCCCGCCCGGGAATCCGGGAATCCCGCGGGCTCCGCGGGTGTCCAACTCGGGCGGGATTCTGCTATTGTAAACAATTGGTCCCGCGTGTCCGTCCCCCGCTTGCTCGCCCATGCCCACCGCCGTCTGGACGATCGACCCGGACTTCCCCGACGCCGAACTGCTCGCGCGGGCTGCCAACGGCCTGCGGGCGGGGAAGCTCGTCGTGTTCCCGACCGAGACCGTGTACGGGCTGGGGGCGAACGCCTTCGACCCGGACGCCGTCGGGCGGATCTTCGCCGCCAAGGGTCGGCCGTCGCGGAACCCGCTGATCGTCCACGTGCCCGACGCGACCCGCGTTCACGCGGTGGCCGGCAACTGGCCGGAGACCGCGGTCCGGCTGGCGGCCGCGTTCTGGCCGGGGCCGCTGACGATGGTCGTCCCGAAGGCGAAGTCCATTCCGGATGTCGTCGCCGGGGGGGGGCACTCGGTCGGCATCCGCTGCCCCGCCCACCCGGTCGCGCGGGCGCTGATCGCCGCGGCCGGCGTGCCCGTCGCCGCCCCGAGCGCGAACCGGTCCGGCGGGCTGTCCCCCACCACGGCCGCCCACGTCGTCGCCAGCCTCGGCGACCGGGTCGACGTGGTCCTGGACGGCGGCCCGTGTCACGGCGGGCTCGAATCCACGGTCGTCGACCTGACCGGCCCGGTCCCCCGGCTGCTGCGTCCGGGCCTCGTCCGCGTCGGCATGTTGGAGGCGATCGCCGGCCCGGTCGAGGTCGCCAACAGCTTCGCCTGCGGGGACGACGACATCCCGCTTCCGTCGCCCGGCCTGCTGGCGAAGCACTACGCCCCGGCGACGAAACTGGAAGTGGCCGAGACCGAAGCGGAGGCGGACCAGCTCGAAGCGATCTACCGCTGTGCGGGGATGGTCGTCGCCCGGTGGCGGCCGGTCGGGGCCCCGGAACAGGTGTCCGCCCGGCTGTACGCCGAGCTTCACACGCTGGACGAGGGCGGCTTCGACCGCATCATCGCGACCCTCCCGCCGAAGGCCGACGAGTGGCGGGCGGTCCGCGACCGGTTGTTGCGGGCGGCGGCGGAATGAACGAGCCCCGCGGTCCTTCCGGACCGCGGGGCGGGTGCGGATCAGGTTGTGCGTCGCGTTACCGCGCCGGGGCCGGGGCGTACCCGCCTTGCGGGAAGTACGGGTTCGTCTGCATCCCGCCGGCGGTCGGCGGGGCATAGAACGGCCCGGTCAGCGGGGCCGGCGTGAGGAAGTGGCCGTCGTAGGGCCAGTACAGGTACCACGGGGCCGCCTGGAAGGCGGGCATCGGTTGCTTGTGCAGCCAGTAGCTGCCGGGGTGGCCGCCGTAGGAGTAGGACGACGGCGAGTAGTGGCCGCCGGCCGTCGCTTCCGACCCGGACACGCTCAGCACCACCGCGGCGGCGAGCATCGCAATCAGCTTCTTCATGGTCGTTCTCGGCGAGTTCATTCCGTCGAACAGTCGGCGCAACTCCCTGCGAGTGCGCACCGATGGGACCTCAGTACCAGTTTGCCCGATCCTTCTGCGGATGGCCGTCATTCCCGCTCGTTCCGGGACGGGTTTTCCGCGCCCGCCGCGGGGGAATCGCTCGAACCCCCGCGGCAGTCAGGGCCGGTGCGGTTAGCGCTCCGACCGCGGGAAAGACGTCTGGACGACCGGGTTCGCCTCAACTTCCTTCCCGGCCGATGCCGAGCAGGTGCCGCACCCGCCGAACGACTGGCCGCACTTGTGGCCGGTCGGGTGGCAGCGGTGGAAGACGTTGCGGAACGTGTCCTTCGCGTACCGGCTCCAGTCGTGCTTGCTGCCGCCGCAGCTGCCGCACCCGTGCTTGCCGAACGCGCCGCCGAACCACGTACCGCCGCCGTCGCCGAACAGCCCGGCGTGACCGGGGTGAACCGGGGCGTTGTACCGGAGGTCTGCGGTCCAGGGGCCGTAGGGCTCGAACGGGTAGTAGCCCTGGTACGGGCCGTAGTTCACGAGCGGGCCGTGCGAGTGCATGTGCGGGAACAGCCGGGAGCAGAACCCGGTGCAGTGGCCGGTGCCGGCGGCGAGGTGGCCGGTGCCGAAGAAGTAGCCGGGCAGACCGCCGCCGCCGCTGCACGACGGGCACTGGGCGCGGGCGGACGACCCGCCGGCGAGGAGCAGGGGCAGGGCCAGCAGCCCGGCCGCGAACATCCGTTTCATGGTCGCGAATCCGTTTCGTGGGTGGACCCCGGACCGCGGCCGACTCCCGACCTCGTCCTACGTCCGGGGAACCCAAGCATTCCCCGCGTCCCGGCGAACGCCAGAGCAGCCGGCGGAATTCGCAGGGGGGAAAGCGAGGAACGGCCCGCGACGGCGGATCAAATCGCACCGGCGACGAAACGATTGCATCGAAGGAAAGCGTTACACCCGCTTCAACCCGCACCGCCGGCCAGTTCGCGAAGGGCGTCCCATTCCGCAGAGTGCAGCCCCCGGCAGCCGACCGCGCGGCCCGGAACGTCGTTGCCGTGGAAGTCGCTGCCGCCCGTGACGGCGAGCCCGAGCCGCCTCGCCGTGGCCCGCAATTCCTGGGCGAACCCCTCCGCCGCAGACGGGAACCGCGCCTCGACGGCCTGCATCCCGAGCGCCCGCAACCGCGTGAGGTACGCCTCGTCCACGTCCGGGCCGGGGTGGGCGAGCGAGGCGATGCCCCCCGCGGCGCGAATCCGCTCGACCGCTTCCGCGACCGGAACCAGCGGCTTCGGGGGAACGCAGGACTGTTTCGGGATCAGGAACCGGCGGAAGGCGTCGGTGCGGTTCGTCGCCACGCCGGTGCGGACGAGCAGGTTCGCGACGTGCCGCCGGCCGGGGCTCGCCGTCCCCGCCTCGACCGCCGCCGCGAGCCCGGTGGCGGCCGCTTCCGCGAGTTCCGGAATCGCCGTCACGAACGCCCGATACCGCTCGCGGCGGCCCGCCACGACGGCAGCCAACGCCCGCGTCAGGTCCGGGTCGGCGGGTCGGACGAACAGCCCGAGCAGGTGAACCTCGCGCCCCTCGAACGCCGCGGACACTTCCACACCGGGCACGACGCCGACCCGCCCGCCGGCGTACTGCGAAGCCGCGGCCTGGGCGTCCGCCACGCCGGCGGTCGTGTCGTGGTCCGTGACGGCGACCCACCTCACCCCGGCCCGCACCGCGAACGCGACGAGTTGCCCCGGCGTGGCGTCCCCGTCGCTGGCCGTCGTGTGGGCGTGGAGGTCCGCCGCGACGACGCCACTGAGGGCGGCCATCTGCTGGCACATGCGGGTAAATGGGGAACCGCGCGGCATCACGCGGCCGGGGCCGGGGACTTCGCGATCTTGTCCAGAATCCCGTTCACGAACTTCGGCGAGTCCGCGGTGCCGAACCGCCGCGCGAGTTCGATCGCCTCGTTGATGACGACGGCGGCCGGCGACTTCTCCGGGCCGTGCAGCAGTTCGAACGTGCCGAGCCGGAGCACGTTCCGGTCGGCCGGCAACATCCGGGACAGCCGCCAGTTCTCCGCGGTGGCGGTCAGCAGCTTGTCGATGTCGGCCTGCCGGGCGAGGACGCCGTCGTACAGGGCGAGGGCGAACTCGACGAGTTCCGGCTCCCGCAGGCGGTCGGCGGCGAACCGGCTGATGTGCTTCCGGTCGATGGCCGTGGCGTTCTGGTCCTTCTGGAACAGGAGTTGAAGGGCGACTTCGCGGGAGCGGGAACGGCGGGCCATGATGCAGTCCTTCGGCGCGGCACACGAGAGGCACCTGTAGTCTAGGACGCCGCTCGGCGGAAAAACGAAACGGGGGGAGTCGCCTCCCCCCGCCCGTTTGAGTTGGTGTCATTCTATTTCGCGGGCGTCCCGTCTGCGACCTTCGCCGGCTGTTCTTTCGGCGGGCGGACCTTCCGCTCGTAGGCTTCCGCCTCCGGCAGGGTGATCAACCCGTCCTTGTCCGTGTCGATCGCGGCGAAGTCGGCCGCGGACCCGACGAACTCGGCCTGCGACACGTCCCCGTCGCCGTTGCGGTCCAGCTTCCAGAACCACTTCGGCCCCCGTTGCGCGGGTGCCCCGGTCGGATTCGAGCGGGGGCCGAACTGATTGAAACCCTGCAGCATCGGGTCGGCCTGGACCAACAGGCGGCTGCCGACCCGGACCACGGCCGAGGGCTGCAACACCGCCTGGGTGACCGCCGTCTTCCCCTCGCCTTCCAGAGCGATCAGCCGGGGCCACGCGGTCCGGAGTTCCCGCAGGCTGATCCGGCCGTCCGAGCTTTCGTCCATCAGTTGGAAGAAATTCGGTGTGCGGGAAACGTACCCCGCCGACAGCCCGACGGAGGCCAGCCCCTGAACCAGTTCGCCGTACCGCCTCGCCTCGGCCTTGGTCAGCTTTCCGTCCCCGTCGAAGTCGGCCGCGTCGAAGATCACCCGCAGGATCTGGAACTGGGGGGGGACCACGTCCTTCTCGGTCACTTCGTCCTTTCCGGCCGGGAAGAACTGCTGGTACATCAGGGCGACGCTGTACTGCTCCCCGTAGGGGTTGAACGTCGACAGCCCGATGTCGAGTGTCTGGGCCCCGAACCGGATCACGACCCGGTTCGGTTGGGGCGACGAGACGCTCAACCCCTCGACCGGGGTCGCGCCGTCGGCGGCGACGATTCGGGCCGAGGAGTCCGCGAGCTTTCGTGCGGTGTTCGCGATCACGACGGCGTCCGGTTGTCCGGTCCGCCAGCGGTCGAGTTCCACCGGCGACAGCTTGCCGTCCTTGTTCCTGTCCAGGCGGGCCAACGTCGCCTCGTCGAACCCGATCTCGTCGCGGGTGAGTTCGAAGTCGCCGTTCCGGTCGTACAGTTTGATGACCTGCTGGACGAGCGTGCCCGGCAGGGCGGCCGAGTACACCGCGACATCGGACGGGGGCTGGTTCACCGGCCCGCCGCGGCGGCCCACCATGCCGCCCATCATCCCGTCCCCGTTCGGGTTCGCCAGCACGCCGGGCAGGAACGGGTTGGCGGCGAGTTCCTGGTAGGACACGCACTCGTCCTCGTCCGAGTCGATCGCCAGCAGGACCTTCTCGGCGGCCCGGACTTCCTCCTCGGACAGCTTGCCGTCCTTGTTCTTGTCCAGCCGGGCGAACAGGTCGCGGGTCACGGCGGAGGTGTCCGGGTTGTAGAACTGGGCCTGGAACGGCTTGACGAGTTCGGCAGTCGAATCTTTGTAGTACGCCGCGAACTCCGGGAACGTGACCTTCCCGTCGCCGTTGGCGTCGAGGTCCTTCAGGGTGACCGCCTTGCCCGCGTTCACGCCGAAGGCACCCTGGAGCATCTGGCGGACACTCGCGAGGGGGAAAATCCGGGCGGTTTCCTCCGCGTTCAAGCTCCCGTTGCCGTCCCGGTCGAACGCCGCGAACTGCTCCCGGAGAACCTCGGTCCAGCGTTCGGCGAGCGTCTTGCCGTCGAACGTCATCCGGACCTGAACGCGGACGGGCCGCGCCTTCGCCGTGAAGACGACTTCGACCGTGTCCGGGATCGGGTCCGCCACGGGCGTGGGAGCCGGGGCGGGTTCGACCGGCGCGGCGGCAGCGACGCCGGCGAGCCCGACGGCCAGGGAGGTCGTCAGGGTGCGGAGGACGTTCACGACAGCACCTCGGTGATCGGGTTGGCGGTCTTGTCCACGATGCGGATCGGCCGACCGACGTTCGACAGGTTCGTCTTCTCGAAGTCGACGCCGACGGCCTTGCACACGGTCGACAGGAAGTCGCCGACGGGCGTCGGCCGGTCCTCGACGGTGGTGCCGTCCTTGCTCGTCGTGCCGACCGCCTGCCCGCCCTTGACGCCGCCCCCGGCCAGCACCCCGGCGAAGGCGTTCGGGTAGTGGTCGCGGCCCTTGCCCTGGTTGATCTTCGGGGTCCGGCCGAACTCGCCCATCCACACGATCGTGGTCGTCTCCAGCATCCCGCGGTCCGTCAGGTCGGCCATCAGGGCGGACCACGCCTTGTCGAGTTGCCCCGCGGGTTGCTTGATCGCCTCGAAGTTGTTGCCGTGCGTGTCCCACCCGCCGAGGGTGACTTCGACGAACGGCACCCCGCGCTCGACGAGCCGGCGGGCGAGCAGGCACCCCTGGCCGAACAGCGTCCGGCCGTACCCGTCGCGGACGGCGTCCTTCTCCTCGGACAGTTCGAACGCCTTGCCCGCGTCGGACTGCATCAGCCGGGTCGCCCGGTCGTAGGCGGCCTGGTGGCTCGCGGTCACGGCACCGGGCCGGGCCGCGGCGAAGTCCTCCTGCATCTGCTTCAAGAGTTCGAGGCGAGCCCCGCCGTGTTCGGCGGACACCCCGCCGGGGCGGGACAGGTTCTGCACCTTCAGGACCGTGTCCGGGTTCACGCCCGCGTCGCCGTTGAAGTACTGGTTCTCGCCGACGATCAGCGGGGCGAACCGCGGCCCGAGGAAGCCGGGGCCGTAGGCGTCCGCGTTGAAGAACCGCTGCGGCGCGACGCTGACGAAGTTCGGCAACTCCGCCTTCGGGTCGCCGAGTTCCTTGGACAGCAGTGCCCCGATGCTCGGGAACTGGATCGCGCCCGTCGGCAACTGCCCGGTCCGCATCAGGTAGCTGGCCCGGCCGTGGTCGCCTTCCTTCGACGTGAGCGAGCGGACGACGGCCATGTCCTTCGCCCACTTCGCCAGAGTCGGCAGGTACTCGCCGAACTTGACGCCGTCGGCCTTGGTCGCAATCTCCTTCACCGGTCCGCCGTTCGGGTGCCCGGCCTTCACGTCGAAGAGGTCGATCGTGCTCGGCCCGCCGTTCATCCACAGCAGGATGCACGCCCGCTTCCGCTTCGGGTCGGCGGCCGCGGCGTTCGCCAGGTGGCCGAGCCAGCCGGAGACGGAGAAGCCGACACTGGCCGCTCCCGCTCGAAGGAATTCACGGCGTTGCAAGGGGGAACCGAACATGGGTCGATCTCCGTGGCGGCGGGCGAGTGCCGAGAGGTTTTGGTTTCCTCCCCTCTCCCCTTGGGGGAGAGGGGTTGGGGGTGAGGGGAACAGCCTCACGCCCGGAGAGTGTGTTTGCGCTGGGATGAGGCGAGTTTCCTCGTGGGGTCTTCCCCTCACCCGGCCTTCGGCCACCCTCTCCCCCAAGGGGAGAGGGTCAGCCCATCAGTGGTTGAAGAGGAATTCGGTCGAGTTCAGCAGCACCCAGAAGACGTCCGCCAGCGCCTTGTCCTTGTCCCCGGACGGGCCGCCGCGTTCGACGTAGCTGGTGAACTTCTGGGTCTCGTCGGCGGTCGGCTTCCGGGCGAGGGCGGACAGGAACAGGGCTTCCACCCGCTTCGGGGTGTCCAGGAACGGGGCGTCGACGACCGCCGCGAGTGTCGAACTCTTGTCCAGGCTCGTCTCGTTCGCCGTCGGCTGGCCGTTCATCAACAGCAGGGCCTGGAGGATGCTCGTCTCGGCGTCGGTGGCCTTGCCGGTGCCGCGGGCGAACTGCGCGGAAAACTGCGCCGCCCCGGTCGGGTCGTTCGGGTTGAAGAACGGCTGGCCCCGCTGGGCGTTCGCCCGCTGCCCGGTGGCGGCCAGGAAGCTGTCGTAAATCTGGTTCGAGGTCAGCCCCCGAACGGACACCCGGGCGAAATGCCGGGGGTTCGCCTGGGACGGGTCCGTCTGCCGGCTCGTGCGGGTGTAGGCCTTGCTGGCCGTCACCGCCCGGATCACGACCCGCTGGTCGAACCCGGAGTCGGCCAGGGCGAGGGCCAGGTCCCTCAGCAGCTCCGGGTGGCTCGGCGGGTTCGCTTCGCCCGGTTCGTCGACGGGGTCGACGATCCCGGTGCCGAGGAAGTGCGCCCAGATCCGGTTCGCGAGGTTGCGGGCGAAGTACGGGTTCCGCGGCGACGTGACCCAGTCCGCCAGTTCCTTCCGCGGCGAGCGGTCGGCCGTCCATTCGGGCTCGGTCCCGTCGAAGAACGTCGCGGTCACGGTGCGGGGCGTGCCGGGGATGGGGATCCGAATGGTGTTCGCGTGCGGGAAACTCGGGCCGTCACTCGGCCGCACGGCCGTCGGGTTCAGTTCCCCGAAGAAGGCGGCGAGTTGCCAGAACTGGTCCCGCGAGTACGAGTTGAACGGGTGGTCGTGGCACTGGGCACACTCCAGCTTCGCGCCGAGGAAGATCCGGCTCACCGACGCCGCCAGGTTTTCCGGCTTCAACTCGTTCGCCTGGTAGAACGACGCGAGCGCCTGGGCGTCGACCGTCTGGACGGCGGGCATCACGAACCGCTGGGGGCCGGCGATCTGCACCCGGCCGAGCGGGGCGGCGAGCACCTCGCGGGCGATCTCGTCCAGCGGCGCGTTCCGGGCGAACTTCCGCTGCAGGTACTGCTCGAACTGCTGGCCCTGGAAGAACGTCTGCGGCGTGTTGGTCTGCGGCAGCCAGTCGGCCCGGGTGACGGACGCGAAGTGGGCCGCGAACGCCGCGGTTCCCAGCAGCTTGTTCACCAACGCCGCGCGCTTGGTCGGCGAGGCGTCGTCCGCGAACGCACGGGATTCGGACACGCGGGGAATCCGGCCGATCAGGTCGAGGTAGACCCGCCGGCAGTACTCGGCGTCGTCCGCGTCGGCCGCCGGCGTGACCTTCTTCGCCGACCAGGACGCGGTCAGGTGCTTGTCGATCGCCGCCGTCAGCTTCGCGACGCGGGCGTCGGTCTTGTCCAGGGGGTCCGCCGCGGGAGAGGAATTCGCAGCGAGCAGCAGTGCGAGGAGCCCGAACGGGGCTCGCGGGAGGCAACGCATGGTGAACCCTCGGTCCGCGATTCGACCGTCGTGTCGGGGAGAAGACGTGAGCCCGGGCGATTCCTAACCCCGGCTGTTACACGAGAGACGTCGGCGGAGCGAGGATGTTTCACAAGGCTCGGTGACCCGAAGCTCAGAGAGTTTCAGCGGCCACGACAATCGGCTTTACTGTTCGTGCCTGGCCGGAGTCGTGGACGGTCAAAGGTCGTCCGGTCGTAGCCGGTCTTGACGACCGTGGCGGATTCGAACGACGTAGACATCGGCATCGCGGATTCGGAAGAAAATGCGATACATAAACCGACGCCGACCGAAGGTCATCTCGCGAAGCTCGACGCCAAGCTCGACCGAGTCGCCACTAATCGGCTGGCGATCGGGAGAGGTCCCGAGCAAATCGAAAGCGAGAAGCAACCGTCGATACCATCCTTCGGCTTGCTGCTGAGACCGCTGGTTGGCGATCCAAGCCAGCGCGACGTCAACGTCGGCCTGCGCTTTCCGCGAGAGCCGCACAACGAAGGACACGACTCAGTTCTCCGGGGTGGGGGAAAATCCATATTTTGCAGCGAGTTCGGCCATTGCATCCCGCGCGAGAACCGTTTCACCCGCCTCGATCTCGGCGAGGCCCTCCCGCAGAGCGTTCAGATGATTCTCCCGCTCGGCAGTCATCTCAAGGGAGGATGGGAACTCGATGCGAACGCGGGTTCCGTCGGGAAAGGGGATCGGTTCGTCCGGGATCACATGACCTTCGACAACGGTGCCGTCAAGGTTCGACATCACACACCTCCGGTTCAGCGACCACCCTAAACCTACCACACGGTTGCGGTCCCGCGAATCCCCCGGTAGGTTGAAACTATTACCCGTGCCTACCTGGGAACCGCCCCGATGCCCCGCCCGGTTCGCCTCCTCTTCTTCGCTGCCCTCACGCTGGCCTGTTCGCCGACGATGCCCGCCGACGCGAAGAACGCGGACGCCCCGAAGAAGTGGTCCGCCGGCGACCTCGCCGAGGCCCGCAAGCGGTTGCTCGCCGGCAACTACGAGGAGGCCCGCGGAGCGTTCGCCGAGGCCGCCAAGAAGGACGCGAAGCTCGCGCCCCTGGCCGCGATCGGCACCGCCCAGACCTTCCGCGAAGTCGGCGAGTTCGAGAAGGCACTGGATACCCTCAACGCCGCGGCGAAAGCGACGCCCGAGCACCCGGATGTTCTCGCGGCGCGGGCCGACCTGCTCTACGACCTCGGCCGGTGGGACGACGCGGAGAAGGACGCCGACGCCGCGGTCGCGAAGAAGGAGAACCAGCTTCGCGCCCGCTGGACGAAAGCCCGCGTGCTCCGGGAACGGGGCGGCCTCGACGACGCGGACAAGGCGTTCCGCTGGGTCGTCCGCCACTACACCGCCCGCAGTAACGCGGACGACGACATCACAGACCCGGACGAACTGCTCGTCGTCGCCCTCGCCGGGGCAGAGAACGCCCGCTGGCACAGCCTCTCGAGGCAGTTCAGTTTCATCCTCAACGAAGTCATCGGCGACGCCCTCAAGGCCGACCCCGACCTGTGGCCGGCGGAGTTCGTCGCGGGGTCGATGCTGCTCGAAAAGTACAACCGGCCCGACGCCGGGGACGCCTTCGACAAGGCCTTGAAGATCAACCCGAAGGCCGCGGACGCGCTCGTCGGGAAGGGGCAGTCGGCGTTCATCAAGTACGAGTTCACCGACGCCGAGTCGTTCGCGGATCAGGCGCTGAAGGTGAACCCGAAGCACGCCGCCGCGTTGCGGCTCAAGGCCGACGTGCAGATCATGGGCGGCGACTTCCCCGCTGCGGAAAAGCTCCTAAGCACCGCGAAGGCCGTGAACCCGCGGGACTCCCACACCCTCGGCCGGCTCGCCGCGATCTACCTGCTGCAACGCCGGGACAAGGACTTCGACTCGGTCGTGAAGGATGTCGAAGCCTTCGACACGAAGCCGGGCCTCTTCTACTACGAACTCGGCCACGCGCTCGAAGAACGGAAGCGCTACGCCGACGCGGAAAAGTACCTGCGAAAGGCCGCCGATCTACGGCCCATGCTTGCCGGGCCGCGGAACGGGCTCGGGCTCTTGCAACTCCGCATGGGCGACGAGAAGGGTGCCCGCACGTCGCTGGACAAGGCGTTCGAGACCGACCCGTTCAACGTCCGCGTGTCGAACTCGATCAAGGTGTTGAAGCACCTCGACAAGTACGAAACGATCACGACGCCGCACTACGAACTGCGGTTCGACCCGAACACGGACAAGCTCCTTGCGAAGTTCGTGGCGGATTACCTGGAGGAAACGCACGTCGAACTGAAGCGTCAGTTCGGCTACGAGCCGCCGGGCCGGGTGCTGATCGAGGTCTTCAGCACGCACGAGATGTTCAGCGGCCGCACGGTCGGGCTGCCGGACCTGCACACCATCGGGGCGTGTACCGGCAAGGTGATCGCGATGGCGTCGCCGACGGCGAAGGGGCTGCGAAAGCCGTTCAACTGGGGCCGGGTCATCCGCCACGAACTGACGCACATCTTCAACCTCGCCCAGACGGACTTCCTCTGCCCGCACTGGCTCACGGAAGGGCTCGCGGTGCGGAACGAACAGATGGCCCGCCCGCCGCAGTGGGTGCAAGTGTTGCGCGAACGGGCGAACGCCGGCACCTTACTGGACCTCGACACGATCACCCTCGGGTTCGTCCGCCCGCGGTCGCCGGACGAATGGCAACTCGCGTACTGCCAGAGCCAACTGTACGTGGAGTACATGGTCAAGAACCACGGCGAAGAATCCGTCGGCAAGGTGCTCGACCAGTACAAGACCGGCGTCGACGACGCGACCGTCTTGAAGCGTGCCCTCGGCGTCGAGAAGGCCGCGTTCGAGAAGGGGTACAAGGAGTACGTCGCCGAGGTGCTGAAGGGCTATCGGAGCGGCAAAAAGCAAGCGGCCGAGAAGCCCATGACCTTCGAGGAACTGATCGAGGCCCAGAAGAAGGCTCCCGACGACGCCGACCTCGCCGCCCGGCTCGCGGAGCAATACTTCCGCCGCCAGAAGGCGAACGACGCCCGCAAGCTCGCGGACGCCGCCCTGAAGGCAAAGCCCGGCCACGCGGTCGCCACGGTCGTGAAGGCCCGCCTCCTGCAGCGCGGCGGGGACGACGACGGGGCGAAGGACCTGCTCCAAGCCGCCCTGAAGGACAACCCCGACGACCCCCGGTTGCTGATGGCCGTGGCGAAGTTCCATCTCGACGCGAAGGACTTCGAGGCCGCCGCGAAACTGCTCGAACACGGCCGGGCGGTGGCCCCACTCGACGGGGACTGGCTCGAACAACTGGCCCGCGTCTACAAGGAAACGAAGGACGCCGACAAGCTGATGTCCGTGCTGGCGGAAGTCGTGTCCCACGACCCGGACGAGTTGGACGGACGGGTCCGGCTCGCGAAGGCGGCGCTCGAGTCAAAGAGGTACGCCGACGCGGAGCGGTTCGCGCTCGACGCCCTGCACATCGACGTGGCGAACGCGGACGCGAAGGCGGCGCTGCTGGAAGCGCTTACGGCCCAGAAGAAAGACGCGGACGCGGCGAAGCTGCAGAAGCGATACGGAGATTAGGTGCTTCCGACGCTTCGCCACGCGGCGGCTTCTTCACCGTCGAGCCGGAGGGTCAGGCACTTCGCGCTGCCGCCCGCCTTCAGGAACTCATCCAGTTCCACCTCGATCGACCGGTACCCCGCCGTCTGCAGGTCGGCCGCGAGGCCGGGGCACCGGCTGTTGTGGACGACCGTCTTCCCGACCACGACCGCGTTGCACCCGAACCGGTGGGCGTCCGGCTCCGCGACCGGGATCAGTTTCGGGACGTGCGTGTGCAGCACCCGCCGGCCGTAGGTGTCGAAGGCGTCCGGGAAGTAGATCGCTTCCCCCGGCGCGATCGGGCAGAAGCAAGTGTCCAGGTGGTAGAACCGCGGGTTGACGAGTTCCAGCGGCAGGCACCGCACCCCGAGGTGGGCCGCCGCCCACTGGTGGGCCGCCACGTCCGACCGCTGGCGGTAGCCGGCGAAGAGCACGTCCCCGCAGAAGAGCGCGTCGCCGGCCCCCTCGTGGAACATGCCGTCCGGGAAGTGCTCCACGCGGTAGCCGTTGGCGGCGAACCACTCGTCGAACACGGGGGATTCCTTGGCCCGCACGTCGTGCTTGAACCGGCTGCTGAGGAACACGTCGCGCAGCACGAGCCCCGCGTTCGCGGTGAACACGAGGTCCGGCAGCCCGGCGACGGGGGTCAGTTCGCGGACCGCCACGCCGAGCGACACCAGGGTGTCACGCAGCGCCTTCCACTGCCGGAACGCGAGCTCCCGCACCGCCCCGAGGGAGCGGTTCATCCAGGGGTTGATCTCGTACTCGATGCCGTAGTGGTCCGGCGGGCACATCAAGATGCCGGGCGGCGCGGTCATGTGAAGGCACCCTCCGGGAGGAAAGCGGCTTCACTCATCTTACGCGAAGAGAGGGGGGAACGTCGGCCGCGGGGGCCTTACGGCACCTTGGCCGACGGCTTCGGGGCGGCCGGCCGGGGGGCGGGCGGCGGCGGGGCCGGGGGCTTCGCCAGCACCGCGGGTCGGGCCGGCGGCGAGGGGACGGCCGGGGCCGGGGCGGCCAATTCCGGCGGCGGCTTCAGGCCCTTGGCGGCCACCCACAGCCGGGCCAGCGTCACGATCAGCCCTTGCGGGCCTTCCCCGGTCCCGTCCACCGTCGTCCCGTCGGCGGTCAGCTTCCCCGCCCACGTCCCGTCCGGGACACGCGAGAGCGACACCTGCGAGCCGACCGGCAGCAGCTTGAACGCCTCCCCCTTCTTCGGGAGGGCCGCCGCCGCGACGCGCTGTTCCTCGTTCAGTTTCGCGACGCAGTTGGTGCAGCGGGTCTTCTGGAACTTCGCCAGCCGCTGGGCGCGGTAGCGGTCGACGGCGTAGTGCTGGAACTCTTGGAGGCAACCGCACGCCCGAGCGACCATCGGCCGTGCGATCACTTCTCCGGACGGAACACCCATCGCGAACCCTCCCGGTGTCAGTCGTGGAACACCGACAGTTTACTTCATGTCCCGGCGGTCGGGAGTCGGTCGCACGAATTTTTGTGCCGCCGGCTCACCGCGGGTATACGGCGACCAGGAACCGCCCCAGCCCGGCCAGCGTCGTCAGGAACGCGCCGCACACGAACACCGCCCGGATTCCCTCCGGGTGCAGCACGACCGCGAACACGTCCGCCGACCACACCCGCACCGGGGCCGGGATGCCGTCGTCCTTCGCCAGAAGCCGCATTTCGGACTCGCGGGGCAGGGTGAGTTCCGCCGGCAGCGCCGCCGCCACGTCCGCCTCGACCGGCCGGGCTCGGTACGGCCGGACGTCCTCCTCGTCGTCCGAATCGTCGGCGGGCAGCGGCTCCCCGATCTCCGGTTCGTGGACCGGGGCCGGTTGCACTTGCCGACGAGGGTTCCTCCGCCTTCGCCTGCGGCGGCGGGGCCTGCCCTCGAAGGAGATCACGAACCCGAGCCGGCCGACGAGCCGGGCACCCAGGACCCAGCACAGCCCGAGCAGCCCGCCGCCGACGGGAATGCCGGCGAGCCCGAGCGGGCTGACGCCGGCGGCCAGAACCGCCCCGCCCGCGGCGATGATCGTGAGCAGCCCCGTGAGCAGGTAAAACCCCAGCACCGCCCGCGGCTTCTTCGCCATCGCCAGGAACACCGCCGGGTTGACCGGCACCCACGCGCCGCCGGTCGTCAGCGAGCCGAGCACCCCGAGCGGTAGGAACAGCCAGACGCCGACGAGCAGGCACGCCGCCCCCGCGGCCGCGGACTTCGCCGCCGTCGACAGCACGATCGCCGCCAACAACGCCGGCGCGATCCACAGCCCCGCGATGACGACGAGGTGGACCGGCTCCCACAGCCATTCGAGGAAGTTCCCCTCGGACTTGGCCAGTTCCCGGTCCCCGGCGGCCGTGCTCTGGACGACGTGCAAGAAAAAGTGCGACAGGTAAACCGATGCCGCCGCCGCGACGATCGCGGCGATCGCCAGCCCGGAAACGAACATCATCGCGGCACCGGCCCCGCCCATGGCGTCTCCGTTCGTTTGGGTCAGGTCGGCGGGAGGACGTCGGGTTCGATTTGGTAGCCGTCCGCGACGGCGTTGGTGCTGTTGAAGAGGGCCGCGATGGCGATGACTTCGCCGACGGCTTCCGCGTCCAGGCCGAGCTTCATCAGCGCCGCCGTGTGCGAGTTCACGCAGTACGCGCACCCGTTCGTCGCGGACACGGCCAGGGCCACCGCCTCCCGCGTGACCGGGTCGAGCCGCGACGGGCGGCCGACCGCCTCGGGGTGCATCAGGGCCTTCAGCCGGGTCCACATCAGTTCGAGGTGGTCCGGGTTGGTCGCCAGCACCCGCCAGATGTTCGGCACGAACGGGATGTTCTTCGTCCGCTTGATGTCGGCGTAGACGGCCGCGACCTTGCCGGTGGCGGCCTCTTCCGGAACGGGCGGGACGGTGGCGACGCGGGGGGACATGGTCGGGTCTCCGGTCACGGGCGCTTCATCTCGAACAGGTCGGACGTGTGACACCAGTAATCGCCGCCGAGCCGGGCGACGGTCTTCAGCTTCCGCGGGTCCGGCTTGCCGTTCGCCCCGAGAACCGACTCGGACACGTGGATCGTCAGCACCTCGCCGATGACGAGGTTCGTCGCGATCGGCCCCGTCCCGAACGGCAGAATCTGGCGGACAACGCACTCCATCGCGACCGGCGCTTCGACCAACCGCGGCGGCCGCACCTTCGTCGACGGCGTCGTGTGCAGTCCGACGTGCTCGACTTCGCTCTCGTGGTGCGGCAGTTCCTTCGACGAGGCGTTGACCTGCTCGGCGAACTCCGCCGTCGCGGCGTGGACGACGAACTCGGGGACCGCCTCGACGTTGCGGAGCGTGTCCTTCTTCGCCCCCGTGCGGTTGATCGTCGGCGAGAACACGACGACCGGCGGGTTCGCCCCGAACACGTTGAAGAAGCTGAACGGCGCGAGGTTCACGACCCCGGCGGGGGACACCGTCGTCACCCACGCGATCGGCCGCGGCGTGACGATCCCGACGAGGAACTGGTACACCTCGGTGACGGGGGTGGTGGCGACGTCGATGACCAAGGGGGTCTCCCTCCGCAGCGGGTCCAACCGGACAGCCTCAACTCACGCTCAACGACCGGCCGTTGTCCTTCGCCCCGAGTTGCAGCAGGAACGGCACGGCCCGCGTCGCCCAGGCGTCCGCCTTGGGGAAGGACGCCGCGCCGTCCGCCCACGCTTGACGGAGCATGTCCGTGTCGATCACCCCGGGGTTGAGCGGGACCGCGGCCATGCCTTTTGGCAACTCCTGAGCGAGCGCCAGCGTCAGCCCCTCGACGGCGTACTTCGACGCACAGTACGGAGCGACCTCCGGCGCGGTGCTGCGGCCCCAGCCGCTCGACAGGTTGACGATGACGCCGCTTTTCCGGGCGACCATCGCCGGGACGAACGCCCGGATGACGTTCGCGACGCCCTTCACGTTCACGTCGACGAGGGCGTCGAGCTCGGCGGCCGGCACCTGCCAGAGCGGGGCAGGGGTGTTCATCACCGCGGCGTTGTTCACGAGCAGATCGGGCGGGCCGACCTCCGCGAGAACCGACCTCGCCCACCCCTCGACGGCATTCGCGTCACGCACGTCGATGGCCGTGAACCGGTGCGGGGTCGAACGCTTCGCCGTGAGTTCCGCGACGTGTTCCACGGACCGACCGCAGCCGACGACGGTCCAGCCGTGTTCGGCGAAGGGGGCCACCAGTGCCCGGCCGAGGCCGCGGGTCGCGCCGGTCAGAACGAGAACGGGGTTGGGCTTCATCCCGCCATTCTATCGCTGGACTCCGGCCGTCGCCGCACGGATACTGACTCCGCGGACCGTCTTCTTCCCGGAGTTCCCCCATGCGTTGGCTCTCCCTCGGCATCCCGCTCGCGGCTGTCCTCGCCCTCACCCCCGCCCGCGCGGACCTGCCGCAGCCCGAGAAATTCTCGGACGAAGGCTTCGTCAGCATCTTCGACGGCGAATCCCTGAAGGGCTGGACCGTCTCCGCGAAGACGGGGCACAGCGGGAAGTCCAAGAACAAGTCCGGCGGCAAGTGGGTCGTGCAGGACAAGGCCATCGTCGGCAGCCAGGACGAGCCCGGCAACGGCGGCATCGTCATCACCGAAAAGCAGTACGGCGACTTCGAGGTCGCCCTGGAAATGAACAACGACGACGGCCCCGACAGCGGCCTGTTCCTGCGGAGCACCGACACCGGCAAGTGCTACCAGGCGATGATCGACTACCACAAGGGCGGCAACCTCATGGGCATCTACGGCGAGGGCATCGGCGGCAAGCCGCACGTCCGGAACTTCGACTTCACGAAGGACGTGACCGAGATCAAGGTGAAAGAATACAAGCCGTTCCCGTGCCCCGTGAGCGAAGCTGACTGGGCCAAGTTCTGGAAGCCGGGCGAGTGGAATGAACTACGAGCCCGCATCGAGGGGAACCCGCCGAAGATCACGACGTGGATCAAGGGCGTGAAGTTCATGGAGTACACCGACACGGAAAAACGCCTCGGCGACACGGGCGGCATCGCGCTGCAAGTCCACGGCGGCGGCGACTACACGAAACAGTTCGTACGCTACCGGAACATCCGGGTGAAGGAGTTGAAGAAGTAAACGCCCGCGTCACACCGCGGCCCGGACAGACCCTCGCTTGCGCTTCGGGCTAATGACAATACTAGCCCGAAGCGCAAGCGAGGGTCTTGCCCCACCACCTCACAACCCCACCACCCGAAATGCGCTGGTTCGTACGCGGGGACGTCGACGGGTTCTTCGGGCTGGCGATCGACAACCTCGTTCAGGTGCTGCTGATCGTCGCGCTTTGCCAGGGCGTGCTCGGCTTCCCCGCGGATCTGATCTACGGCCAGATGTTGCCGGCGGTCGCGGTGTCGCTGATCGTCGGGAACCTGTTCTATGCGTGGCAGGCGAAGCGACTCGCGGCGCGGACGGGGCGCACCGACGTGTGTGCGCTCCCCTACGGCATCAACACGGTGTCGCTGTTCGCGCACGTCTTTCTCGTGATGCTTCCGGCGAAGTTGATCGCACTCGGGAGCGGGTCTTCCCCGGACGAAGCCGCGCGAATCGCGTGGCACGCCGGGCTTGTCGCGTGCCTCGGGTCCGGGATGATCGAGTTCGCCGGCTCATTCGTCGCGAAGTGGCTGCGGGCGGTCACGCCGCGGGCGGCGCTGCTGGCCACGCTGTCGGGCATCGCGGTCGGGTTCATCGCGATGCCGTTCGTGTTCCAGGCGGCGGCCCGCCCGGTCGTCGGCCTCGTCACGCTCGGGATCATCCTGCTGACGTACTTCGGACAGGTCCAGTTCCGTGGCGGCCTTCCGGGCGGGCTCGTGGCCGTCGCCGTCGGCACCGCGCTGTCCTGGGCGCTCGGCTACGCCCCGGACCCGACCGCAAACCCGACCCCGCCGCGGTGGCTGCCGCCGGTGCCGGTGTTGGGCGAACTCGCGGACGCACTCGGCGGCGGGCATCTGACGGCTTACCTGTCGGTCATCCTCCCGATGGGGTTGTTCAACCTGCTCGGAAGCCTGCAAAACATCGAGTCCGCCGACGTGGCCGGGGACTCGTACCCGGTCGCCCCGTCCCTGGCGATGAACGGCGTTGGCACCGTCGCCGCCGCGTGTTTCGGCTCCTGCTTCCCGACCACCATCTACATCGGCCACCCCGGCTGGAAGGGGATGGGGGCACGGGCGGGGTACTCGGTGCTGAACGCGGTCTTCTTCACGGTCGTCTGCCTGACCGGGCTCCTCGGCGCGATCCAGTACGCGATCCCGCTCGACGCGGGGCTCGCGATCGTGCTGTACATCGGCATCGTCATCACCGCCCAGGCGTTCCAGTCGACCCCACGGGCGCACGCCCCGGCCGTCGTGCTCGGGCTCATCCCGGCGGTGGCGGCGTGGGGGGTGCTGATGGTGAAGGCGGCGTTCCGCGTCGGGTCCGGCGGGAAGGATCTGACGCCGGAAGTCGCGGGGGAGTTCCGCGCCGGCGGCGTCTGGATCGACGGCGCGTTCGCGCTCAACGAGGGGTTCATCCTTTCCGCAATGGTCTGGGCGGCGATCGCGGCCGCGGTCATCGACCGGAAGTTCCGCACGGCGGGGTTGTGGTGTACGGCCGCGGCCGCGCTCTCCGTCGTCGGGTTGATGCACTCGTTCCGGTACGCAGGGGCGGACACCGTCATGGTCCTGTGGGTGCCGGCTGTGCACTGGGTGGCCGGCTACGCGGCGATGGGGGTGTTCTTCGTGGCCGCACCGTGGGTGACGAAACCGGCCGACGATCCCGCGGCTTGAACCGGATTCCGGTCGCGTCCGGGGCGGGGGCGGTGTATCCTCAACCCATCGAATCGACGGGTTCTCCTGCCGGCCGCTTCTCGCGGCCCGAACGCCGACCGGTCCGAGGGCTTTGCCATGCCGCCGCGAATCGTCGTGGGACTGAGCGTCTTGCTCCTGGGGGTTGTGCGGGCGAACGCCGCGCCGCCGCCCGCCGAAGCGGTCGAACTGCACGTGACGCCACCCGCCGTCACGCTGACCGGCCCGCGCGACGTGCGGCAACTCGTCGTCACCGGCAAGTACGCCGACGGCTCCGTGCGGGATTTGACCGGGACCGTGGACGTCAGCGGGGCCGGGGACGTGGTCCGCGTCGGCGACGGGGCGTTTCTCCGCGGCCGGAAGAACGGCTCGGGCACGGTCACGCTCAAGGCCGGCGGCCGGTCCGTCTCCGTGGCCGTCTCCGTGGCAAAGTTCGACGACCCCGCGCCGGTGAGTTTCCGCCGGGACGTCATCGCGGCCCTCAACGTCGGCGGGTGCAACATGGGCGCGTGCCACGGCACCCCGAGCGGCAAGAACGGATTTCGCCTGTCGCTCCGCGGGTTCGACCCGGCCCTCGACTACGTCCAACTCACCCGCGACCAGTTCGGCCGGCGGACGTCCACCGACCCGAACCTCGCGTTGCTCACGTTAAAAGGCTTCGGCCGGGTGCCGCACGAGGGCGGGGCTCGCCTTTCCGCCTCCAGTTTTCCAGGCGAGGTGCTGACCGCGTGGCAGGCCGAAGGGATGCGGAACGACGCGGACACGCTGCCGCCGGTGAAGGCAATCGAGGTGGTGCCCGGCTCCCGCGTGCTGGTCAGCCCCGCGAACCGGCAGCAACTCGCCGTCGTCGCGACCTTCGCCGACGGCACCACCCGCGACGTGACCCGGCTGTCGTGCTTCAGCAGCAGCGACCCCGCCGTCGCCGACGTGACGCTCACGGGCACCGTCGAGTTCAAGCGCGCCGGGGAAGTCGCGATCCTGGTGCGATACCTCGAAACCCTCCAGCCCGTGCGGCTGACCTACCTCGAACCCCGTGAGGGGTTCGTCTGGTCCGACCCGCCGGAAGCGAACTTCGTCGACACGCACGTCTTCGCGAAGCTGAAGCGGATGACGATCCTGCCGTCCGGCCTCTGCACCGACGGCGAGTTCGTCCGCCGGGCGTACCTCGATGCGTGCGGCCGGCTGCCGAGTGCCGACGAGACGCGGGCGTTCCTGACGGACTCCGACCCGAAGAAGCGGGACCGGCTGGTCGAGAAACTCGTGACCCGGCCGGAGTTCGCGGACTTCTGGGCGCTGAAGTGGGCGGACGTGCTGCGGTCGACGCGGAAGACGATCCACGCCAAGGGCTCGTACGCGTTCCAGCACTGGCTCCGCGACCGGTTCGCGTCCGGGGCCGGCATGGACGCCGTCGTCCGGGAACTGCTGACCTCCAGCGGCAACACCTACACGAACCCGCCGGCGAACTACTTCCGCATCGCGAAGGACCCGCAGAACCTCGCCGAAGCGACCGCCCAGGTGTTTCTCGGCGTCCGGATGAGTTGCGCGAAGTGCCACAACCACCCGTTCGAGCGGTGGACGCAGGACGACTACTACGGCTTCGCGGCGTGGTTCGCTCGGGTGAAGACCCGGCCCGTTCCCGTGCCCGGGGCGAAGGCCGACCCGAAGGTGCCGTCGGCGGACGTGGTCGTCCTCGCGCGGGACGGGGAGGTCACGCACCCGCGGTCCGGGAAGGTGATGAAGCCGCGGTACCCCGGCCTCATGGACGTCGACGTGCCCCCCGGCACCGACCGCCGCACCGCCCTGGCGGACTGGATGACCACACCGGGCAACCCGTTCTTCGCGAAGAACGTGGCGAACCGCGTCTGGTTCCACCTGCTCGGCAAGGGCATCGTCGACCCGGTCGACGACTTCCGCGACTCGAACCCGTCGTGCAACGACGACCTCCTCGACGCCCTCGCCGCCGACTTCGCGAAGTCCGGGTTCGACCTGAAGAAGCTGGTCGCCACGGTCATGAAGTCGCGGACCTACCAATTGTCCGCCACGCCGAACGAGACGAACGCGGACGACGCGAAGTACTTCTCGCACGCCCAGACGAAGCTGCTGTCCGCGGAGCAACTGCTCGACGCGCTGTGCGACGTGACGGGCGTTCCCGAGAAGTTCGCGGGGGTGCCGGCGGGGACTCGCGCGGTCCAGTTGCCCGACGGGGAGGTGAACCACCCCTTCATGCGGACCTTCGGCCAGCCCGCCCGCGAACTGTCGTGCGAGTGCGAACGCGAAAGCGACGGCAACCTCGCGCAAGCCCTCCAACTCATCAACGGGCCGACGGTGAACGAGAAGGTTCGAAGCCCGAGCAACCGTCTCGCCGGGTTGCTCGCCGGGAAACAGTCGGACCGCGAGATTCTGGACGACATCTACCTGTCCGCGGTGTCCCGCCTTCCGGACGCGGACGAGGCGAAGCCGGCGCTCGCCCACGTCGCGAAAGCGAAGGACCGTCGCAAGGCGTGGGAGGACGTGCTGTGGGCGGTCCTGAACACGCGCGAGTTCCTGTTCCGGCACTGATGCGCGGTGAACTCCACCCGACCGCGTTCACGCGGACTTTCGCACGGCAGTGCTCGCCAGGGGGAGCGTCAGCGTGAAGCGGGTCGGCCCGCCGGGGGCCGGCTCGTAGGCCACCGTGCCGCCGTTGAGGGTCGCCAGCCGCCACGCGATGGACAGGCCCAGCCCTCGACCCCGTCCCGCGGCGCGGCCGGAGAAGAACGGGTCGAAAAGGTGGTCCACTTCGGCCGGGTTCGGGCCGGGGCCGGCGTCTTCGACAACAATCGCCGCGTGCCCGCCGCGAGACTCGACCCGGACCGTGACGGTCCCGCCGGCGGGTGACACCTCGACCGCGTTCCGGATTACGTGCGACAGAGCGTCGCGGGACTGCACCGGGTCGGCCGCCACGATGAGGGACTCCTCCGCTCCCGCGAAGGAAAGGGCGACACCCAGCTCGGCCGCTTCCGAACGGTGCAGATCGAGCACGTCCGCGAGCCAGCCGTTCAGGTCGATCGCTGCGGGGCGGGCGGTGTGCGGCCGGGCGAACTGCCGGGTGCCGAGCAGAATGTCGTGGATGCGTCGGGTGCCGCGGACGATGGCGGCGAGGCGGCGCAGGCGGTCGGGGTCGTCCTCGCCGGGTTGCAGCAGCTGGGCGTTTCCGGAAATGACGGCGAGCGGGTTGTTGATCTCGTGACTCGCCCCGGCCGCGAACTCCGCGAGCGCGGCCAGCTTTGCGTCGCGAACGGCGGTGTCGAAGTTCGCCCGCAGGTCCGTCAGCGCCTCCGCCAGTCGGTCGACCTGCCGTTCGAGTTCGTGGACGTGTACCGACGCTGCCCGGTGGCGGGCCGTCGCCGCGGTGCGGAGGAGCCGGACCAGGACGGGCGTCGGAATGGCGACGGGTTCAACGGGGGCGCGGTGCGTTGCGGCGTGGCTCGCCGCTGCCGCGTCCCGGGCCTCACGCACCGCGAGAAACAGCCCGCGGTGGGCCCCGAGTTTCACCGCGTCATCGACGTGAAAGTTCTGAAACCCCACCGTCATCGCGAACGCGGTCGGCAACCGCCAGCGGACGGCGGCCCGGCGTCCGAGTTTCTCGGCATCGGCGATCATCGCGCCGTGCGCGCCGGCCGCGTACCAGCCGAGTTGCGAGAGCAACCCCGCGGCCCAGGCGGCGTCCGGGGAGCACAGTGTTT
>CAYUHJ010000070.1:0-27231 GCA_964444365.1 uncultured Alcaligenaceae bacterium | reverse complement strand
CCGTGCTCGCCCATCGCGCCGTGGCGGGCAACGAGTTGTGGCACCCCGACGACGCCCACTGAACCCTGCCCAACCCATAACCCCGAGCCGCCCGATGAAGAAGACCGCGAAAAAAGCGACGAAGCCGAGACGGTTCCCTCCCGCGCTGACCCCCGAGCAGATCCGGGACGCCTTCTACGAGTGGGTCGACGCCCTGCTCGATCAGATGGACGCGGTGCAACTGTGCCTCGACGCCGGCGACACGGACATCGCGCTGGCCGTCGGCGCGGGTCAGGCGTCGGCAATGTCCGCGGCGCTAGAAGAGGCTCGGCACACGATCTTCACCAACCGGTGGGTCCGCGCCAAGGAGATCGACGGGGCCCAGCTCCAGGCCATGACCGAGCGGCTCCGGGCGAACGTGTGACCCGACTCGCAACGACTGAATTGTTCTGAACTTTCCCTCACCCTCAACAACCCTTGGAGTTCACCCGTGCCCGAGACCACCTCGACCGTCCACCCCTGGTTCCTGTCCCCGAACGACTCGCCCGCCGCCGCGGACCTCCGCAAGGTGCTCGCGACCCTGAGGGACGCGGCCGAGAGGGCGAACGACTGGCTGGAGACTCACGCCGACGCCGAGCCCTTCGCCGACGCCGAGGGCGACCGGGCGGACGTCGTCCGCCAGGTGGCCGGGGCAGCGTGGGCGTGCGATGCCGCCGCCGAACTGCTCTCCGGTCTGGCCCCGTCGTCATCGCGGGAGATGGAAGAGATGATCGCCCATTCGCAGCTGGAGGACATCCGGGAAGGCGCGATCGCCGCTTCGCCGGAGGAAGTCGCCCGGCCGGAGGCGACCGTGCGACGTCCGTCCGGGGTGTCCGCGGAGGAACTGAAGGCGGCCGTCCGGTCCTACGCCGAGGCCCAGCACGGGCACTTCCGGTGCGCGTCGGTGGTCATCGACACCGGCACGGACACGCCGGCGGAGGTGCTGCTCGTCCGTCCGGGGAAACTTTCCTGACGTCGTGAAGGTTTCCGTTCCCTCACCCCCAAAGAGAACCCCATGCCCCCGAAGAATCGCCCGAAGCGGACCCGGCCCGCGAAGCCCCAGCAGCCCGGCCCGCATGGTGCAACTGAACAGGCTGACCGGGGTGCAGTCCATGAGTGCCGGGTTGACCTGACACTCGGAGATCATCGCCCGGATCAGCCGCTCGCCCTGGCCGGCGACGACGGACGGCAGGCCCTTGTTGAAGGACAGGACGACGGCCGGGTTGATGAGTTCCTCCAGCCCCTTCTTGTTGGTCGGCTTCTCCCAGGAGGGGACGGCCGGCTTCTGCTGCTGGGCCGGCCGCTTGGCCGGCGGGGTTGCTGTCGCTGCGCCCATCACTTCACCTTGCCTTTCAGGGGTCGAACGTCGAACCGCTCGTGCGGCTCGCGGGTAAACGAGACCGGTCCGCCCGGCACCAGGATTCGCTTCAGCTTCCAGTTCCCGGCGGTGGCGACTTCGGCGTCGCCCATCAGGGTGCGGAGCCGCTCCGTCACCGCCTTCGCCTTCTCCTCCGCCTCGTCCTTGATCGCGGACAGCCGCTTCCGCCGCTCGACGAGTGCCGCCGCGTCCGCGCCGAGGTCGACCGCCTTCCCCTTGACGGGGAGTTTCGCGACCTCCATGCCGACGAACCCCCGGGTTTCATTTGGTGCAGGTGATGCAGGTGCATCACCTCGCTTCAGGTCGCGAACAACCGTCGCCTGATCGCACCCCACCTCCTTCGCGATCTCCCGCGTGCTCATCCCCTTCGCCCGCAGTTCATTCACCCGCTCTCGCCACTCCGGGAAGGGCGTCACGAATGGTGACACCCTTTTCATAGGGGGCCGCCAATCGGCGGATCACCCCGAGGCCCTTGCCGGGAACGATCGGCCGAAGATACTCCCAGGGTGTCCATGCTCGGGCCGCAACTCGGGAGGATCCCGCAATGGCTTCGCTTATCCGGCAGCAGCGTGTTCACTTCGAGGATCCCAAGACGGGGAAGCGGGTGCCGAAGGGGACGCCCGGCGCGGTCCGGGTGAAGGCGAAGTCGCCGATCTGGTACGGACAGGGGATTCCGGGGCTGCCCCCGAAGAAGCGGGTTCCGCTCGCCGCGGACAAGGTTGCGGCCCAGCGGATGCTCGAAGACCTGGTGCGGAAGGCGGAGCGTGGGCAAACGTCACTTCCTGATCGGGACGCGGGCCGGGTTCCGCTGGCCGAATACCTGGCTTCCTTCGAGAAGGACATGGCGCTCGGGCTGGCGTCCCGAAAGAAGGCCCGCCGGGTTCCCGACCCCGCCCAGGTCGCGCTCTGCGTTCAGCGGATACGGGCGGTTCTCGACGGCTGCACGCTGGCCGACCCCGCGGACCTGAACGACGACGCGCCCCGTAGGGTGGCCGCCTACCTTCAGCAGCGGACCCGGCTTCCTCGAAAGGAGGGCGGCCTATCCCATCAGACGGCCGCGTTCATGCTCGCTGCCGTCCGCCGGTTCGTGTGGTGGCTGTCCGCGAGGAAGCGGGTTCCCGTTCGCCCGGACCTGCTCGACGACGTGCCGGGGTTCGACCCGGCCGGGAACCGTGTCCACGCCCGCCGTGCCGTGTCTGCCGAAGAACTGGCCCGGCTGCTCGAAGCCGCGTTGAAGAGCACGCGCCCTGTCCGAGGGCTGGCGGGTCCGGCCCGCTATCACCTGTACCTTGTCGCCTTCGCCACGGGATTCCGGGCCGCGGAACTCGCCGCCCTGACCCCCAGTAACTTCCTTCTCGACGACGACGCGCCGGCCGTGGCCCTGTCCGGGAAGAAGACGAAGAACAGGAAGGCCGCCCGATGCCCCCTGCCCGTCGGCGTCGCGAACCAGTTGCGGACGTTCCTGGCCGGGAAGCCCGCCACGTCTCCCGTCTGGCCGGGAAGCTGGGAGGAACACGCGGCGGAAGTCCTTCGCCTCGACCTCGAAGCCGCCGGCATCCCCTACGCCCTCGAAGGCCCGCACGGGACCGCCTTCGCCGACTTCCACGCCCTCCGGCACTCGTTCGTCACCGCCCTGGCCGCCGCCGGGGTCGGTCAGAAGGAGCTACAGGAACTCGCCCGGCACGCCGACCCCCGGTTGACGCTCGGCCTGTACACCCACACCTCACCGGAACAGTTGGCCGGGGCGGTCGGAAAGTTGGCGATCCCTGGATCGGCCGACCCGAACCCGCTGGCAAAAATCTCCCGCATGGATCTTGAGGGGCTGACGGTCGGGCTGATGGCCGCCCTCGACGCTGTACTGCGTACACCTCCGCGTACACCCGCTTCGGGGATTCTGGGAGACTCCGGGAGACTCCCAGATACAGATAACACGGCCGAGAATCGGTTCGGGAAATGAAACAACCCCTTGTTTCCAAGGGGTTTGAGACGTGCCGGGATTCGCGGGGACTGCGAGAGACTCAGAGGCCCGACCCGGATTTGAACCGGGGGTGACGGTTTTGCAAACCGTTGCCTTACCACTTGGCGATCGGGCCTTGTCAGCTGCGTGAATGCTAGCGGGCTGTCCGGATGGTGTCAACCGGACACCCGTTTCATCGGCGGGGTCAGGCCCGCGACTTGAGGCGGGTGGACAGCTCCTTGATCTGGCGGTGGCACTCGACCCGCGCGGCGGTGAAGCCCTCGGGCGTGGCGTTGCCGGCCTTCAGATAGTTCAGCACCACCGCTTCTGCCTCGGCCAGTCCGACGCAGCCGTCCGGGACGCGGTCGGCGATCTCGGGGGGAATCACCGCGACGCCGTTGCGGTCGCCGTGGAGCAGGTCGCCGGGGTTGATCCAGACGCCGCCGACCCGGACGGGGACGTTCAATTCCGCGATCTGGCAGTAGCCGTGCGAGGCGATCGTGCCGCCGGTGAAGCACGGGAAGTTCAGCGCCTGCACCTGGTCGAGGTCGCGGCCGGCCCCGCTGGTGATCAGGCCGACGCAGCCGAACGCCTGGTAGGTGGTACACATCACCTCGCCGAAGGTGGCGGCCACAGCGGGGTCGTCGAGGTCCTGGAAGACGACGACCTTCGGGCCGGGCGTCTTCGCGAGCAGTTCGACCTGCTTGTCGAGCCCGGCGTACACGTCGCCGCCGCGGGGCGGGGCACCGGCCCGGAACGTGGCCGTCACCGCGTACCCGACCATCGGCGGCAGGTGCGGGAAGCACGCCCGGATGCGGGAGTCGAGGTAGCCGCTGGTGCGGGGGATCGCGTCGAACAGTTCGATGACGTTGCAGATCGTCGGGGTGTCGAACTTCCGCAGGGCGTCGAGGACGGCCGGAGAGTGGGGTGGCATGGTCGATCCGAGGTTAGCCGCGAGGCGACGCCGAGCGCGGCCGCCCCTGGCGAATCGTAGCCGAACCGGGGCGAATCGGCGAACCCGCGTGCGGATTCATTCCCGCCGGTCGGCTTGAGGCGGGGCGGGGTTTTGAGTACCATACCCCGGTCAAGTTCCGTTGCCGCTTGCCAACCTGTCGGGCACCTTCGCCGCGCGGTTGGGCCGTTCCGACCCGTCGCGGGATTCTGTCATGGCCCTCTCGTCGAATCAGTTTGACGACCCGGAAGACATTTTCAAAGACAGCCGAATGTCCTTCGGCGATCACATCGAGGAACTGCGGTCCCGGCTCGTCAAGGCGCTGATCGGCCTCGTCATCTGCATGTTCATCGGCTTCATTCTCGACTCGATCGGAAAAAGCCTGGAGTGGGACAACTTCGGTGTCGGCCGGCCGATGCTGCGGATCATCGCCGACCCCGTCGAAACCCAAGTGCGGGACTTCTATGCCCAGCGCACCGAGAAGTCTCGCAAGAAGCTGCCGGTCGAACGCACCTCGGTAGAAGAAGCGAAGGAACTGGAAAAGCGGGTCCGCGAGGCCGGCGGCAGCCTGCTCGTGCTGACCCAAGCGGAGCGTGAAAAGCTCCGGGGCGCGCCGCGCGACATGCCGATGATTCTGCCGACGGAGCCGCTCGCAAAAGCCTTCGGGTTGCCGCCGCCGAAGGAGAAGGAAATCGAGATCGTCGCCCAGGTCTACCCCGCGCAGATCAACTACATGAGCGGGGTCGGCGAGGGGTTGCTCGAAACGAAGCAGTACCTGACGACGCTGAGCGTGCAGGAAGCGTTCATGGTCTACTTCAAGGTGTCGCTGCTGTGCGGCGTCGTGATCGCCAGCCCGTGGATCTTCTACCAGATCTGGGCGTTCGTCGCGGCGGGACTCTACCCGGCCGAGCGGGCGTACGTTCACAAGTACCTGCCGGCGAGCGTCGGGCTGTTCATCACCGGCGTGCTGCTGTGCCAGTTCATCGTGCTGCCGGGGGCGGTGCGGGCGTTGCTCGCGTTCAACAGCTGGATCGAACTCGACCCCGAACTCCGGCTGAACGAGTGGCTCGGGTTCGCGCTGATCCTGCCGCTGGTGTTCGGCGTGTCGTTCCAGACGCCCCTGGTGATGGTGTTCCTGAACCGCATCGGCACGTTCACGGCCGCGGACTACTGGGCGAAGTGGCGGCTGGCCGTGATTGTGCTGGCCTTCTTTTCCGCGATCATCACCCCGACGCCGGACGCCGTCACGATGCTGTACCTCTTCGTGCCGATGTTCGGCCTCTATATGATCGGCGTCGGAATCTGCTACGCCTTCCCGCCGTCCCACGAAGACGCCTGGGCCGAGAGCGAGGAACAGGTCGCGGTTTGATCGCTTCAACACCCCACCCGCCTCTCAATCTGAGAGAGGCAGGTGTACATTTTTCAGCAACCCACCCCGCGGGTGGTTTCCCGAATCCGCCAACATGCCCGTCAGGTTTCCTGGCTCCGACCGTTACATACCGGTGGATGCAGTTGCATTCAGTTGCCGCCAGCCTCTCCCATGTCGTTTCCGTACGTCGCTCCGGAGCCCTTCATGCGTGTGCTTCGCCCGAAGAGCGGATTCACCCTGATCGAGTTGCTGGTCGTCATCGCGATCATCGCCATCCTGATCGGACTGCTGTTGCCCGCCGTGCAAAAGGTCCGTGAGGCGGCAGCCCGCGCGAAGTGCCAGAATAACCTCAAGCAGATCACTCGCCTGCCACTCGTGCTCCGACACGGTCAACCAGCTCCCCACGGCCGGCGGGTTCTTCCCCGGCTACCCCCGCGGGCAACCGGCGGGGCCGTGGGTGCCGAACAGACCTGTCAGTCCGGGCATGGGTTTCGGGACGATCCTCGGCCACCTGTGCCCGTTCGTCGAGCAGGACGCGATGATCCGTTCCGCGACCACTCTCGGGCCGGACGGCATCTATTACTACGACGGTGCCAGCACCGTGGCGGGGAAGTCGGTCCCCCTCTTTGTCTGCCCCTCCGATCCGAGCGTCGGGACGTTCAAGGGCTCCGGGGCGACCATTGCGAATCAGTCCAACGCCTCGTACGCAGGGAACTGGACGGTGTTCGGTTTGCCGGGGGTGCCATGGATGAGTTTCGGATGTTACCAGAGCCAGGCCAAGATCCCGCGCGACATCCCGGACGGGCTGTCGAATACGGTGTTATTCGTCGAGAAGTACGCGGTCTGCGGACTGAACTCGGTCGGCGTTCCGACCGGCGGCAACACCTGGACGTACAACTGGGGGCCGGGCAAGGATCCGCTGTTCGCGGTCAACTGGTACGGTTCGGTCACGGCGACCGGACCCCAGTCGAAGTGGCAGCAGCAGCCGGAGTGGCAAACGCCAAGCTGCGATCCGGATCGCGCTTCCAGCCCGCACGTCGGGGCGATGGTGGTCGGGGTGGCGGACGGCAGCGTCCGCACGCTGGCGGCGTCCATGAGTTCCGCGACGTGGTGGAATGCCGTCCGGCCGGACGACGGGAACGTGCTCGACACGGACTGGTAACCCCTCCCCCCGCCGGCAAGGGCGACATGACCCCGACACTGTCCCGCATCGGACTCACCCTCGCGGCGGCTCTCGGCCTGACCGGGTGCGGGTCGCCCACCGGCAAGCTGACCGGCAAGGTCACGCTGGACGACGCGCCGCTGGTCGGGGGAAGGGTCCACGTGTGCCGCGTCGACGAGGCCGGGAACGTGCTGAGTACCACCTCGGCCGAAGTCGCGGCGGACGGCTCGTACGCGACGCCGGACGTCCCCACCGGACCGGCCAAGGTGCTGCTGCAAGGCCCGCCGCTGGTGTTCCCCTACACGAAGCCGCCGCCCGACTGGAAGCCGCCCGTCGACCCGGTCCCGGTGCGGTACCGGCAGCTCGAAACCACGGACCTGATTGTCGTCGTCTCGGGCGGGGTGCAGGAGTACCCCATCAGCGTGCGAAAGTGACGAGGTCGGCTGGGAAAGTCAGTACGTCACCCGGTCCGGGTCCGCGGCGAACGTGCGGAATACCTCGATCGCCTCGTCGCGGAGCAGCGGCAGTTCCGGGATCGTCCGGTCCCCCGGCGGGCGGACCACTTGTTCGCGGATTGCCACGTCGTCGAACCCGATCCCGGCCGCGTCCTCGACGGTGTTGCCGTAGAAGACGCGGTCGATCCGCGCCCAGTAGATCGCGGCCAGGCACATCGGGCACGGCTGGGCGCTGGTGTACAGGTCGCACCCCTTCAACACGAACGTCCCGAGCCGACCGCTCGCCTCGCGGATGGCCTCGATCTCGCCGTGCGCAGTCGGGTCGTTGCGGCCGACGACCCGGTTCCACCCCTCGCCGACGATCGCGCCGTCCCGCACGATGACGCACCCGAACGGCCCGCCGTCCCCCCGCTCGACAGCGAGCCGGCTGAGCTCGATCGCCCGGCGCATGAAGGCCTCCGCGTTCACGGGAAGGGATTGGGAAGTGGGCATGGGGAGTCTCAAAGGTTGAAAAGCTGCGGGATATCCTACGATTTCGATGGAACGGCCGCACCTTGAACGTCTCCGCTCCGACGGTAAGTTGTCCTCGTCCGATACCCCTCCCGGAGACGCCCGTGCGGACTTTCTCTCTGACTGTGATGGTGGGAATTCTTCCGGTCGGGGCCGCATTCGCCGACGAAGCGGCCGCGGGCAAGAAGCTGCAAGAGTTGAAACCCGCCTATGTGGGGCGCGATAACGATAAGCCGGGCAAGCCGATCAAGAACCTCATCCTGCAAGGCGAGCAGTTCGGCCCCGCCGAGATGAAGCTTGTCGGTGAACTGACGTCGTTGGAGTCGCTCGTTCTCTTACGCTGCAACATGGGCGACGCCGACTTCGCCGAACTGGCGAAGTTGAATAACCTCGAACGGTTCACAGTCGGCCAGAAGATGAAGGTCACGGAAGCCGGGTTGAAGGTCGTCGCGGGGCTGCCGAAGCTCTTCGAAGTCGGGTTTGCTGATCAGGAAGTGACCCCGGAAGCGGTGGCGTTGTTCACCCGGTCGCCCCGGCTCAAGCGGCTGGAGTTCAGCCAAATGGCGTTGAAGCCCGACCACTTCCAGGCGATCGCCCAGGCCAAGTCTCTCGACGTCCTCAATCTGGATTTCACCCCCGTCGGCGACGACGGCTTGAAGGAACTCGCGGGGCTCACGAGCCTGAAGGTGTTGTCCGCGAAGTACGTCTCGAATCCGATCACCGACGACGGCCTCGCCTCGCTCGGGAAGATGACCAAACTGGAGAGACTGACCCTCAACCGGACCAACGTGACCGGTGTGGGGCTCAAGCACCTTGCGGGGCTGACGGCGTTGGAAACGCTCGACTTGTACCAGTCTCCCGTGACGGACGACGGGCTTCGGGAACTCGCCAAACTGGGCCTCCCGTCGTTGCGGACGCTGGACCTGGCGAGAGCCGACGTCACGGACGACGGTCTCGTTCACCTCGGAAAACTGACGACGCTTCGAGAACTCTCACTGACCGACACAAAAGTAACAGGCCAGGGGGTGGCGAACCTCGCGGGGGCGAAATCGCTCCACAGTTTGAACCTGTGGGGGGCGGCCATCGACGACGCGGGCGTCGCTCTCATTGCGAAGAATCCGACGATTCGAGAACTGGGGCTGACCAGCACGAAGATCACCGACGCCGCACTGAAATCGCTCGGGGGCATGAAGGCGTTGCGATATGTCGGGGTGTCCCGAACGGGCGTCACGGCGGCCGGCGTCGCCGCGTTCAAGAAAGCCCACCCCAACATCGACATATCATCCGACGCGAAGTAACCGATGCCGCCGCCCCCGACTGCGTTCGCCGATGTGCTCGTTCTGACGGGTCCGACCGGGTCCGGGAAGTCGGGCCTCGCGCTGGAACTGGCGGAGGAGATCAGCGCGGAAATCGTCTCGATGGACTCGATGACGCTGTACCGCGGCCTGGACGTCGGCACCGCCAAGCCATCCCGCGCCGAGCAAGCCCGCGTCCGCCACCACCTCGTGGACGTGCTCGACCCGTGGGAAGCCGGCAACGTCGCGTGGTGGCTCGACGAAGCCGCGAAAGCTTGTGCCGAGATTCGCACGCGCGGGAAACGGCCGCTGTTCGTCGGCGGTACCCCGATGTACCTGAAAGCCCTCCTGCACGGGCTGTTCGACGGGCCGCCCGCCGACCCGGCGGTGCGGTCGGAACTCGAAGCGGAAGCGGCCCGAATCGGCGTCGAGGCGTTCCACGCACGGCTCGCGGCGGCGGACCCGACGACCGCCGCCCGGCTCCACCCGAACGACGTGCGGCGGGTCGTGCGGGCACTGGAGGTCTTCGCCGTCAGCGGCCGGCCGCTCAGCGCCTTCCCGCAAACCTGGGATTCCCCCGACGTGCCGGCGATTCCGGCCGTGGTGCTGGAGTGGCCGCGCGACGAACTCTACCGGCGGATCGACGCACGGGTCGACGCGATGCTCGCCGGCGGGTGGCTCGACGAGGTCCGCCGCCTGCGGGCACTGCCCCGGCCCGTCAGCAAGGAGGCGGGCCAGGCCCTCGGGTACCGGGAACTGTTCGCGTTTCTCGACGGGACCGGTGCGGGCTGGGAAGAAACCGTTGTCCTCATCAAGACGCACACCCGCCAGTTCGCGAAGCGGCAGCTGACGTGGTTCCGCCACCTGCCCGGGCTCAACCCGGTGGCGGGGGATGGCGGGGCGGTCGCCGCCGCGGTGCGGAAGGCGTGGCAGGTCAGGATCTGAACCCGTCCGCAAAATCGGCTTGCATTCTCGGGGACGGGTCGGTATCGGCCCGCCCATTCTGGTCCGCGTATCACCACGGGCAGGGGGCGGTCATGGTATCGGGACGCTGGGTGTCGGCCTTGGCCGTCGTCGTCACAGGTGTGGGCTTCGCCGCGGGCCAGCCGGGGCAACCGGTCCAGCCCGCGGGGGTAAAGCCGCCGCTGCCGTCGGTGCTGCCGGTGTCGAACTCCGAGCCGAAACTGCTCGACGTGACGCCGCCGGAACTGAAGGAGCACGGCGGGCACGGGGGCGGCCACGGCGAGTACCCGCCGGGCGGCCCCGTCAAGACGCTGTGCCACGTCGAGGAGGAAATCCCCGGCCAGTTCTTCGGGTCCGGCGAGTTCCTGATCTGGCGGCCGCGGCTCGACTCGACCGACTACGCGCTGGTCGACCCGACCAACAACCTGACCCCGCAGGGCAAGGTGCGGAACCTGAAGTACGACTCGAACGGCGGGTTCCGCGTCGGCATGGGGTACCGCGTCCCCGGCCAGGGGTGGGACGTCGGGGTCACGTACACGTACTTCCGCACCAACGGGGACGCGGCCGTCGGCGCGCCGCCGGGCGGGGTCATCTACCCGACCCTGACCCGGCCGGGCGTGGTCGACCGGGTCGGCACCGCGGCGGTCAGCGGCGGGCTCGACTACAACGTGTTCGACCTGGACGTCGGCCGGACCTGGGAGGTCGACCCGCACTTCGTGATGCGGGCGTTCGGCGGCGTCCGGTGGGCGCGGATCAACCTCGACCAGACGGCGACCTACAACGGCATCCACGCCAACAACGCCGTCGTGCGGAACTCGGCGGACTTCACCGGCACCGGCCCGACGGCGGGGCTCGAAGCCCGGTGGGCCGTCACGCACGGCCTCGCGATGTTCGGCAACGTCCGCGGCGGCCTGCTCTACGGCGAGTTCGGCAACGCGGTTCGCGAGACCAACGGCAACGGCCAGGTGTTGAACGCGGACGTGTCGGACGACTTCACCGGCCTCGCGCCGTTCGCGTCGGTCGCCCTCGGCGGGTCGTACACGTGGAACACGCTGACCTTCTCGGCGGGCTACGAGGTGACGCAGTACTTCAACCTGTCCACGCGGCCGGTGCTGGTCGACGACTTCGCGGAAGGGAAGGTCGTCCGCCGGCGGTCGGACCTGAACTTCGACGGGGTGTTCTTCCGCGTCGCACTGGCGTACTGAGTGATTTGGCGAGCGTCACTCGTGAGAGTGACGAGTCCTCCACTCAGGAAGAACTCGTCACTCTCACGAGTGACGCTCGCCAAGCATTTCTCCTCTCAACGGAGCACACATGAGACCCGTCGTCGTCCGGCTTGCGTTGCTGGCCGTCCTCGGTTTCCTGGCGACCGCCACCGGGTGCGCTGTGTTCGACGGCTGCGACTGCGACCGGTGCGGGCACACGTCCGAGTACCAGCGGGAGCCGGTCGAGCCGGTCAGTTCGCCGCGTCCTTGATGTTGAAACAGTGCAACTTGTCCTGGTCGCGGATGAACAGCTTGCCGTCCGCGATCGTCGGGTGCGGCCAGCTCGGCTTGTTGCTCTTCTCCGGCAGGTCGAACGCGGACACGAAAGAAAACTCCTTCGGGTCCGCCTTGATGAGCACCATCTTCCCGTTCTGGTAGCGGAAGTAGAGCATCCCGTCCGCGTAGGCCACGGCCGCGGAGCCTTCGGCACGGGCGGGGGAGTTGTCTTCCTTCCACTTGATGTCGCCGGTCTTGAACTCGACGCAGACGGGCTTGCCCTGGTTGTGGGCGTTGCCGAAGTAGATGTAATCGCCGACCGCGACCATGCCGCCGTGGTGGTTCTGGAGTTCGTTCGCCTTGTAGTACTTCACCTCGGTCGCGGTCACGCCGCCCTTGTCCGCCTTCAACTTCAGCAAGGCCGCGCCGCCGTCGCCGTAGCCGGTGGAGCAGAAGACGAGGTCGTCCTTCACGACGACGCTGGGGATGTTGGCCGTCCCGTTCATGATCTTGTTGTACTGCCAGAGCAGTTTGCCCGTCTTGGCGTTCACGCCGACGACGCCGCCGTCCTTGCCGAGCAAGTTGATGTACATCGGAATGCCGCCGACCTCGGCCTTCACCGCGGAGGCGTAGCCGTTCGCGCCGCCCGGCTTGGTCACCGGCGTCTTCCAGACCACGTCGCCGGTGTCCGCTTTCAACGCGACCACCGCCGCCGTCGCGGAACCGGGGGTGCAAATCACCTTGCCGTCGTCCACCAGCACGGACTCGCTGTAGCCCCACGCTTGAACGGAGCCGCCAAAATCCTTCGTGTAGCTTTTCTTCCAGACGACGGTCCCCTTGTCCGCGTCGACGCAGGCGAGTTCGCCGCCCATGCTGACGGCGTACACCTTCCCCTTCGCATAGGTCGGGGTGCTGCGAGTGCCCTCCTCGTACCCGACCTTCTTGAAGTCGGCGAACGGCACGGACCACACCTCGGAGCCGTCGGTTTCCTTCAACTTCCAGACGTGCTCCTTGTCCCCCTTCTTGCCGGTGCCGAAGACGAACCCGCCGACGACGGCGACCGTGCTGTACCCGCCGCCGAGATCCTTCGCGGTCCAGAGCTTGGGCGGCCCCTTCTCCGGCCACTTTTGCAGCAGCCCTTTCTCCGGGGAAATCGCGTCGCGGTTCAGCCCGCGGAACTGGGGCCAGTCGGTCGGGCGAACGGTGAGCTCGGCAGCCGGGGCGTAAAGGGCCGCGGCAAGCAGCATCGAGGCGGGGAGCATGAGGGGATTCTCCGGTCGGTGGGATACCCGGAGTTTAGGTCACGACCGGAGTTGTGCAAGCGGGCGTGTCGGCGAGGGTGATCGCGTCCGTCGGGCAGACCAGCACGCACGCGGAGCAGGAGACGCAATCGCCGGGTCGGGGCAACCACGGCAGGTGCGACCGCATCGCGAGGCAAACCGTGGGGCAAACTGATACACAGTCCCCGCACCCGGTGCAGCGAGCTTCGTCCAGCACCGGGAGCGGAGGTTGCACGCGAATCAATTCGGAGCCTTCGGCGGGACCGCGGGAACCGCCGGGGCGGCGGGCTTCTGCCGGGAGAGCGGGGCCACGGCCAGCGGCTTCGCGTACTTGGCGGCCGCGTCCCGGAGACAGATCAGCAGGCCGTTGTCGGACGCCAGGAAGATCCGGTCGGTCTGGTCGTTCGACACCGGGACGGTGAAGTCCGCGACATCGAGCTTCGTCAGCGGTTCCGCCCGCTTCGTGATCGGGTCGACCTTCCGCTTGTCGTACACGAGCAGGAACCCGCGGCGGTCGCGGACGTAGGCGTGCTCGTCGTTGACGGCGACGAACCGGTCGGCGAAGTTCTCCGTCTTCCACTCCATCTCGCCGGACTTGAGCCCGACGAACGCGACGCCGGCGTGGTCCCCGGAGGCGTAGACCCCGCCGTTGACGGGGATCGGTTTGCGGTTCAGCACGCCGCCGATGTTCGCCTTCCACTCGATCCGCGGGGTTTCCCCGGCCCCGGCGGTCAAGTCGACGGCCCACAGCGTCCCGTCCGCGAGGGGGAAGTAGCCGATCAGCGTGTCCTTCCCGAACGCGACCGGGCCGGCGGCCGGGGCGGCCACGTCCGCCGGGGTGCGGGCGACGACCTGGGCCGTCTTGTCCCGCTTCGTGACGGAGTAGAACAGCGGGCCGTCCGTCGTCAGCCACACCTGCGGGAACGCGAGGCTCGAGATCGGGTCGCTCAGGACCGGCTCGCCGACCACCCGGCGGTTCGTCCGCAGGTTCCACGCGACGACCGGTTCGACGGGGCGGTCCCGGAGCGAACTCAGTTCCGTCACCGCGGCGACCGACCCGACCACCGTGATCGACGGGCTGATCTGGTTCGACTTCTGGTGCTCCGGGTGGAGCCGCCAGGGTTGTTGCAGGTTCGTCAGCACCGCGATGGACGGGGTGGTCACTTCGCGGTAGAGCGTGTACGGCGGCGAGACGCGCGGCAGCGCCGAGATCGACGGCGTCCGGTGCGGGTTCGACAGGTCGGCGGCCGAGTCCGTCCCGCGGGGCGGAATCCGCGGGGCCTCGAACTCCGGCTGGTACTGCAGCGGGTTCGTGCGGGGCACCCCGTACCGACCCGCGATGATGTCCGTCGGGTTGAGCGGGACCGGGTCGCCCGGCTGGGCCTTCGTCTTGCCGTCGCCCGGCTTCGCCAGCGGCGGGTAAACGATCGACTGCGGGTACCGGAACGCCTTCACGCTCGTCGTGCCCAGCACGACGTACACGTTGTCCTTGTCGGCGACCGGGCCGGCGGAGGCCGCTCCCTTCATGTCGTAGGAGAATTCCAGCAGCCCCGTGTACCGGTGGAAGCAGTACAGGTTCGTCACGTTCACCGCGAACACGTACTTGTCCGTGACCGCGACCGGGTACTCGTTCGCGTTCGTCCGCGGGTAGCGGTAGGTCCACTGCTTCGCGCCGGTGACGGAGTCCAGGGCGACGAGCAGCCCGGACTTCGTCTGCACGAACACCTGATCGCCGTTCGCCACTTGTACCAGCCCGAGGCCGTCGTCGCGGCCGTCGAGCGGGACGTTCATCGCCCACTCCGTCCGCAGGTTCAGCCGGTCCAGGGCGTCCCGGCTCGGGGGCACGGCGGCCGAGTACACGGACGAGTTTTGGGCGGCGGCTTGTCCGGCGGTCAGGACCGCGGCGAGCAGCGGAAGAAGGCTCCGCATGAGGACGACTCCGGACCGGGTGCGCGAAATGATTCCAGACTTGAGTCTAACACCCCCTACGCCGGCACGGAAGCATTCGTTCGCGCCGCCCGGGGCGGAGCGGGTCCGGGCAGGCGGGTGGCGACGGTTCTGCGGGGCTACTTCTTCCCCATCGCGCGTTTCCGGGCGAAGAAAGCGGAGAGCAGCCCCGCACACCGCTCCGCCAGGACGCCGCCGACGACCTGGCACCGGTGGTTCAGCCGCGGGTCGGACGTGATCTGGTACAGCGTGTGGCACGCCCCCGCCTTCTGGTCCGCACAGCCGTACACGACCACCGGCACCCGGGCCTGGACGATCGCCCCGGCGCACATCGGGCACGGCTCCATCGTCACGAACAGGATCGTCTTTTCCAGCCGCCACGACCCGAGCGCCGCCGCCGCCTGCGTCAGCGCGATCATCTCGGCGTGGGCGGTGGGGTCCTTGAGTTGTTCCTTCTGGTTGTGCGCCGCCGCGATCACCTGCCCGCGTTCCAGCGACACGATCACCGCCCCGACCGGCACCTCGTCCTCGTCCCCCGCCGTCGCGGCTTCTTCGAGGGCCATCTCCATGTGCAGGACGTGGAACGGGTGCCGTGGGTCGGTAAACGCGAGGTCGAACGCGGAGAACGGGTCGAGCACGGCCTTCCCCCTGGTGGCGTCAAGAATTCTACGCGACCCGAAACAAGGAAAACGACCGGACCCGCGGGAAACGATCCCGCGGGCCGGTCGCAGCGAGGAGAGATTCCTGCTCGGTTACGAGTTACCAGAACCGCACCCGCCAGTAGTCGTGCGGGGTGG
The DNA here is from genome assembly GCA_964444365.1 of uncultured Alcaligenaceae bacterium. Lineage (GTDB taxonomy): Bacteria > Planctomycetota > Planctomycetia > Gemmatales > Gemmataceae > CAYUHJ01. Next base: position 11,667 of record CAYUHJ010000070.1, on the reverse strand, counting down.
ACGTGCGGCCGTACCACCAGTGTCCGTCTTCCCACTCCAGCTTGACCGACCGCCAGCCCGGCGGCACCTTCGGGAACGGGTAGAACGGCCCGATGAACGGGAAGGCGTTGTACGGGTACGAAGTCGGGTACCCGACGCGGGACAGGTTGTTGTGCGGGGCGTAGGTCGGCCACGCGTTCGGCGGCAGCGGCGGGGCGTTCATGTCCGCACCGTGCGGGCCGACCGGGCCGAGCGGGACCGGCTCGATCGCCGGGCCGGCCCCACCACCCGCCGGGGGAGCAGCCATCGCCACCGGAGCGGAGACCGGCCCGAACGCCGGCAGGCTCGCCGGGGCCTGGGCCTGAACCGGGATCACCTTGCTGTCGGCCGTCGCCGCGGCGACCGGGGTCGCCGTCAGCCCGTCCTTCACCATCTTGACGCCGGGGACGACCCGGACCGCCTGGACGAGGGCGGACTTCTGGTTCGTGTCCTTGCACCCGCCGGTCAGGGTCACGACCCCGCCGACGCAGTGGACGCTCACGTCGGCACCCTGGGCTTCCGCGAGGGTGGTCAGCTTCTCGGCGACCGCGTCCGCGAGCTTCTGGTTAGCCGACGCGGGGACCACGGTCCCGGCGGTCGACTCCTGGCCGAGGGCTTCCCCCCCGACCCACATGCCGAGTGCAACCGCCAGCGGGCGGAACTGTTGGACGTTCACGGGATTCCTCCTTGAACCTCGTTCTGAGGCACCGCGTCGAGTGTTCGCGTTGCACTGTCTATTTCGTCCGTCCGCGGCCGCGGAACGAACGGCACGCCCGGCATCTCCGGAAGAAGTGTCCCCCCGGTTCGGTCACAACCCGCACGACCGCCGCGACCGACACCACCGGTACAGCTTCCGCAGTTTACCGGGGAAAATGGGCAATCAGAAAACTCGGACTCATGTGGGGAACGGCAGGAGTATCGGTTCACAACGAGACCGCTTGGAGTCTTGAGAGAAGCCCTCACTCCCGTGGCCGGTTGGGGCGGTCGAGGCGGGTTTTGATCTCGTCCCGGCACTTCTCCACGTGGCGGAGGTAGTCCTTGTCGTCGCGGTGGTTGCCGACCTTCAGCCACACGTTCATCGCCGCGATCTCCCGCTTGCCGCCGATCTTGGCGAGGGCTTTGGCGGCACCGTATCGAACGACGGTTTCCTCGTCGGACAGGAGCGAGATAATCGGGGAGCAGTCCTTTTCCGAACCGATGACGGCGAGGAGTCGGACAGCGTGCCACCGGACCCCGTCGTCCGAATCCGCGAGACGGAAGACGGCGTGCTCTAGAAACATGCTTCGATCGCCTTCAAATGTTTCAAGGATATAGAATATCCTTGAAACGTATATCGGTTTGCATCGCGGATCGTTAAGCAGATCGAGGTACGCGGGGAAGGCCAAGGCCCCGAACCGTTGTAGCCGCTCTGCTCCGGGAAACTCCGCTCCTCCAAGTTCTTCTAGAATTTCTTTCGCGGATGGCGCAGCACGCGGACACGCGAAACAAGACATTAAGCATAAAAGGAATGAGAATGGCATGGTGAATACTCCTACTTGTCGCGATTACGGCATCTGAAATCGTTACTCGGACTCATGTAGCAAATCTTTTCTATTATTCCGGGCGTCTTGTTCTTGTGCAGAAGTCAATCTCCGCGCTTCAAAGATCAATACATCATTGCCAGGGTCTTCTTTGCCGATCATCAAATTCACAGTGTCTAATTTTGATTTTTTATCATTATCGTAAGGATAATGCCCGCCATTCTCGCTGCGATTAGACAGTATGTGAAAAATTTCGTGGGCTAGCGTGTGTGCCCTCGTCTTTGCTGTCATTACGATGCTGTCTTGAATTCCGAGTTTGACACTCGCTTCTCCAAAATAGGAGGCCCCTTCGATGTTGCGATTAAATCTGGTGATGTAGTAAACCTCGATGTCAGATTCGTTATCTGTTCGTATGTTTTTGTGTCTTAGAAGAGCAATTTCCTCATCGGAAGTCACTCGGTCCTTGGTGCCTAGACCATCAGACAAATCCACGCCTTTCGGCGGATCTGAATCATGAATCGAAAACGAGATGTCGATTCCGATTTGAGCGAAGGCCTCTCTGGCCGAATTCAAATCTTTCTGGACTTGCTTTTCCTTGACACTAGCCGCGCCACCGGCTGTGATATTCATGATGTTGATGTTCAACTTCACCACCTTGTCCACTTTCACTGTCGCCGCGACATCCTCCGCCCCCTTGTACGTCACTTTCACCGTCCCGCCCAGCGCGATCCGGTGCGTCCGGTCGGAGAGACGGTATCGCAGTTTGTCCTTGGTATACTTCATGGCGTCGTCCGGGCCTCGATCGTCCTGTCCGATGCGTTCGGTGTCCTCATAAACGTCGTCTGCCTCGTTCGACACTAGAATCTGTGAATCGGATTTAAACCACCCTTCCTCTGTCGTCCGTGTCAGGGAGATGGCCGTCGGGTCATCGTTGTAGGCCTTCCGCCCCGCGACGTTCGCCGTCGAAATCTTCGCCTCGATGAACTCGTTTTTGTTCTTCTTCCAGGTCTTCAGGTCGTACACCCAGACCGTGAACCGGTCCGGGTCGCGGTCGAGAAAGTCCGTGTTGGCGTCTCCCCCGGATGGGGGCTTGAGTTGGACGACCTCCTCACCGCCGACCTTAACGACCTCGAAGGCGTTCTCCCACTTGGCGACCTTCAAGCTACCGTCGGCCGCGAGGTCGTTCCCGTTCGCGTCCCGGATCACGAGAGTCGGGACGTTCTTGTCCTGAATCGCAACGTTCGCCGCCCGGTCCGCGCCGACGAGGTATCCGATTCCGTCTTCGATCCGAACACGCACGCGTTCGAGATCTTCCTTGATTTTGTCGTCGATCGCCACCACCTCGACCGTTGCCGTCGATTCGCCCGCGTCGAACGACACGGAGCGCGGCAGCGGCTCGTAGTCGTCGCCTTCGGTGGCCGTTCCGTGCAGGGTGAAAGCCACGTCCAGCGGTTGGCTCAAGTCGCCAGTCCGGGAGAATACGAACGTGCCGTGACGCCCGCCCTCGACCGCGTTTGCGCCCCGCACGACGCTTGAGGCCCTGACAAAACCTATTCTGCGTTTGGCACGCTATGAGCTCTCTGACTCACCTGACTCCAGGAGGGTCTACTCATGGCACACGCCACGCTGCCGGATGGATTCTATGACACCATCGCCCACCATCTGCCGCCCGAACAACCGCCCGGACGCTACGGCGGACGACGCCGGGTCTCGCATGAGATCGTCGTCCGGGTCATCTGGTTCGTCCTCACCACCGGGTGCCGCTGGGAAGACGTCCCCCTTCAGTTGGGCTGCTCCGGACGCACCGCCCATCGCCGGCTTCGGGCCTGGGAAGAGGCCGGCGTCTGGGACCGCATCCACGCCGACCTCCTCCGGATGCTCCGCGAGGCCGGCAAGCTCGACCTCGATTTGGTGGTGATCGACGGCGTCATGGTGCGGGCGTTTGGCGGCGGCGAGCAGACGGGCCCCAGCCCGGTGGACCGCGGAAAATTGGGCACGAAACACACACTGATGGTCAGTGACACCGGGGTGCCACTGGCGATCCGGACGGCCCCGGCGAACGCGAGCGACCACACGCAAATCCTCCCGCTGGTGCTGGCGTTCCCGAAGGTGGGCGGCAAGCCTGGTCGTCCGAAGGAGCACCCGGATGAGTTGTATGCGGACCGGGGGTACGACAGCGATTCGACGCGTTGGCTGTTGCGTTGGATGGGAATCGAGCCGCGGATCGGGAAGCGTCGAACGCCGCACGGCAGTGGGTTGGGGAAGGTGCGTTGGGTGGTGGAACGAACGATCAGTTGGGTGAAGGGGTTTCGTCGGATGCGGGTCCGATACGACCGCCTGGGCGTCATCCGCGATGCGTGGGCGACCCTAGCCGCATGCGGTGTGTGCTTCCGGATCTTGATGAACGACAACATGTAGTTTTCGACGGTTTTGTCAGGGCCTCTTACCACGTCGGGGTCCGGTTCCTCGTAGGGATCGCCGTTTATGTCCAGCCGGATGGCAGACGTGATGACGTTGAAGCCGTCGGACGGCTGGTGCACGTACCCGCGGATGTATTCGGGCAACTGCCCGAGTTCGTCCAGCGCCTGGAAGTGGGCACAAAGAGGACCGAGCACCTCGAAGTCGACGAAGGAATCATAAGAGGAGAAGTCGTCGAGCACTGCGAAAGGCTGGTAGCTGTACCCGCCCGGCCCGCCGTACTCGTAGGACAGCAGCGACGCCGGGAGGAGGCGGTCTTCCAGATTGAGTACAATCGGCCGGAAGCAGACGTTCATTTGCTCGGTCCGTCTCGGAACAAGTGTCCAAATCGCAAGACGACAACCGGATGATACAATCCGGCTGGGATGGTTTGTAGCCCTACCGCCCCACCGTCCGCGGGGCGAGCTTGTCCGGGGCGTCGTCGAACACCGCCCGGTTCGGGTCCTTCGGCGTGTTCTGCGTCGTCCAGTCCGTGACCCGGTCCGGGTTCGTCGGCTTGCCCTGCTCCAGCGGCCCCACCACTTCCTTCTGGCACAGGTCCGCCACCGTGCCGATCAACTTCCCGAACGCGGCGGCCGGGGAATCGAGGAGGATGGACTCCAGTCGGAAGCAGCGAATCGACTTACTTCCGCTTGGTCGGCCGATCCTCGCCCTCATCCGTCCACTGCCGGCCCGCCGCGGACAGGTCCGCCGGGAACGAGACGCGCGGCGGTTCCAGCCCAAAGGATGCGATCCGACTTTCGCGAATCTTGGCCGTGTCCACGTTGAACTCCTTGTCGCGGGCGGCGACGACCTTCGGGTCGACTTGCCCGTCCCCCATCAGGGACCAGATGAGCAACGGTTCCCCGATCGGCACCGCCGTGGACGGGTCGGGCCAGGTGTGCCAGGCCTTGCCCCACGTCGTGAGGACGGTCTTCATGAACGCCGCCTCGTCCTTGGGGTCCATCCCCGGCGCGATGAGCCCGCCGCTGAGTACCTCGTAGGTGTGGGCGTGCCAGTACGGCCTCTCGGCGGCGGGCAGCTTGCGGTACGCCTCGTCCGAGATGAGGTACTCGACGCCGACGAGCTTCGCGTTCGCTCCGGTGCCGTCGAACAGGACGCACTGAAAGACGTCCCCCTCCGGGCCGCCGGTGTGGGCCGCGCAGTAGTGCTGAGTGATGAACTGAAGTTTCGGATTCTTTTTCGCGAGGTGAATGCCGCAGAAGTGCAGGTGCGGCCCGGCCATCGGGCCACCGGCACCCTTGGGGGCGTGCCCTGCGGCGCGGGCGGGTCCGGAGGCCGCGCCCGCCGCTACGGCGGCGAACAGTTCCCGTCGATCCATCACGTTGCTCCGCGGTTCGGGACCGGGCGACACGCCCATTGTCCGGAACCGCGGCCCGGCACGCAACGCGATTGCCGAGGCTGGTCGCGGGCGGTTACAGCTTCAGCGACTTGCCGAGCTCGACGGTGTACTCCGTCTTCCCGGCTTCGATCTCGAACCCGCCGGGGACGGCGTCCACCCGCGGGCCGCCCCGCGCGTCCTTCGGCTTCCGCTCGAGCATCGCGGTGTACTTGCCGATCGGCATCCACCCGATGTTGAACGTCCCGTCCGGCCGGAGCGGGATGCCGAACGACTGGCCGGTCGGGTTGTGGACCAACTTCAACTGGGCGGAATCCGAGTCCGACAGCGACAGCGGCTTGCCGTCGCGGACGACCCGGCCGTTGAAGGCGTCCACCGTCGGCCCGTCGAACCCGCCCGTCTTGGACGAGCACCCGGCCGACACCAGAACCACGCCCGCCGCGAGCGCGGGGAGAACTCGATTCCACATGGATCCACCTGAGCAAGGCGACCGGTCGGGGCGACCGGTCGGGAGGGGAGTTCGGTCAGTCCAGGGTGAACAGCTCACCGCCGTTCGGGGTGACGAGCGGGACGGTGATCTTCCAGTCCCGGGTGAACCGAACCGTCCGGACGCTGCCGTCCGCCATCGCGATCGGGCACCCGCCGGCGTAGGGCGCGCCCCACCGGTTCATCGCGTCCAGGTCCGGGGCGTCCTTGACGAACTCGAACGTCGTCGGGTACCACGCGGCCCACCCGGAGGCCACCCGGAAGGTGTTGCCGGGAATGTCGTAGCCGTAGGGGTTGTTCGGGTCGGCCGCGCCGGGGTCGCCGGCCATGTACCACGCCGTGTCCGGAACCCACGCCCGGCCGACCCCCTGGTGAGCCGTCCCGCCCTCGGTGATCGTGTCGTCCAGCTTGCTCCGGGTCGCCCCGTTGGACATGGTGAAGTCGCCGGGGCCGCGGTTCGAGTAGACCTGGGTCGCCATGGCCTTCGTCCCGATCAGCAGCGTGTTCGACGACCCGTCGGTGATGCCGTTGATGGTCCGCTTGAACGTCTTCCACCCGGACGGGGCCCCGCTCCACCCCGGCGGGACGGTCGGCGCGCCGGTCGACGGGTCCTTGACGGTGTTCATCCCGGACCCGATCAGGGCCCCGTTCGCCGCGTAGTCCGTCACCGGACCGCACTCCCTGTCGTGCCCGGACCCGGAGTACGGCTTCGCCGACAGCCCGGTCCCGCCGCGGGCCGGGTCCATCAGCGTCTTCACCGGCGTCGTGTAGCTCCAGGTGTTGTAAAGGTTCCCCTGCTCGATGAACGGCAGCACCTTGTACACCCACGAACACCCCTCGGCGGCGGCCGGACGGGGCAACCCCGTCCACGGGTCGCCGAACGCCCACCCGGTGTTCGACCACGTCCCGTTGTGGGGCAGGCTCAGGTTCGCGTCCTGGTAATTGTGGGCCGCCAGAGCGAGTTGCTTCAGGTTGTTCTGGCTCTGAGCGCGGGCGGCCGCCTCGCGCACCTTCTGGACCGCCGGGAGAAGCAGCCCGATCAGCAGCGCGATGATCGCGATCACCACCAGCAGTTCGATCAGCGTGAAGCCGCGGCGGGGCCGCGACACGGGGACGCAAGGCATTTCAATCCTCGAAGTTGGAGAGGGCGTAACGCCGCGACGCGGTCTCGACCGCGGGGACGGTACTGGTTCGAGCGGGCGTGTCCGCGGATGAGCGAGTCGCGGACGGATTCGACACGGGAGGAGAGCGGGCGTCGTCTCGCAACCATGATGAACTCTACGAATGCATACACGGAAACATCAAGGAAAGCTGACAGGAAATATGACAACTTTCAGAGATGTGGCACGGCCGTAGATTTCACGCGAAACCGAGCAGGAAATGGCGTTCTTGTGGCCTGAGAAAGCGCGTGCCTCCTCGGGCATATCATATATACGATGCCGACATCTATTCGTCTATCATGTATGATGTAGACAAAAAAAACACGCCGGACCCTTGTCCGGCGTGCGAGAGAGCGACGACTCTCGGACGGTCCTACCGCCCCACCGCCCGCGGGGTGAGCTTGTCCGGGGCGTCGTCGAACACCGCCCGCTTCGGGTCCTTCGGCGTGTTCTGCGTCGTCCAGTCCGTGACCCGGTCCGGGTTCGTCGGCTTGCCCTGCTCCAGCGGCCCCACCACTTCCTTCTGGCACAGGTCCGCCACCGTGCCGATCAACTTCGCGAACGGGGTGGCCGGGACGTGGACGGCCGTCGAACCCTTCCACACGTTCAGGGCCTGCGAGAGGCGGGCACCGTACACCTTCCACGGGATCGTCTTGTCGTCCGGGGCGACGTTCTTCAGCCGGCCGAGGGTGGCGATCCCGGTCGCGATCGCCGTCGCCACCTCGTCGATCCGGAGGTTCTGGCCCGGCGGCAGTTCGCACAGCCCGATCACCGCCTCGGCCACCTCCGCCGGCGAGACGTCCGGGTACAGGGAGGCGTCGTTCACCGCGACTTTCGCGAGCGTCAGGGCCGGGCGGAGGTCCACCTTCCCGGCGTTGTTCGGCAGGGCGTCGTTGCGGCACCGGGCCAGCGCCCGGACCGCCGCCTTGCGGAAGTACCGCACCACTTCGACCTGCTCCGGCGTCAGCGACTTGTTGTCGAGCCGGCCGGCCGGCGGGGTCGGGGGTTGCTCGCCCGTCTTCGTCACCGGCGGCGGGGAGATGGCCACCTTGTCCGCGATCGGCGGGCCGTCGATGACGTGGGCTTCGAGCGCCTTGATGAGGTCGTAGAGTTCCTGCCCCTGGACGGTGTGCCGGAACCAGTTCCGCCCGCCGGCCGCGTTCGGGTCGTAGGCGGACAGGAACGCTTCGACGGCCTTGTACGTGTGGAGCAGCACTTCCGGCGGGGTGGACTTGTCCTTGAGCAGGTCCGTCAGCGTCTTGGCGTGGGCCGGGGCCCCAGTCGCGGCGACCACCGCAAGGGCCCGGGCGACGTTCACCCGCACCAGCGGCGCGGGCCGCTTCTTGAGCAGTTCGACGAGCACCGCGTCCAGTGCCGCCCCGAACTCCTTGATGTACTCGACCTGGTCGACGGTCATCTTCGCGTTCGCCGCCGGCACGACGAGGTAGAACTTCCGCAGGTCCTCGAACACGTAGTCCAGGCTGTTCTCCATGTTCCGCGGCTTCAGTTCGGCCCCCTCCGGGGCGACGCCGTAGTATTGCTCTTGTGTGATTTTGTACAGGTAGTGCTGGGCGACCGCCGCGAACAGTTCCCGGTTCCGGGCGAGGTTCGGCCCGCCGACGACGTCTTTGCCGTCCTTGAGGGCGTACATCTGGGACCGGCCGTTGTTGGGCATGTCCGCCGTTTTCGCGAGCCCTTTGAACTCGGGCAGCGTCTGGGCCGGCGAGCCGGCCGCGGCCACGCCGACCAGCACCGCGGCGGCCACGAACCCGATTCGCCGGGAGGGGAACGAAGAAGTCATCGGGAGTTCCTGACGGGGATGTGGGTGGAGACCGAATTATACAACACCGGCCGGGCGAAGTCGTGAGCGGTCCGCCGAACAAATCGGGACGTGACGGCTCACCGCGGGGCGACGGCCAGCGCCCACGAGCGGATCTGGTCGATGACCCAGCACCCGCGGGCGTGGGCGGTGCCGTGTCGGCAGTGCGTCAACACGGACGCATCCTCACACCCCGCGTCCTGCAGGGCGTCCGCCAGGATCGGCATGGCCCCGAACTCGCGGGTGTCGTACATCCGGCGGACGAGCCCCTCGACGGTTTCGGTCCGCCACGCGGGGTCGAAGTCCGGGGCCGGGCGGTGCAGGTGCCCGGCGACGCACCGCAGCAACTCCGCCAGGGCCTCGCGTTCCATTGTCGCCTCCCGGTCCCGCACCGTTCGCGCCTCGGCGGCCATCTCTTCATTCAGCCGGGCGATCGCGGCCTGCACCGCGGCGTCGAGTTGCCGGACTTCCTCCGCCTTGCGTTCGGTCGCCTGGATCATGCCGCGAAACCGGTAGTCGTCGAGCTTCGACACCTCGGCGGCGACCCGCTCCCGCAGGGCGGCGATCTTCGGATGATTCGGGTGCGACTCGGCGAACCTCTCCGCGGCCGCGTCTCCGGCGGCGGCACAGGTTTCGTCCGAAGCGCGCCGACCGTTGAAGTCCGCGACGGCACGGGCGGCGTGATAGACGTGCCGGCACCACGCGGGGAGTTCGTTCCAGTTGACGATGCCAAAGCCGGTTGGTGGATACGACAGAACAGGGGGATATCCGCTTGCCATTACGATTCCGGTCGTTCGCGCCGCATGGAAGAGTGGGCGATCTTCGAGTAATGGCAATTCTGCTTCACTACGCGCACCGGGTGCCGGCAACTCGTTCAGCGCCTGCTCCAGCGCCTCGCGGTTCGCCTGTCCGTCCGCGACCGCTTCGCCGATCTCGACGAGGTTCCGCAACTGGAAGTCCGTGAACAGCGGCCAGACGCGGCGGCAGCACCCGGCCGCGAACAGGAGCCGCTGCCGGGCCGTCATCCGCGGCTCGGCGAACGCCCACATCGTGACGGGGTCGCGGGCCGCCGCCCATTCGCGTTCGGTCATGTCAATCCGCCCTCGGTGCGCGGGGTGCCAGCAAGGGCCATCATACCGGGAGGTGGTGCTCTGCCGCAGGCCGTGAGGTAAACTGACAGGACAGGTCCCGGAGGGTTCGCCATGAGTTGGTACGGAACGGTCGTGAACGGCGTCATCGTCTGCGACGGCCCCCCGCCGCCGGACGGCACGCGGCTCTACCTGGAGCCGGTCCCCCCGGCGGACGAGACGCGCGACGAGTTCCTCGCAAGCTTGCGGCAGTCGATCGCCGACGCGAAGGCGGGGCTGGGTCGTCCGCTCGATGAAGTCATGGCCGAGATCGCGTCGGAGTTCAACCTCCCGCTGGTGAAGCCGGCGTGAGCCGTGGGACACGCGATCCTCGTTCTCCCCGCCGTCGAGGCCGACAGGCGAAACGGTTCGCGTCCGCCACGCGGCACAGGACTGGATCACCGCAGACGACTTGTGAGCCCCGCTTGGGGTTGACCGCCGTCGGCGGGCGGGGGATGCTGGTGGCCGGACCCCGGAAGGAATCTCCCGATGCTCGACTCCCTGTTGGCGGACCGCGAACTCGACCTCATTCAGCTATCCGTGCTGATCTTCCTGCCGTTCGCGTTCGCCCTCGGGCTGTTCGTCATCCCCGCCCGGTTCCGCGAACTGATGCGGTGGTGGGCGCTCGTCGGCACCGCGGCCACACTCGTCGCGGCCCTGTGTACGCTCATTGACTATCAGCGGTTGCTCGACTCGTATTCCGACCGCAGCACGCGTTCGATGTACCACCCTGCCGCCCGGCTCGACGCGCGGTCGGACCAGCAAATCGCCGACGCCTCGAAGCCGGTGCCGGCCCCGTTCAAGAGCTTTGACCTGCTCACACGAAGGGCGTGGGTCGAGCGGTTCGACGTCAACTACGCCGTCGGCGTGGACGGGATTTCGCTCGCGATGGTGCTGCTCACGACCGTCGTGATGCTGTTCGCCGTCGTCGCGAGTTGGACCATCGAGAAGAACCTGCGCGGTTACCTCGCATTACTACTCGTCCTCGAAACCGGCGTCCTCGGTGCATTCATGGCGCTGGACCTGTTCCTCTTCTACGTCTTCTACGAAGTGATGCTGTTCCCGATGTACCTGCTCGTCGGGCTGTGGGGCGGCGGTCGACGAAAGTACGCGGCCGTGAAATTCGTGCTCTACACCCTGACCGGCAGCGTCGGGTTACTCGCGGCGATCATTGCCCTTTACAGCGTGGACGTGCGGGATTTCGTCGATCAGAACGTCACGCGGGCTCACGCTTCCGATGCTAAGAAGTACGGCACCAGCGGTGAAGTTCACAGCTTCGACGCGGTCACGCTGTCGAAAGTCGGCCGGGCGGTGATGCTGGTGCTCTCCGGGCAGGAAGACCGCCTCGCCGCGCGGACGGTCGAAGACCCGACCGATGCCGCACCGGGGAAGGACGAGCGGGCCGTCCGGCTGTTCGCCCCCGGCGTCGACCGCGAGGCGGCGATTGCCCGGCTGAAGGCCCAGCCGGTCTGCTCGAAGGAGTCGCAATACCTTCTGTTCGGGCTGCTGTTCTTCGCGTTCGCGGTGAAGGTGCCGGTCGTGCCGCTGCACTCGTGGCTGCCCGACGCCCACGTCGAAGCCCCGACCCCGGTGAGCATGATCCTCGCGGGGGTGCTGCTCAAGCTCGGCGGGTACGGGCTGATCCGCTTCGCGTTCCCGCTCGCGCCGTGGGCGGCGGCCGAACTCGCGTGGTGGGTGGGGCTCGTCGGCGTCGTCGGCA
>CAYUHJ010000069.1:5225-27481 GCA_964444365.1 uncultured Alcaligenaceae bacterium | reverse complement strand
GGATGAAGGTGCCCACGGCGGGCTCACGCCGCGCCGCTCGCCGGATAGAATAGACGCAGTCCTATCCCATGCCGACGCAAACGGAAGCCATGCCCCGCGACTATTACGAGGTTCTCGGCGTCTCCCGGTCCGCCTCCGAGGAGGAGATCAAGAAGGCGTACCGCAAGCTCGCCGCCAAGCACCACCCGGACCGCAACCCCGGCGACAAGGAGGCCGAGGCCAAGTTCAAGGAGATCTCGTCCGCCTACGAGGTGCTGTCCGACAAGGACAAGCGGCAGAAGTACGACACGTTCGGCCACGCCGGGGCGAACATGCCGGGCGGCGGCTTCCCCGGTGCGGGCGGGTTTCCCGGCGGGTTCGGCGGCGGCCAGCAGGTCGACCCGCAGGCCGCCGAGGAGATGTTCCGTAACCTCTTCGGCGGGTCCGGCGGACCCGGCGCGGGCGGGTTCGACTTCGGCGACTTGATGGGCGGCGGGCGGAAGTCCCGCCGCGGCCGGCGGTCGCCTCCGCCGCCCGAAGACGTCGAGACGGATATCACCGTCCCGTTCGGCGTCGCGGCCAACGGCGGGAGCGTGTCGATCTCCGTCGGCGGGCGGACGATTTCCGTCAAGGTTCCCGCCGGCATCGAGGAAGGCAAGAAACTCCGCGTCCCCGCCTCCGCGACCGGGTCCGCCGACGTGTACCTGCGGGTTCACATTGAACCGCACCCGTTCTTCAAGCGGGAAGGCCCGGACGTGATCCTCGAAGTCCCGCTCGGCCTCGCGGAAGCGGTGCTCGGCACGAAGGTCGAAGTGCCGACCCCGGACGACTCGCGGCTGACGGTGAAAATCCCGCCGGGCACGTCCAGCGGGTCGCGGATCCGCCTCCGCGGCAAGGGCATCGCCGGCGGCGACCAGTACCTCGTGATGAAGGTCGTGACCCCGGCGGGGGTCGACGACGAGAGCAAGAAACTGATCGAGGAGTTCGCCAAGCGGAACCCGCAGGACGCACGGGCGAACGTCGCGTGGAAGTAGCCCTTGTTGGACGAATTGAGCAGGTTGGATTCGGATCCCCTACCCCCTTGGGGGGGAGGGGGAGGGTGGGGGGTAGAGACTTCACCCCCCAAGCGACCCCCACCCCAACCCTCCCCCCTCCCAGGGGGAGGGAGTCAGAGCCACCTCCGCCACGGGCACGATGCTTACGCCCGATTCATCAGCGCTAGCAGCTTCGCCGCCGCCGCCGCCGCGAATTCCGGCGCGTTGATGTGGGCGTCGACCTCGACGAGTTCGACGCCGTACACCCAGTTGCGGATGCTCTGAAACAGGGCCGCGTCCGCCTCCGGCCACCAGAACGGGCCGCCCTCCACGTCGATGGCCGACACCCCGCGGAGCGGGAGCAGGATCGCGGTCGGCCCCCGCGCGGCACACGCCTTCTCGGCGAGGTCCTTGCCGATGCGGTCGTTCTCCTCCGGGGTCGTCCGCATCAGCGTGACCATCGGGTTGTGCCGGTAGAACCGGCGGTCCTTGTACCTCGCGGGCACCGTGTCGGGCGGGCCGAAGTTGACCATGTCCACGGCCCCGACGGAGATCACCTGCGGAACCCCCGCAATCGCGGCGGCCGTGAGCCGGTCCGGGCCGGCCGCCATGATCCCGCCCGCGAGTTCGTCCGCGAGTTCGGTCGTGGTCAGGTCGAGTACCCCGGACACGAGTCCGTCGCGGATCAGGCCTTCCATCGTCCGGCCGCCGGCCCCGGTCGCGTGGAACGTCAGCACCTCGAACCCCGCGGCTTCGACCGCCATCCGGGCGGTTTCCACGCACGGGGTCGTGACGCCGAACATCGTGGCGGTGACGATGGGTTTGTCTCTTGTTCCCTCCCCCTGGGAGGGGGGAGGGTTAGGGTGGGGGTCGCTTCGGTGTGGCAGATACCCCCCACCCCCACCCTCCCCCCCAAGGGGGGAGGGGGTCAGAGGGGATCCTGCTCGGACCATCCCCGCCATCGCCGCCGCCGCGTTGTCGAGGACGAGCCGGGAGATGCGGTTCAGCCCGGCGATGTCCACCACGGAGTACAGCGTCATCACGTCCCGGGTGCCGACGTAGGGCCGCATGTCGCCGCTGGCGAGGGTGCTGACCATCAACTTCGGCACGCCGACCGGAAGGGCCCGCATCGCGGCGGTGCCGATCGTCGTGCCCGCGGACCCGCCGAGGCCCAGGACGCCGGTCAATTTCCCGTCGCGGTGCAACTTCGCGGCCAGTTTCGCGGCCCCGTCGGCCGCCGTCGCCACCGCCTTCCCCCGGTCGCCGAGCGCGCGGAGGTCGTCGAACCTCGCCCCGGCCGCGGCAAACAACTGTTCGCGCGTAATGTCCGGAGGGAACGCCGGCGGGCCGATGATTCCGGCGTCCGCGACCGCGACCGGCACGCCCGCGGCGCGCAACCGGTCCCGGAGGTACGCGGCCTCGGCCCCTTTCGTGTCGAGCGTTCCGAGCAGCAACACGGCCACGGCGTACCCCCTCCCGTTCGGCAAACGGATAGTATGCTAGTTCTTGTCCGCGGCGGCTGCCACCCTCGCCCTCGGCCGCGACGGACGCCCGGGATGTGATATGCCCCCGACGCTCGTCCGCATTCTGAAGAACGGCCTGCCCGCCGCGGCGTTCCTCGCGTTCGTCGGATACCTGATGGCCGAGGTCGCGGGGATCTGGTTCGACGCCCAGGTGCCGCCCCCCCCCGCGAACCCGTCGGAGGGCCGGTTCGTCCCGCCCACCGGCGCGGACGTGTCGGGGATGTTGCGGTTCCAGCTGCCCCTCACGATGGGGGCATGGGGCTTCCTCCTGGTCGCGGTCTTCGAGCTCGTCCTCCGGGTCTGGCGCGGGCCGGAGGCGGTGAAGACCAAGATCCCGGAGCGGGCCCGCGGCTCCCTGCCGCCGCCGGAAGACGACGTCGAGGCCCTGCTGAACCAGCTGCTCCAGCAGGCCGAGGCCGCCGAAGCCGCCCGCCAGAAGCGGAAGTCCGCCACGCAGTTGCCGGTCCAGCCGCCGCCCTCCTCCCCCTCCTGATCCGGACGGTCCGATGTTCCCACGGGACGAGATCCTCGCCCGCCTGCGTTCCCAGGTCGCGGCCGGCCGCCCGATCGTCGGCGGCGGCGCGGGCACCGGCCTGTCCGCCAAGTGCGCGGAGGCCGGCGGCATCGACCTCATCATCATCTACAACTCCGGCCGGTTCCGCATGGCCGGCCGCGGCAGCATGTCCGGCATGATGCCCTACGGCGACGCCAACCAGATCGTCATGGACATGGCCCGCGAAGTCCTCCCCGTCGTCGAGCGGACCCCGGTGCTGGCCGGCGTGTGCGGCACCGACCCGTTCCGGCGGATGGCGAAGTTCCTCCGGGACGTCCGGGACGCCGGCTTCAGCGGGGTGCAGAACTTCCCCACCGTCGGCCTGATCGACGGGCTGTTCCGGCAGAACCTCGAAGAAACCGGCATGGGGTTCGACAAGGAAGTCGCGATGATCGCGGAGGCGCACAAGCTCGGGCTGCTGACGTGCCCCTACGTCTTCACCGAAGCCGAGGCCGAAGCGATGGCCGCGGCCGGGGCGGACGTGCTGATCCCGCACATGGGGCTGACCACGAAGGGGACCATCGGCGCGAAGACGGCGATGTCCCTGGACGACGCGGTCACGCGGGTCCAGGCCCTGGCCGACGCCGGGAAGAAGGTGAACCCCGACGTCCTGGTGCTCTGCCACGGCGGGCCGATCTCCGAGCCGGCGGACGCCGCGTACGTGTTGCAGAACACCCGCGGCGTCGTCGGCTTCTTCGGCGCGTCCAGCATCGAACGGCTGCCGACGGAAGTCGCCATCACCGGCTGCGTGCGCGAGTTCAAGGGGTTGGCAATCGGGTGAGCGCGCGGAACCCGTTCCGAATCGAACGACCTGGTCGGCCTCCCCTCTCCCCGCTGGGGAGAGGGGCCGGGGGTGAGGGGTAGCCTCAAGCCCCAACCAGTGATTGCAAAGGTGGGGGTCATCCCCTCACCCCCTACCCCTCTCCCCAGCGGGGAGAGGGGAGTAGGTCATCAACACGGCCCGGGCTCACTTCCTCGTCGGCCCGGCCTTCCACCCGTCGACGGTGACTTCGCCCTTCACCCCGCACGCGAACGTCAGCGGGGCTTCCAGCCCGACCGGCCGGTCGGCCTTCGGGTTCTTCAACTGGTCCGCGTCGGCCACGTTCGTCAGCGTGTTGTTTTCCACCGCGGCCCCGTAACTCTCCTTGTTCCGGAACAGCGGCCGGGCCAGCTCGACGCACTCGAACACGTTGTCGCGGATCGCGATCGTCTTGAAGTCCGTCTTCGCGTTGAACCCGAACAGCCCCTCCTTCCGGGGCGTCGCGGTGGGGCGGGCGACGACGTGGTTGTTGCGGACGGTCAGGTCGTTGAAGACTTCGTTGATCCAGATCACGCCGCGGCCGGGGTTGCTGACGAGGTTGTTGTGGAAGGTCGCCGGCCCCTTGGCGGTGGCGTTCCCGAACCCGGAGATCAGGTTCCCGTGGTCCTTCGCGGGGTCGAAGTCGAACAGGTTGTGGTCGATCTCGACGCCGTTGCGGACGAACTCGATGGAATAAGTGTCCTTGAAGTAGTTGTGGTGGATGTGGAACGTCTTGCCGCTCTTCGGCACCACCCCGCCGGCGTGCTTGGGGATCGAAATCGTCCCGTGGCAGACGTTGTGGTCGATCTCGTTGTCCTCGTCGTTCTCGAACGGGAATTCCATCGAGAAGTTGGCCTCGATGGTGTTGTGGTGGACCCGGTTCCGCTTTCCCTGGCGGACCTTGATGCCGTAGAACTCGTGCTCGCGTTCCTGCCGGGTGCGGGTGAACCGGTTGTCGAAGATCTCCGTGTCGGCCATCCAGATCGCGAAGATGGCCCCGGCGGTGATGCCCCCTTTCACGCCCGGCTTCCCCTTCTCCCACCGGCCGCCGGCGTCGACGAAGTCGCAGTCGTGGATCTTCGCGTTCTTCATCCCGAACGTGCGGATGCCGGCCCACCGCGTCTCCTTCACCCGCACCCGTTCGACGTGCAAGTCCGTCGGCTCCCAGCCGTAGATCGCGCCGTGGACTTGCGGGCCGTGCAGGGTCAGGTCGCGGATCGTGACGCCGGCCGCCTTGTCCGTGAGGCGGATCAGGTAGGCGTTCGTGTCCATCCCCTTCGTCGTCATTTCCGGGTCGGGCAGGGTCGCGGTCGCCGGCTTCCACCCGGCCGCGTTCGTCAGGACGGTCTTGTCCATCCCCGCCCCGACGAGGGTCATCTTCGACTTCAGTTCGAGCGGCGCGTCGAGTTCAAACGTGCCGGCGGCGACCTCGATCGTGTCCCCCTCGGCCCCGTCCTTGACGGCGGCGACGAGGGCGGCGGCGGTGTCGACCGGCTTCGCCGAGGCGGCCCCGGCGGTGAGAAGGGCAAGCAGGCAGGCGTGGCGCACGGGAAAGGCTCCAACGGGGGAAGGGCGATCAGGCGGACTCGCGTGGATTCTTGATTCTGTCTCCCCTCTCCCCGCTGGGGAGAGGGGTAGGGGGTGAGGGGATTCTCGTCACCCACTCGCAGTCGCCGTGTGGGGGGAGAAGGTTCACCCCTCACCCCCAACCCCTCTCCCCGCTGGGGAGAGGGGAGAAAAACCAATCAACGCGAATCCCTTCAGGCGGGTTCCTGTTGGGTCATACAGTGCAGCGTGCCCAGGCCCCAGACCAGGTCGACGCAGTGGATGCCGACGACTTCGCGGTCGGGGAACAGCTCGGCGAGGGTGCCCAGGGCGACGCGGTCGGCGGGGTCGTTGAAGGTGGGGACGATCACGACGCCGTTCGCGATGTAGAAGTTCGCGTAGCTCGCCGGCAGTCGCACGCCGCGGAAGACGAGGGGCCGCGGCATCGGCAGCGGGACGACGTCCAGCTTGCCGCCGGCGGTGTCGGTCATCCCCTCCAGCCGTTCGAGGTTCTCGCGCAACGGGGCGAAGTTCTCGTCCGATTCGTTCTCCTCCTGCACCAGCACAACGGTCCGCGGGCCGACGAACCGGGCGAGGTCGTCGACGTGGCCGTGGGTGTCGTCGCCGGCGATGCCGCGGTTCAGCCACAGGGTTTTCTTCACGCCCAGGAATTGGCGGAAGACGGCTTCGTAGTCGTCGCGGTCGAACGGCGGGTTGCGGTGCTGCGTCGTGCTGAGCAGGCACTCTTCCGTCGTCAGCATCAGGCCGGCCCCGTTGACGTCGATGCTGCCGCCTTCCAGGATCACCCGCCAGCCGCGGTGGACCGGGCGGACCCGGCGGACCTCGCGCGTCTCGGCGACGAACGTCGGGGTGCGGTCGTCGAGGGTCCAGTCCGGGTACTTGGCCCAGGCGTTGAACCCCCAGTCGAGGGCGACTTTTTCGCCGGCGGGGGTTTGCACGAAGATCGCGCCGGAGTCGCGCAGCCAGCCCCGGTCGGTGGGGAACGGGTGGAACCGGACGTTCGCGAGGTCGGCCCCCACATCGCGGAGGATCCGCCGGGCGGCGGCCCGCTGGGCGGAATCGGCGACGAGCAGGTGGACGACTTCGTGCCGGGACAGCGTGCGGACGATCTCGCCGTACACCCACGGTATCGGGGCGAACCGGCCCGGCCAGTCGGACCGCTTGTGCGGCCACGCCAGCCAGGTGCCGTGGTGCGGCTCCCACTCGGCGGGCATGCGGAAGTCGGGTGCGGCCGGGTCGCTCATGCGGACGGTGTACGACCCGACCGGACCGGCGGCATCCGTCACCGTTCCGGCACTTCCGTCGTCCGGCCGTTCTGGACGCGGACGCTGTCGACGATCCGCTGCGGCCGGGCCCCGTTCGCGGGCTTGACCCAAACCTCGTAGGTGCCGGCGGGGACGAGCATGTCTTCCTTGTAGTCGCCCGCCACCTGCACCGCGACGTGCCCCTTTTCGTCCGGGCCGGGGTCTTTCAGCGGCGTCACGACGACGCTCTCCGCCCGCGGCAGGTCGTCGCCGCGGACGAACAGCACGCCGACGAGTGTGGACAGGTCGATGGTCGCGGCCTCCCCCTTCGGCTTCCAGCCGTCCGCGACCTTGATCGGCTTGCCGGCCTTCGGCGTCAGCCACACGTCGAACGGGCCGTCGGTCAGGGTCACGTCGGTGGCGAAGTCGGTCAGGGTGGCGTGCGGTTTGGCCCCCTTCTCGCCGGGGCCGGGCTGGCCGGCGAGGACGAACACGACCGCGGTCCCCTTCGGGACGACCGCCCCCGGTTCGACTTTCACGGACCGCTTCGAGGCGGCAGCCGCGAACGAGACGGCCGCGACCGCTCCGACCAGGGCGAAAACCCGAACCATGACGCGGCTCCGAGGAGGCAAAGGGGAGTACCGGTCCGACGAGGAACCCCGGCCCGCGGATTGCGGGAAAATCGACCGGCCGCCCGGCCCGAACCTTCCCTATCCACCCCGTCTCACGGGTGGTAGATTGAAGGGGTTCGTCCGCCCCTCGCCTCCGAGCGCCGACCCGACATGCCGACGCCGACGACCCACATCCGGAACTTCTGCATCATCGCCCACATCGACCACGGGAAGAGCACGCTCGCGGACCAGTTCCTGCTGAAGACCGGGGCCGTCTCCGCCCGCGACATCAAGGCCCAGACGCTCGACAGCATGGACCTCGAGCGCGAGCGCGGCATCACGATCCGGATGCACCCGGTCACGATCTACCACGAACAGAACGGCCAGAAGTACGAACTCAACCTCATCGACACCCCCGGCCACGTCGACTTCAACTACGAGGTGTCCCGCTCCCTGGCCGCGTGCGAGGGGGCGATTCTGCTCGTCGATGCGTTCCAGGGCGTGCAGGCGCAAACCGTCGCGAACGCGTTCCTGGCCATCGAGGCGAACCTCACGCTGATCCCGACGCTGAACAAGATCGACCTGCCGCACGCCCGGCCGGACTTCGTCATCGGCGAAATGGAACAGGCGCTGATGATCGAGACCGACGACGTGAAGCGCGTCTCGGCGAAGGCGGGCATCGGCATCGAGGAACTGCTCGAAGCCGTCGTCCACAAGATCCCCGCCCCGACCGGCAGCCCGGCGGAGCCGCTCAAGGCGCTGATCTACAACTCGCACTTCGACACGTACAAGGGCGTCGTCGTCTACATCCGGATGATCGACGGCAGCCTGAAGGTCGGCCAGCGGGTGAAGATGATGCGGGCCGGGCGGGAGTACGTCATCACGGACATGGGCCAGTTCCGGCCCGGCATGACGAAGGTCGACGAACTCGCCGCCGGGCAGGTCGGCTACTTCACCGCGAACATCAAGAACATCGACGACGTCAACATCGGCGACACCGTTACCGACGCCTTCAAGCCCACGGCCGAGCCGCTGACGGGGTACAAGGAGCCGAAGCCGATGGTGTACTCCGGGCTGTACCCGGTCAACAACAACGACTTCGAGGACCTGCGGGAGGCGCTCGGCAAACTCAAGCTCAACGACAGCAGCTTCACGTTCACGCCGGAAGTCTCCGACGGCCTCGGGTTCGGCTTCCGGTGCGGCTTCCTCGGGATGCTCCACCGCGAGATCATCCAGCAGCGGCTCGAACGCGAGAGCGAACTGAACCTCGTCCAGACGGCCCCGAACGTCACGTTCGAGATCGTGAAAATGGGCGGCGAGGTGATCCAGGTCCACGGCCCGCAGGACGTGCCCGACGGCGGCGGCATCCAGGAGTTCCGCGAGCCGATCGTCAAAATCAGCTTCCTGATCCCGGCGTCGAACATCGGCGACCTGATGGGCATGTGTACCGACCGCCGCGGCACGTTCGTGCGGACGGAGTACCTCAGCACGCAGCGGGTCATCCTCGTGTACGAGATGCCGCTCGCGGAGGTGATCTACGACCTGTACGACAAGCTGAAGTCCGTCACCCACGGGTACGGCACGATGGACTACGAGGTGATCGGCTACCGGGCCGCGGACCTCGTCCGGATGGACATTCTGGTCCACGGCAACAAGGTCGACGCGCTGTCGATCATCGTCCACCGCAGCAACGCCGAGCGCCGCGGCCGGATGGTCCTGAAGAAGCTCCGCGAGGAGATCGACCGGCACCTGTTCGAGGTGAGCCTGCAGGCGGCGATCGGGGCGCGGATCATCGCCCGGGAGAACATCGCGGCGCTGCGGAAGAACGTCACCGCGAAGTGCTACGGCGGCGACATCACCCGGAAGCGCAAGCTCTGGGCGAAGCAGGCCGAGGGCAAGAAGCGGATGAAGCAGATCGGCCAGGTGGAGGTGCCGCAAGAGGCGTTCATGGCGGTGCTGGAATCGGGGGACGACTGACGCCTTCGCTCCGCCACGACGCCCGAACCGGATCGCCCGATGCACTTGCTCTACCTGGACGACTCGGGGAAGGTCCACCCGAACGACCCGACACCGGTCGCGGTCTTTGCCGGCTTCTCGATCCCGGAGGACCGCTGGCACGACTTCGTCCGACAGGTCAGCGGCGCGAAGGCGAAGTACTTCCCGAACCGCGGCAAGCCCCACGAATGGGAGGTCAAGAGCGCCGACTTCCTGACCCCCAACGCATGGGCGCGGTCGAAGAACCGCAAGTTTTGTTTCGAAGTCGCGGACTTGCTGAAACGGAACAGGTGCTTCGTGTTTTCGATTTCACTCACCAAGGCCAAGGCGCAGGACCCGCTGTCCGAAGACAAGTTCGTTCCCCTCATGCTCACGCGATTGATCGGGAAGTTTTACGATCAGGTGTTCACCCACCACACCACCGGGACGGTTGTCATGGACTGGTCAACCCATCAGGTCGATCACGAAATCAGCAACTGCGTCACGGCGATGACGGTGGTCCGGGAGATGACGGCGCTCGTCGGGGGTGTCACTTACGGCAGCTCGGCGTCCCTGCCTCCGCTTCAGGTGGCGGACCTGATCGCGTCGACCATGCGACGCGCGGAAGAAGGGCAACCCCACCTGGGTGAATTGGGTGCGGCCTTCCGAGAGCGGCAGTACCATCGCCCGGAGGCGGTCGACAATCAAGGGTTCCCAATGTGCGGGATCGGGAAAGTGTTCTGAACGGGAAAAGGCGAGGCGGTCGGCCGCCTCGCCTTCGGTTGCACCCGTGATCGCCTGCATTCGGGATGACTCCCTACTAGGCGAAACGTGGGTGCAAGGGAACTCTACCCGCGAGTGGCCACAAAATCAACCGTGTGGCACAAGCGGTCGCTACCGCGTTGAACGCAACGGACCGGGGTTTCGCACCGTGGATCGCCCGAACCCCAACTCGGCCCCCGTGGCCCCGTCCGAGGACTGGGAGTCCGGCGAACGTACCGGCCTTCTGCCGCTGCCCCTGCCGCGGGCGACCGAGCCGCCCATCCCGCTGGTCCTCGCCCCGGCCCCGACGCCGCACCCGGACCCCGGGCCGTCGTTCGGGGAGACGTTCCGCCGGCTGGTGCAGATCCTCGCGGGGTTCGTGTGCGTGTTCCTCGTGCTCCGGTCGATCGGCCTGGAGCCGTTCGGCGTGCCCACGGGGAGCATGGCCGAGTCGCTGGTCGGGAACCACCGCGAGGGGGGCTGTCCGCGGTGCGGGGCGACCGTCCGCGTCGGGTTGCGGGCGACCCGGCCGCCCCCGTTCGAGCGGAGCAAGTGCCCGAACTGCGGCGAGTCCGTCGACCTCTCCGCCGCCCCCGACGTGCCCGGCGACCGGGTGCTGGTGGACAAGACGGTCTACGCGGTTCGCAGCCCCCGCCGGTGGGAGGTGGCCGTGTTCCGGTGCCCGGTGGACGACACGAAGCCGTACGTGAAGCGGGTCGTCGGCCTGCCGGGGGAACTGGTCCTGCTCGCCGACGGCGACGCCTACGCGAACGGCGAACTGCTCCGCAAGACGCTCTCGCAGGTCCGGGAAACGGCGGTCCCGGTCTTCGACATGAACTTCGCGCCGCAGGGCGGCTGGACCGCCCGCTGGCTCGTCGAACCGGTCGTCGACCCGAAACTCCCCGCGACCCGGCCGCCGACCGTCCCGAAGCCGCCGGACGAGAGCATTCTTCGCGATTCGGCCCTGTTTCTCGACGCCTCCGCGACCCCGGACACGGCCGTCGGGCTGACCTACCGGCACTGGCAGTTCGACACGAAGGCGGACGAACCCGTTCGCGACTGGCTGGCGTACAACGGCCCGCCGACGGAGCGGTCAAACACCCCCGTCCACGACTTCGCCGTGTCCTTCGACCTCGAAGTGCTCGGCGGGTCCGGCTCGCTGGCGTGCCGGCTCGGTGACGGCGGGGACCACGTCACCGCGGAGTTCGGGTCCGGGTTCGCCCGGCTCGGGTCGGTGGAAGAGCTTCCGGCCCCGCCGCCGCCGAAGGGGAAGAAGGCGAACCCGCCGCCGCCGAAGCCGGCCGTTCTCGAATCCGTCGGGGCCGGCGTGCCGCTGGAGGTCGGGAAGACGTACCGCGTCGAGTTCTCGTTCGTGGACCGCCGGGGCATCCTGGCCGTGAACGGCGTCGAAATTGCGCCGCCCTTGGACCTTCCCGCGAAGCCGAAGGGCCGGCGGGCGGTCGACCGGCCGTTCCAGATCGGGGCGCGGGGCGTGTCGGTCGCGGTGCGGAACCTGAAGCTGTTCCGGGACATCCACTACCGGACCGACGGGCGGAACACGAAGGAGCCGGGTTGCCAGCTCGGGCCGGACGAGTATTTCATGCTCGGCGACAACTCCGCGGACTCGCAAGATAGCCGGGAGTGGAAGACCCCCGGCGTGCCGGCCGCGGACTTCATCGGCAAGCCGTTCCTGATCCACCAGCCGATGCGGGTCGGGAAGGTGACGGTCAACGGCCAGGACCGGACGTTCCAGACGGTGGACTGGTCGCGGCTGCGGTGGCTGCGGTAAGGGAAAGACAACCCATCCCCGTCCCCGAACCGGAGAGGGGGTGCCAGAGGGTTTTCCTCCCCTCTCCGCTTCGGGGAGGGGCCGGGGGAGGGGTTGCCTTCCTGCAAAGGACCGAGTTCAGCGAACGAATAGCCTGATCGAACCGGACACTGCCTTCCGAGAGCCTGTTATGCCCGGCGTTGCCCCGACCGCATCTGCGACTGCCGCGCCGACGAAGCCGGCCCCGAAGCCGGTGCCGCGAGACTCGGTCCGCGAGTTCGTCGAGACCGTCGTCTTCGTCGTCGCGCTCGTGCTGATGCTCAAGCTGTTCGTCGTGGAGGCGTTCGTCATCCCGACCGGGAGCATGGCCGAGACGCTGTTCGGCTACCAGAAGCTCGTCCACTGCCCGGAGTGCGGGTTCGACTTCCCGGTGAACTCGTCGAACGAGGTCGACCCCCCGGACGGCGGCCGGGCGAACCGCGTGCTGGCGGCGTGCTGCCCGAACTGCCGGTACCGGGCCGACCTCGCGCCCGACCCGAGCGACCGCCGGGCCGGGACCGCCAAGCCGGGCGACTTCCCGTTCGCCCCCAACCGGAGCGGCGACCGGGTGCTCGTCCACAAGGGCGTTTACGCCTTCGACGGCGGCCCGGTCCGGGGGGACGTCGTCGTCTTCAAGTTCCCCGTCGACCCGCAGGTCAAGCACACCGCCCAGAACTACATCAAGCGGCTGTGGGGCTTCGGCGGCGAGACGATCGCCATCAACCGCGGCGACCTGTACGTCACGCGGCAGCTGGACTACCCGCCCGGCCAGAAGGACGCCCACGGCGCGGAGAAGTACCGCCTGCCCGAAGACCCGGCCCTGCTGTGGGAAGGCCCGGAGGCCGAGAAGCTGAGCAAGACCCGGCCGCCCCTGAAGTCCGCCGGGGCGGACTTCACCTACCACAACACGGAGGCGGCCGTCGACGCCTTCCTGACCGACCGCAAGAAGGGCTTCCCCGCCGGCGGGTTCGAGCTGATTCGCAAGACCGACGACCAGCTCCTCGCGATGCGGCGGATCGTGTACGACAACGACTTCCAGGCGAAATCCCTGACGAAAGCGGGTGCCCCGCCCCGGTGGCAGGCCGACCCGGTCGGGTGGACCCCGGACAACCCCGCCGAACCGCGCACCTTCGCCCACACCGGCCCCGACCGGCAGTGGGTCCGGTACCAGCACCTCGTCCCCCGCACCCGGGCGGAGTGGGAGACGCCGGCCCTCGTCAAGCCGTCGGTCGTCAAGAACTTCATGGGCTACAACAGCGGCGTGGAGGAGATCGGCGGCGGGTTCCGGTCCGGCACCGAGTACTGGGTCGGCGACCTGATTTCGGAGTGCCGGGCCGAGGTGAAGGCCGCCGGCGCGGAACTGACCCTGGAGCTCTCCAAAGGCCCGCACCGCTACCAGGCGACGCTCGGGGCCGGCCGCGTCACCCTCGCCCGGACCGGGCCGGGGAAGCAAGCCACCGATCTGACGTCCGCGGCGTGCGCGTTCGACGGCCCCGGCACCTACGACCTCCGGTTCGCGAACGTCGACTGCCGGCTCCGCGTCTGGGTCAACGGCAAGGCGGTCCCGTTCGGCCCCGCCGCGGACGTGCCCCCGGACCCGCTCCCGGAAGAGTACGCCGCCAACGAGGACCCCATGCGCGAGGGCTGGACGCTCGAAAACGACGTGGCCGCCCCCGCGAGCATCGGCGCGAAGGGGGACGTGGCCGTGTCGAAGGTCAAGCTGTGGCGGGACACCTACTTCACCTACTCGGAGGGCCCCGACGCCGCGGGCGTGGCGGGGTTCGTGGACACCTTCTACGTTCAACCGGGGCACTACCTCTGCCTCGGGGACAACAGCGCCCAGAGCTCGGACAGCCGCAAGTGGGGCACCGTTCCGGAACGGTTGATGCTCGGGAAGGCGGTGTTCGTGTTCGCCCCGTTCTTCGGCGACAGCTGGCTGCAACTGCGGACCGACCGCGTCGGGTTCATCAAGTGAGTGGAATCGGCGAGCCGCGGACGCAAGTCCGCGGGTGGCGAACCAAAACCCGCGGACTTGCGTCCGCGGCTCGCAAGGAACACGGAAAGCCGTCACATGACCGGTGAGATCCAGATCCGCGTCCGCTACGCCGAGACCGACCGCGGCGGCCTGCTGCACCACGCGAACTACCTCGTCTACTTCGAGCAAGCCCGCACCGAACTGCTCCGCGGTCTCGGCGTCAGCTACCGCGAACTCGAAGACACCGGCTTCTTCCTGGTCCTGTCGAAGGTCGAGGTGAAGTACAAGAGCCCCGCCCGGTACGACGACGTGCTGACGATCCGCACCACGCTCGTCCGCGCCACACCCGTGCGGCTGGAGCACAAGTACGAGGTCTTCCAGCCGACCGGCAAGCTCGTCGCGGAAGGGGCGACGACGCTGGCCTGCGTCGACCGCGCGGGGAAGTTGCAAGCGATGCCCTCGTGGCTGACAGAGGCACGATCGGCGGACAACCTGACGGGGTAACACGGTGACGGGGTGACCGGGTGACGATTTTCGATCACCCCGTCACCCGGTCACCCCGACACCGCGTCATCTTCCGAAGGGGAAAGCGTGCAACGGCTCTGGATTCACCACGTCCTCCCGTTCGCGTTCGCGGCGGTGCCGGTGCTCGGGGCCGGGCTCGTGTTCGCCGCCATCCCGGCCGACGCCCGCCGGGACTACCTGTCCCGCGTCGCGGAGTCGCCGATCGACTGGCTGATCCTCGCGCTCGGGTTCTCGATGTTCGCGGTGCAGACGCTCCTCGCCTGGAAGGCCCTCCGCTGGCGCGAAACCACCTTCGACGAACGCCCCGACCGCTGGCTGACACACCTCGCGCAAGCGGCCGAGTGGTTCCCGCTGCTCGGGCTCCTCGGCACGGTGGCGGCCATCCTGCAAACCTTCGGCTCGATCTCGCCGGGGACGCAGCCGACGCCGCAGGAGATCATCAAGAAGTACGCCCCCGCCATCACCGCGACCGGCAGCGGACTGTTCATGGCGTTGGTGAACATCCTGCCGTCGTGGGTCGTGATCGCCGGCCGCGACCTGATCCGCGCGCTGGCCGGCGAGCCCGCCGCCCCGATCGTCCCGCTGACACAGGCCCCGCACCTGACGGACGAAGACACCGTCGGGGCCGTCACCCGCGGGGGCCGGCCGTGATCGAACTCCCCAAGCGGTCCGTCACGCGGTTCTTCGTCCCGCTCATCGACGTGCTGATTTTGCTGTTCTGCATCTTCCTGCTGATGCCGTTCGTCAGCACGCCCGATTCCGGCAAGACCGGAGAAACCCCCGACCCGACCGCGGAGTTGCCGAAAGACGTGGCCGAGTTGCAACGGCAACTGACGGACGCGAAACGCCGCATCGACCGGCTACTAAAGGAACGTGCGTCGCCCGGCGACCGGATGAGCGTGAAAGTGCTGGAAATCGACGGCGACACGGGCAAGCTCTACAGCTTCGACCCGGACGGCCCCGACCCCCGCCAGGAGGTCCGCGACCAGGCCGACGCCCAGCGACTCATCGACCGCCACCGCCGGCTGTCCGGCACGAAGGAGGCGTTCTTCCTGATCCTGTACCCCCGGAAGCTCACCGGCTACCCGCTGGTGAAGCAACTCGACACCTACCGCCGGTGGTTCAAGGACGTGCCCGTCGGCTTCGACAACCCGTGGGCGGCGGCCCCGTGAGGGGGGATCGTCCGGGCGGCCGGCGCAAAAACCGGGCAACTTCCCCTACCCGACTCGTTCGCACGCCGCTACAGTGATCCATCTCGTATCGAGCGCCGCCGCTGAGGGCTAGATCGTGTCCGTTCGCATCCGCATGAAAAAGATGGGCCGCACGCACCGGCACTACTTCCGCATCGTCGCGATCGACAAGCGGCAGCCGGTCGACGGCCGGGCCATCGAGGAACTCGGCAGCTACGACCCGCACGTCAAGAACAAGGACGACCGGGTCAAGCTGATCCCCAGCCGCATCAAGTACTGGCTGAGCGTCGGGGCCCAACCGTCCGAGCAGTGCGCGGTGTTCTTCAAGAAGTTCATGGGCAAGTTCGAGGAACTGGAAGCCAAGGCCGCCGCCGAGAAGGCCGCGGCCGCCGCCCCGAGTGCGTGAGCCCAGGTGACCCGTGGCCGCCGGCATCCGGTTCGACGTGCTCACGCTGTTCCCGGACCTGTTCCACAGCTACCTGACCCAGAGCCTGCTGAAGCACGCCGTCGACGCGGGGCTCGTTCGGGTTCACCTGTGGAACATCCGGGACTGGTCGACGGACAAGCACCAGAAGGTGGACGACCGGCCGTTCGGCGGCGGACCCGGCATGGTGCTGCGGCCCGATTATGTGGTCGACTGCGTCGAGGCGGTCCAGGCCAAGGCGGAGTCGCCGGGCCGGGTGGTGATGCTGACGCCCGCGGGCCGGCGGCTGACCCAGCAGGTGGTGACGGACTTGGCCGCCGTTCCCCGGATCCTGCTGCTGTGCGGCCGGTACGAGGGGTTCGACGACCGCGTCCGGCAGGTGCTGGACCCGCTGGAATTGTCGGTCGGCGACTTCGTCTGCAACGGCGGCGAAGTCCCGGCGATGGTCGTGATCGACACGGTGATCCGGTTGGTCCCCGGCGTCCTCGGCGACGAGCAGAGTGCCGCCGACGACAGCCACAGCGTGCCGGGCCGGCTGGAGTTCCCGCAGTTCACCCGCCCCCGGGTGTTCCGCGGGCTCGAAGTCCCCGAGGTGCTGCTGGGCGGGAACCACCGGGAAATTGCGAAGTGGCGGGAGGAGCAGTCCCGCCGGAAGAGTCAAACGGTTAGCCGCGACCCGAACACGCCTTTCCGGTCCCCTCCCCCTGGGACGGGGGAGGGGTAGGGTGGGGGTCGCTTGGGTGGTGAAACTTTCACCCCCACCCCAGCCCTCCCCCTTCAAGGGGGAGGGAGAATCTCGCGAGAAAGGTCGACGCCATGCAACACCGCTTCCTCCACCTCATCGAAACGAACCAGTCGAAGTCGGACGTCCCCGACTTCCAGATCGGCGACACGATCGTCATCCACCAGAAGTTGCTGGACGGCCAGAAGGAGCGGGTCCAGACGTTCGAGGGGGACGTGATCGCCCGCGGCGGGACCAGCACCCGCGAGACGGTGACGGTCCGCCGGCTCGTCCAGGGCGAGGGCGTCGAGCGGATCTTCGTGATCCACTCCCCGCGGATCGCGAAGATCGAAGTGAAGAAGGCCGGCAAGGTCCGCCGGGCGAAGCTGTACTACATCCGCGACCGCGTCGGCAAGGCGGTCAAGATCCGCAGCGACGTGAAGCGGCAGGTGAAGCTGGACGCCGCCGCGAAGGCCGCCGCCGAGGAAGCGGCGAAGGCCGCCGCCGCCGCCGCCGCCGCCGCCCGCGAAGCGGCCGGGGCCGCGGGCGGGGAGTCGAAGCGGTCCCAGAAGCGCAAGGCCAAGGCCGAGGCGTCGAAGAAGTAGGTCGTCCGACACTCCGGAACCCCGCCGGCGGGCCGCCCTCGATTCGAGGGCGGCCCGCTCCGTTTTCCTGCCGACCACTTCCCGACCCGCTTCGCAGACTCCTGTTGAAAGTTCACCCAGCACCCCTAAATTATCGCCGCCGTGTTTCTCGCTGTTGCAGTGCCTTCACCCGAACGAGGTCGCGTATGCCCGGTCGCTCGATCCGCACGTTCACCGTCCTCCCGTGCCTGCCCGACCGGCTCCAGCCGCTCCAGAAACTCGCCTACAACCTGTGGTGGTGCTGGAACCAGGACGCCAGCGCCCTGTTCCGCCGGATCGACCCGGACCTGTTCAAGGCCCTCGACCACAGCCCGGTGAAGCTCCTCACCGCGACCGAACAGAAGCGGTTCGACGAACTCGTCAAGGACGACGGCTTCCTCGCCCACATGGACCGCGTCGCGGGGAACCTCGACCGGTACCTCAAGGCCAAGACCTGGTTCCAGGACAACTTCACCGCCGACCAGGACGCCCGCGTCGCGTACTTCTCCGCCGAGTTCGGGATGCACGAGAGCGTCCCGATCTACTCCGGCGGCCTCGGCGTGCTGGCCGGGGACCACCTCAAGAGCGCGTCCGACCTCGGCATCCCGCTCGTCGGCGTCAGCCTGATGTACCGCGAGGGGTACTTCCGCCAGTACCTCAACGTGGACGGCTGGCAGCAGGAGCGCTACCCGGAGAACGACTTCTTCAACCTGCCGATGACGCCGGAACTGGACAAGGACGGCAACCCGGTCCTCGTGTCCGCCCCGCTCCCGGGCCGGGACGTGATGCTCCGGATCTGGCGGATCCAGGTCGGCCGGGTGCCGCTCTACCTGCTCGACGCGAACATCCCGCAGAACCGCCCGGAAGACCGCGCGATCACGGCGCAACTGTACGGCGGCGACCAGCACACGCGGATCCAGCAGGAAATCGTCCTGGGCATCGGCGGCCTTCGCGCCCTCCGGGCGATCGGCAAGGAGCCGACCGTCTGCCACATGAACGAGGGGCACGCCGCGTTCGTGGGGCTCGAGCGTATCCGGCTCATGATGCAGGAAAAGAAGCTCGACTTCGCGACCGCTTCGGAAGTGGTGAAGGCCGGCACCTGCTTCACGACGCACACGCCGGTCCCCGCCGGGAACGACGCCTTCCCGCCCGCGATGATCGACCAGTACCTCGGCGGGTACTTCTCGCAACTGGGCATCGACCGCCAGCAGTTCTTCGCCCTCGGCCGGCAGCACCCGACGAACGAGGCCGAGCCGTTCGGCATGACCGTGCTCGCGATTAAACTGTCGAACACGTCCAACGGCGTGAGCGCCCTGCACGGGCACGTGTCGCGGAAGATGTGGAAGGACATCTGGCCGACGCTCCCCGCCGAGGAGGTGCCGATCGGCTCGATCACCAACGGCATCCACACGCAGACGTGGCTTTCGCCCGAAATCACGCAGCTGTTCGACCGCTACCTCGGGGTGCAGTGGGAAGAAAAGCCCACGGACTTCGCGATCTGGAAGCGGGTCGAGCACATCCCGGACGCGGAACTGTGGCGAACCCACGAGCGGCGGCGGGAGCGGCTGATCGCGCTGTCGCGGGAGCGGCTCAAGGCCCAGCTCCAGCGGAAGGGGGCACCCCCGTCGGAGATCGCGGCCGCGGAGGAAGTTCTCGACCCGGACGCGCTGACGATCGGGTTCGCCCGCCGGTTCGCGACGTACAAGCGCGGCGATCTGATCTTCCGCGACTCGGAACGCCTGCAAAAGCTCATCAACGACCCGCACCGCCCGGTCCAGTTCATCTTCGCCGGCAAGGCCCACCCGAAGGACAACGGCGGGAAGGAACTGATCGCGAAGGTCGTCCAGATGGCCCGCAAGCCGGAGTACCGCCGGCGGTTCGTGTTCCTCGAAGACTACGACATGAACGTCGCCCGGTACTTGGTCCAGGGCGTCGACGTGTGGCTGAACAACCCGCGCCGCCCGCTGGAGGCGTCCGGCACCTCGGGGATGAAGGCGGCCGCCAACGGCGGGCTGAACCTGTCCATCCTCGACGGCTGGTGGTGCGAGGGGTACGACGGCGACAACGGCTGGGCCATCGGGGCCGGCGAGGAGTACACGGACCTCACGTACCAGGACGACGTCGAGAGCCGGTCGCTGTACCAGCTGCTGGAGCGCGACATCACCCCGCTGTTCTACAACCGGGGGGCGGACGGCCTGCCGCGGGCGTGGATCCGCCGGATGAAGCGGGACATCATGACGCTGACCCCCGTCTTCAACACGAACCGGATGGTGGCCGAGTACCTGCAGAAGTGCTACCTCCCGAGCTACCGCCGGTTCGCGGCCCTGAGCGCGAACGGGCTGAAGGGGGCGACCGAACTCGCCGGCTGGCGGAAGCGGATCAACTCCAGCTGGGGCAACCTGAAGATCGAGAGCATCGACGCCCCGACCGGGCAGATGATGCGCGTCGGGGCCGAGTTCCCGGTGAAGGTGCAGGTCAACCTCGGCGGCGTCAGCCCGGACGAGGTCGAGGTCCAACTGTGCCACGGCCTGCTCGACGCGATGGGCGACATCGCCAACCCGCAGACGGTGGCGCTGAAGCCGGCCGGGTCCAACGGCACCTATGCCGGCACCGTCGCGTGCGCGGCCAGCGGCCAGTTCGGGTTCAGCGTCCGCGTGCTGCCGAAACACGGCAGCCTGCCGCACCTGTTCGAGCCGGGGCTGGTGACCTGGGGGTAAGCCGCGACCGCGGGGGCCGGCCGCCGGTCGGCCCTACCGCCGGACCGCGACGCGGAGCTTCGCGCTGCGGGACCGCGGGTTGGCCGCGGCCTCGGAATCGCTCGCTTCCACGGGCTTCTTCGTGCGGACCTCCCACACGACGCGGGCGCGGAAGGCGTGCTTGACCCGGCGGTCTTCGAGCGAGTGGAAGCTGATCACCCCCGCCCGGCCGCCGGGCCTCACGACCGCCGGGAGCGCGGCGAGCAGCCGGTCGAGGGAGCCGAGTTCGTCGTTCACCGCGATGCGGAGGGCCTGGAACACGCGGGTGGCCGGGTCGATGCCGCCGCTGCGGGGGACGCACCGCCGGACCACGTCCGCGAGGTCGCCCGTCGTCTCGAACTTCCGTTCCTTCCGCCGCTCGACGATTCGCTTCGCCACCCACCGGCTCTTTCGCTCTTCGCCGAACTCGAAGATCGTGTCCGCGAGGGCCTGCTCGCCGAACGTGTTGACGACGTCCGCGGCGGTCGTGCCGGCGGTCGGGTCGAGCCGCATGTCGAGGGGGCCGTCCTCGCGGAAGCTGAGGCCGCGGGCGGCGTCGGCGAGTTGGTCCGAGCAGAACCCGAGGTCCGCGAGCACGCCGTCGACCGCGGGAATCCCGAGGTTCGCGAGGACGTCCGGCAACTGGTCGAAGTTCGCGTGGACGAGCGTGACCGGCAGCCCGTCCAGCGCGGGCCGGGCGAGGGCGAGCATGCCGGGGTCCTGGTCGAGCCCGATCACCCGGCCCGCCTTCTGCGCGAGAAGCCGGGCGTGCCCCCCCGCGCCGACGGTGGCGTCGACCCAGGTCTCGCCGGGCTGCGGGTCGAGCAGCCGCAGCACTTCGGCGGGCAGAACGCTGACGTGGGTCGGGGTCACGCGGTCGTCTCGAAGCGGAGGGAGCCGAACGGGCCGGCCCGGCCGGGGGTGCCGTCGAACGTCAGGCGGAACACGTCGAGGGTGTCGTTCAGCCCGAGGAGCGGCGGAACGGACGGCGGAACGTCTTCGGAAAACAGGCAGTACAGGCGGAACACGCGGTCCGGAAGTGGGGGAAACCGGAGGCGGATTTCGCCGTCGTGGACGCGAGAGACCCGGGAGCCGGTCGCGGTTTGCAGCCCGATGCGACTCGTCTGCGTCGGGAAAGGAATCCCGAGGGAGCAGGCCAGAGTCGCACTCATGGTGGTGTACGTCGCGCCGCTGTCGAAGACGAAGGACGGCAGCTCGATGAAGTCGTCGGGTGCCCGTTCGAGCTCGGCGGGGACGCGCGCCTGGTACTGTCGGCGGATCGGCCCGGACGGGTCGGGGTCGATCACGCGGCACCGGATCGGAATCATGAACGCCGGCATCGCGGCTCACTCCCAGTCGACACATTCGAGTTTCATACCCTTCCGCAATTCGTGCGGGAACCGGTCGAGCAGTTCGCCGATTTCGTCCAGTCCCGTCATGACGACGACGACCCCCATGTCGTCCTGCAAGTACGCGACGTGTTCGCCGGGGTGGTGGGCGACCAGCAGCCAGGCGTCGCGCTGCCGGCGTTCGACCTCGGGGGAGAACTCGCCCTCGAACCCGAACGCCTTCCCCCGGGCGCGGGCGTACTCCAGGTCGCGGGCCACGCGGGCCTTCACGAGCGGGGTTTCCGGCAGGTAGTCGCCGGGCCGGACGTCGCCGGACAGGATGCGGGCGGCGCGGTCCCACGCGGGCTCGGCCGGCACGGCGGCGGGGGCGGGCGGGGTTTCGGTGCGGCTCATCGCGGGGCCTCCGGGGGACGAGTGTAGTTTACCCGGCGAGCCGGACCGCCGGGCTACTTCTTCTTCGCCTCGGCCACCGTCAGCGGGACCGGGACCGCCGAGACCGTCACGTCTTTGCCGCCGACCTTCGCGGTTCCTTTCACCTGAAGCACCCCCGGCCCCGGAGCGGCGGCGGCCGCGGCGGTGACCTCGAACTCGGCACTCGTCGCCCCCTTCGCGATCGGCTTGAACTTCGCCGTCACGTTCGCCGGCGCGACGGCGGACAGCACGATCTCGTCCGCGAAGCCGTCGGTGCGGGTCGCCGTCACGGTCCCCTTCACGGCCGCGCCCGCCTTCGTCACCTCCGCCGGGTCCAGCTTCACCGTCAGCGTGAACGGCGGGGCCGGCAGGACGCCGACGAGGACCGACCCGGCGAACTCCGGCGGCGGGTTCGGCAGGTTCCCGAAGGACGCCCTCACCGCGTCCGGGA
>CAYUHJ010000069.1:0-5215 GCA_964444365.1 uncultured Alcaligenaceae bacterium | reverse complement strand
GCCGTCGCCCGGACGCGGACCGGGTACGCCCCCGGCGTCGTGCCCGGCTTGGCCGTGACCGCCAGGAACAGCGGCGCGGCCGCGGTCGGGTTCGCCCCCGGCGGAATCGTCAGCGTGCCCGCGAGTCCGTCGGCCCCGATCACGCTCAGTTCCACGGGGGCCGCGAACCCGTTCAGCCGTGACACCCCGGTGACACTGACGACCCCGACGGCCCCGGCCGGCACCTCGGCCCGGTCGCCGCCGAGCGTGACCGCGAAGTCGGGTGCCGCCGGGCGGACGGACAGGTGGTAGACCTCCGTCGGCCCGGTGAGGTAGTTGACGTGCTCGCACGCCGCCACGTAGTCGCCGTCGGCCGCCGGGGTGAACTCGACCCGCGTCCCCGGCTTCGTGGGGTCGGACTTCGCCAGTTCTTTTCCGCTCGAATCCAGCACCCGCACGTACACCTCCGCCGGCGAGTTGACCTCGGCCGTCAGCGCCGCCACGACGAGCTTTTGCCCTTTTTTGCCGGGGAACGCGAAGTAGTCGACGTCCTGCTTCCCCTCGAACTTCGCGGACACGCCGCCGGGGACGGGGAGCTTGTTGGCGGTCGCGGGGGTGTCGTTCGGCTCTTGCTCGATTGCTTCCGGACAGTCGCTGACCCGCACCGCGACCGGCCACCCGGACACGCCGCCGTCCCGTCTCGGGGCGACCGTGACCGCGGAGACGAGCGGGTCGGCGACGGACACCGTCACCGGCTTGGCCCCGACCGCGTCCGGCCCGGCGAACCCGACCGGCGTCGACTTCCCGCGTTCGACGGCGAGCGGGAACGCGGTGGTGGCACCGGGGAGGTTCCCGACCCGCAGCCGGAACTCGCCGCTCTTGTAGGTGGAGTCGCGGAGTTCGACGATCACCTCGCCGTCCTTCGCCGGGGTGTGGGTCAGCCGGGCGTCGGACTGCAAGCCGGGGGTGTCGTCCGCATACTGTCCGCCGAGTTCCTTGCCGTCCGCATCCCGCAGGATCAACAGCGGGTCGAGCGGCGACCCGAGCCGGCGGGCGAGCACCTCGAATGTGACGGAAACGCCGGCTTTCACGGGCACCCGGAAGAAGTCCGCCGCGTCGGCGTCCGCCTTCCCGACGACGACGCACGCCCCCGCCACCGGCTGCGCCTTCCCCGGCGACCGGTTGTCCGCCGCCTCCGCGACCTCCGGCGACTCGTCCACGCAAAGCGGCCGCGGGTTCGACACGCCCGCCTTCGTGACGACCCGGAGCAAGTGCGTCCCGACCGCCGCGTCCGCCGGGAGTTCGACTTTCACCTTCAGCTTCGTGGGGTCCGTCTGCCCCGGAGGAACCGTGACCTTCCCCGGAATCGAAAGGTGAACGGCCGTCACGTCGAGCAGGTTCGTCCCCGTGAGGGTGAGTTCGACGGCGACACCGGGCTTCGCTCCGAGATTTACGGGAGAAGTGAGCGTCGGCGACTGCGCGGCCGCGAGCGGGGTGAAGGCAAGCAGTGCAAGAAGTGGGAGGAGGCGGGGCATGGCGCGGCTCGCGGCGGATTCGCAACGGGTGTAGGAATCAGACTACACGAGCCGCCCGCAACGGTTAGCCGCGAGGCGGAGCCGAGCGGGGGACTTCCTCCCTGGGGCACCATGTCCCGTGGGTGGAAGTCCCCCGCTCGGCTCCGCCTCGCGGCTAACCGGTTGCGCCTACCCCACGAACACGCCGCCGGCGGGGTCGGGGTCGAAGGCGTTCAAGCCCGGCAGGATCGTGAGGTCGGACAGGATCTCTTCCACGTCGTTGCCGGTCAGGCCGGGGCCGCCGCCGTAGCCGAGGAGGAGGCTCGGGGCGGCCGTCGTACCGCCGAGGCCGACGTGGAGGCCGTTGCCGGCCCCGTCGAAGGCGAAGAAGTCCGGGAACCCGGCCGAGGTGCCGGCCAGGGTGAACACGCGAGCCCGGGGGCCGCCGTTGCCCGGCCCGGTCACGATCAACCCGCTGCCGGCGGCGACGAAGACGCCTTCGGTGACGGTGTCTTCGTAGGCCAGGAAGACCGTGATCGCCCCGGTGTCGATGCTGAACACGCTGACTTCCGGCAGGCCCCCCGGCCCGCGGCCGGCGACGATGAACCCGTCGGTGAACGCGACCGTCACGCCGCCGCGGAAGCCGTCGTCCGGGAAGGCGAAGTAGCTCTGGACGGTGGCGAGGTCGGCGAAGTCGAACGCCCGGACCCGCGGCCCGCCGCCGACGCCCGCCCCGGTGATGATGTCGTTGTCCCCGTCGCCGTCCGCGTCGCCGACGGCCACGAACACCCCGCCGCGCTCGAACGCCTCGAAGGCGAAGAAGCTGCGGAGCACGGCCCCGGTCGCCCCGTCGAACACGACCACCCGCGGCCCGCCGCCGGACAGCGCGCCGGTGACGATGTCCTCGACGCCGTCGCCGTTCAGGTCGCCGGTCGCGACGTTGACGCCGCCGGTGTACGTGGCCTCGTAGGGGTTGAGCGTGAAGACCTGTGCCCCGGCGGGGTCGTACACCTTGACGACGCTCGCCTGCCCGGACCCGGACCCGACCGCGGTGCGGAACGTCGAGACGACCGCCGGCGGTGGCGGCGGGGTGGTCGGCTGGACCTCGAACGCGCCGATGTCGGTGGTTCCGTTGGAGCGGGCGAACCCGGACCCGCGCTGGTCGGTGGTCAGGTTCAGCGGGTTCGACCCGGCGTTGATGGCCGGGCTGCCGGCGAGCAGGGCGTGGGTGAACGTCGGCCCGCCGTTGTCCGCGAGCGGCCCGAGGAGGGGGTCGACGGGCGACGCCGCGGTGCCGACGAGGTCGCCGTTCGCGCCGTTCGCGAAGCCGGTGGACCCGGTGCCGTCGCCGACCAAGTTGTTCCCGACGGAGGTGAAGTCGCCCGACACGTCGGGGTTCGACCCGCCCGTAACCGTGTTCCCGGCGACGATGGTGCTGCCGACGGAGAAGGTGCCGCTGGTGCCGCGGAACAGCCCGCCGCCGAGCGCGGTCCCGGCGATCTGATACACCGCCCCGCTGAGGGCGGACGCGATCCCGGCGGTGGAGTTGTTCAGTGTCACGGTCGAATTGCGGACGGTCACGCCTCCGTAGGGGGCGTACACGCCGCCCCCCTGGGCGTCGCCGGCAACCGCCGGGGAGTTCGCCAGCGTCGAGGTGGCGTTCCCGCCGCGGGCCTGGTTCCCGGAGAAGGTGGAGTTGGTGAGGGTCAGCGACGCGCCGGCCTCCACGGTGGCCCCGCCGCCGAAGGCGTCCCCGCCGTACACCAGCCCGGCTCCGGTCACGTCCCCGCCGGTGACGATGTTGCCGGAGACGGTCGACCCGGTCAGGGTCACCGCCCCGCGGGTGAACAGGCCGCCGCCGGACCCGCCGTAGAAGACAACCCCGTTCGCTTCGTTGTTGGAAATGGTGCTGTCGGTGATCGTCGCGGTGGACGAAGTCAGGATCGCGACCCCGCCGCCCAGGGCCTGACCGAAGACCGCGTTGACCCGGTTGCCGTCCACCCGGCTGCGGGTCAGGGCGAGGGTCCCGCTGTAGCAGTTGAAAGAGATCCCGCCGCCGTCAACCGCGGCCGTGTTGTTGGAGATGACGCTGTCGGTGATCGTCAGGCTCTGCAACCCGCCGGTGAACGAGATCGCGCCGCCGGAGCCGCCGTAACTCTGGTTGTTGGTCAACGTGGAGGCGTTGATGGTGAGGGTGCCGTTGTAAGCGGCAATCGCCCCGCCGCCGCCGTACCCCGTTGGGAGGAACCCGTTGGATACGGTCAGATTGTTCAGGGTCAAGTTCGCCCCCACCCGTACGTCAAAGATCCGGTCGGCGAACCCGCCATACCCGCGGACGACGGTGTTCGTGGCACCCGCCCCGGTGACGGTGAGCGTGCCGTAGGAGAGCACGTCGAGGTCGCCGCCGTAGGCCGCGTTCTCGCCGGCCCCGCCGTAGCTGAGGGTGTAGGTTCCGGCCTGGAGGGTGATCGTGTCGTCTCCGGAGAAGTTGTTCGCCGCCACGACCGCGGACCGGAGGGTGTCCATCAGGAACGGCGTCGCAGCCGAGCCGTCTCCGCTGATCGGCGTTGTGTTTGGCGCGCCGGTATCGAAGAAGTTTTGCACGGCGAAGAACGCCGGTACTTCGCGGGCTTCCAGCAGTTCGGGCCGCAGGCGGACGGTGTTGCTGGCGAACGGGCGGCGCAGGGCCATGACGGGCTCCGGGCGGGAGAAAAGCAGAATCCCGAGTCTAGTCAGTCTGCGCAAGCCGGGCAAGAAAACAACCGCACCCCCGTCGCGTTCACGAAACTTTCGCCCGCGGCAAACCCAGCGGAAGCAGCGGGTTCGGAAGCAGGAAGGATTCCGGTTTTGCCGGGCACATGCCGCACGCGGATTCGTGCTCCCGGTTGAAGAACGCGTCCAGCTCGGCGTTTGTGCAGTCCGGCGACAGCGGCCGGTACTGCAGGTACGGCGACCACTTCTCGGACAGGCCGTACTTCGCGTGCTGCATCGGCAGGTACGCGAGCGGGGCGCACTTCCAGAGCTTCCCCTCGAACAGTTGCGGGCAGAACTTCGAGTCGCAGTGCTCCCAGCTCGACCGCGGGTCGCCGTCGGCGAACGGCTCCAGGTCCGCCCCGGTGCCCCGGTACGTCCGCTTCCACATGCCGACGGCGTCGTACCGGAACCACTTCAGCCCGTGCGCGGCGTGCCACCGGGTGAGGGTGTCGATGCCCGGCTTCACCTTCTCGGCGTACTCCGGGTCCGGGTGGTGGACGGACACGTAGACCGTCGCGTCCGGGTCGTCCCCGAGCACTTGGCCGAGGTCCGGGTGGCGGTGGAGGAAGAACCCGTTGGTGACGAGCCGGAGGTGGGCGGTCGGCCAGTGCCGGCGGGCGAGGCGGACGAACCCGGTCAGGTCCGGGTGCAGGGACGGCTCGCCGCCGAGGACCGAGAACGTCTGCGGCGACAGCCGGCGGTCCCAGGCGCTCATCCAGGCGGCCGCGTCGTCGAGCGACACGAACCCCTTGTGCAGCTGGTTCGAGTAGTGCGTGCAGCTCTCGCACCGCAGGTTGCAGGCGTGGGCGGCATGAATTTCCAGGTTGCGGACACCGCGCACGGCCACGGGCGGACTCCGACGGACACTCTACCACCCCTCTCCCCTTGGGGGAGAGGGTCAGAAAATCTGTCCCCCCTCTCCCCTTGGGGGAGAGGGGTTGGGGGTGAGGGGAACAGCCTCACGCCCG
>CAYUHJ010000068.1:0-27827 GCA_964444365.1 uncultured Alcaligenaceae bacterium | reverse complement strand
GCTGGGGAGAGGGGTTGGGGGTGAGGGGATTCCCTCCACCCACTTCTTATCGCGGATTAGGGATGAAGATTCACCCCTCACCCCCGGCCCCTCTCCCCAGCGGGGAGAGGGGAGTTAGAGATCCGTAGCCCGGCGGGGTGACTCGCCGGGCTCGTTCATTTCCCCGCAGGAAGCCGCCATGCGCATCGCCGTGCTCGGGTCGAAGGGGCAACTCGGCCGGGACCTCGTCCCGCGGCTGCCGGGCGACGTCGTGCCGCTGACGCGGAGTGACCTCGACCTCGCGAACCCGGAGACGATCGCCCCGGCGGTCGACCGCGTGCGGCCGGCGGTGGTCGTGAACTGTGCGGCGTACAACTTCGTCGACCGCGCCGAGAGCGAGCAGGAGGAGGCGTTCGCCGCGAACGCCTGGGGGTTGCGGGAACTGGCGCGGGTGTGCCGGCTCGCCGGGGCGAAGCTGGTGCACGTCAGCACGGACTACGTCTTCGGGATCGACGAGGCCCGCGACACGCCGTTCGGCGAGGACGACGCCCCCGGCCCGGTGAGCGTGTACGGCCTCAGCAAACTGTGCGGCGAGTTCGTCGTCCGGGCGGCGTCGCCGCGGAACCTTGTCGTCCGCACGTGCGGGCTCTACGGCGTGTGGGGGTCCGGGGGGAAGGGCGGCAACTTCGTCGAGACGATGCTGCGGGTCGCCGGCCAGGGGAAGCCGCTGAAGGTCGTCGCGGACCAGCGTTGCACCCCGACTTACACTGCGGATCTGGCGGTCGCGATGGCCGACATGATTCGCCGCGACGCGAGCGGCCTCGTCCACGCGACCAGCGGCGGCGACTGCTCCTGGCACGAGTTCGCCGCGGAAATCTTCAGCCAGACGGACACCGCCGCGGACCTGACCGCGATCACGTCCGAACAGT
Source organism: uncultured Alcaligenaceae bacterium (assembly GCA_964444365.1). GTDB lineage: Bacteria > Planctomycetota > Planctomycetia > Gemmatales > Gemmataceae > CAYUHJ01. Next base: position 26,919 of record CAYUHJ010000068.1, on the reverse strand, counting down.
TTGCCGCCGCCGCCCGCCGGCCGAAGTACAGCGTGCTGTCCGGGACGAAGCTGGCCTCGCTGGGCGTGACCCCACTGCGGCCGTGGCGGGAGGCGCTGGCGGCGTATCTGGAGGAACGCGGGACGAAGAGGTAACCGGCTCTCTTTTGCCGCGGAGCGGCGTTCGTTTGTAGCCCCACGCGGGAGCGTGGGGACCACCGACCACCCCAGGTTTGAGCCCCGTAGGGGCGTTCGTCGGGGAACGAACGCCCCTACGGGGTTTGAATCATTGAATGTCGGCGTACCCCACGCTCCCGCGTGGGGCTACAAACGAACGCCGCTCCGCGGCGAAGCCCCTCGGCTGAACACGTCGACCCCTCCGTTGTTGCATTTTCTCGATTGGAACCCCGATTGAGATTTCCGACGCTGGTCGAGAATCAAAGCGATTCGGTACCCTTTCACCCGCCGTACTCGACGACCAACACCGTCAACTGATCCGGGTCGCAGCCGACCGCGCGGAGTTCGCCGGCGACGGCCTCGGCGAAGGCCGTTCCGGTGCGGGTTCGGTGCAGGCCGACCGTCGTGGCGGCCCCGGCGTGGGTCGCCAGGATCAGCCGGTCGCCGGGTTGCAGGGTTCCTTCCCGGGCCGGAAACTCCGCGTCGAACGAGCCGAGGAACGGGCCGGGGCCGACCCACGTCTCGGCGGGGGCGTTCGCGGGCAGGCACACCGGCGGCGGCAACCCGCCGCGGCTGACCGCGACCTGGCCCGTCGTCACGTTCAACACCCCGTAGACGCAGGACACCAGCGGCGGCGGGTCGAGTTCGAGGCCGATCAGCGCGCGGTTCACCCGGTGCAGCACCTCGTCGGGGGGACGCAGCCGGTAGCCGGTGGCGGCGATTTCCTTGCCGCTGACAGCCTGGATCACGACGAAGCCGAGTAACTCCCCCGCGGCCGAAGTCGGGTCCGCGAGCCAGAACGCGACGTGGGACTCGTCCAGCCGCAGGACGTCGAAGACGGCCCCGCCGACGTGGTGGACCGCGAACCGAACGCCTTCGATGTCGGGCAGTTTCGGCGGCAGGAACATCCGGCGAAGGCGGAGGGTCAGTTCCGCCGTCGCGCCGATGTGGGTGTAGGCCTTCTGCAGTTGCTCGTTCAGTTCGCGGACTTCCGCCGCCCGGCCCGCGAGTTCCCGGACAACGGCCCGGCCGCGGGCCAGTGCCCGGACGTGGGCGGCCAGGACGACCGGGTCGACCGGCCGGGCCAGGACGGCGTCGGCCCCGGCGTTGAGCCCGGCGGTCGTCAGTTCCTGGGACTCGAACGGCAGCACCCAGAGCACGGGTACGGCGTCGTCGCGCATCTCGGCCTTCCACAGCCGGGTCTGGGCCGCGGCCGGGGCGAGGACGCTGCCGACGACCAGGACGATCGCCGAGGCCGAGCCGAAGTCGAGCCGCTCCCCGGTGCCGACGGGGTGGAGTTCGACGGCGAATCCGGCGTCCGCCAGCAGGCCGCGGAGGTCGTCGGCCGGGGCGTGCGGCGGGGCGGCGAGGAACACCAGCGGGCGGGCGGACATCGGAACACTCCGGGACGATGAACCCAGGGATTCAGTTATCAGAATTCGGCGGTCCGGGGAATGCGTACAATTTCCGGACGACCCGACCCCGTCCGGAAGCCCCCGTGCCCGACGTCGAACTGCCCGCCCGCTGGCAAGCCCCCGTCCGCGACCGCCTGGACCCCGGCGAAGCCGTGACGGCGTGGTTCGAGCCGGACCTCGACGCGAACCTGCGGTACGCCCCGGAACTGGTGGCCCTCACCGACCGCCGGGTGCTGGGGTTCGGCGGCTCGCCGGGGGCGTGGCCGATCGCGGCCGAGGCGACCGTCCGGGTTCACGAACACGGGGCCGTCGGCACGCTGGAGATCGTCTCGCCGGACGAGCAACTCGCCGCCTGGCGGTTCACCGCGGGCAAGGGGGTCGCGGCCCGCAACTTCGCCCAGAAGTGGGAAGCCGCCCTCACCGGGATTCCCCCGACCGCGTCCGTGTGCCCGACGTGCGGCGCGACCGTCCCCGCGGACACCGACCGGTGCCCCGCGTGCGACCCGGCGAACGAGAAGAAGAGCGTCGCGTCCCTGCTGCGGATCGTCGCGTTCGCGAAGCCGCGGATGGGGATGATCGCGTTCGTCTTCGTGCTGACGCTGCTCAGCACCGCGGCCGGGCTGGTGCCGCCGTACCTGACGAAGCCGCTGCTGGACGAGATTCTGATCCCCCGGCAAGAAGGGAAAGAAGTCCCCTTCGAGTGGGTGTACGGCTACCTCGCGGGGCTGTGCGGGGCCGCGGTGGTGGCATGGCTGCTGGACTGGGCGCGGTCGTACGTGTCCGCCGTGGTCAGCGAGTACATCGCCGCGGACATGCGGTTGAAGACGTACTCACACCTGCAAACGCTCTCCGTCGAGTACTTCGGCGGCAAGCGGACCGGCGACCTGATCTCCCGCGTCGGCTCGGACTCCGACCGCATCTGCACGTTCCTGGCGACCCACCTCGTCGACTTCGCGAACGACGTGCTGATGATCGCGATGACCGCCGCGATCCTGCTCTGGATCGACCCGTACCTCGCGCTCGCCACGCTGATCCCGTTCCCGGTCATCGTGCTCATCACGTGGTGGGTCCGGAAGCGGTTCCTCCGCGGCTACCAGACGGCCAGCGTCGCGTGGGCGGACATGGTCAGCGTCCTCGCCGACACGATCCCCGGCGTCCGGGTCGTGAAGGCGTTCGCCCAGGAGGCCCGCGAGGTCGAGCGGTTCCGGGCGGCGAACGAGCGGGTGCTGGTCACGAACAACCGCAACAACGTGACGTGGGCGTTCTTCACGAACATCGTCTCGTTCCTCACCGCGCTCGGGCTGCTCGTCGTGTGGACCTTCGCCGCGTGGCGGGTGTACAACGGGCTCATCACGGTCGGCATCCTGACCGCGTTCCTGGCGTACATCGCGCGGTTCTACGCCCGGTCCGAGTCGATGATCCGCATCTACACGAACGTCCAGCGGGCGGCGGCGGCGGCGAACCGCGTGTTCGAGATCCTCGACAAGACCGCCAGCGTGCCGGAGCCGAAGAACCCCGTCGAACCGGGTCGGCTCGAAGGCGGCGTCGAGCTCCGCGGCGTGCGGTTCAAGTACGGCACGCGGGAGGTGCTGCACGGCATCGACCTGACCATCCGCCCCGGCGAGATGATCGGGCTCGTCGGCCACAGCGGGGCGGGGAAGTCCACGCTGGTGAACCTCATCTGCCGGTTCTTCGACGTGGCCGACGGGGCCATCCTCGCGGACGGCACCGACGTGCGGGCGTTCCCCGTCTCGGCGTACCGGCGGAACATCGGCATCGTGCTGCAAGACCCCTTCCTGTTCTTCGGCACCATCGCGGAGAACATCGCCTACGGCAAGCCCGGCGCGACGCGGGAGGAGGTCATCGCGGCGGCGCGGGCGGCCCGTGCCCACGAGTTCATCCTGCGGCTGCCGGACGGCTACGACTCGCTCGTCGGCGAGCGGGGCCAGTCCCTGTCGGGCGGCGAACGGCAGCGCATTTCGATCGCCCGCGCCCTGCTCATCGACCCGCGGATTCTGATCCTCGACGAAGCCACGTCGTCGGTCGACACGGAAACGGAACGCCAGATTCAAGCCGCCCTGGAGACGCTGACGACCGGCCGCACGACGATCGCGATCGCCCACCGGCTGAGCACGCTTCGCCGGGCGGACCGCATCGTCGTGCTGGAGCGCGGGCACGTCGCCGAGGTCGGCTCGCACGACGAGCTGATGCTCCGCGGCGGGAAGTACGCCGCCCTCGTCGCCGCCCAGGCCGCCCCGGAACCGACGACGGTGGGGTGATTTTTCCGGGCGGTCAAGAACTTTGGTCCAGCCTTCGGAACAGGTCAAGGACGCTGGCGGCCTTGCTTCTATCGGGACATTTGTTACTTGGTAGTCGTTCCGCCATTCGAGACCCGCCAGTCAAGGAGGAGCGATGCCAGCAGAACCGGAACAACCTACCGTCGCGAACCGCCGCCATTTCCTGGCCGCGACCGCGGGAGTCCTGGGAGTCGCGGCCGCACCGGTTCGTAAAGACCCGGTCACCCACGTGCCACTCGATCAGGTCTACGGAGCGAGCGATGAGAAGGGGCGGCGATTCCCGGAGAAGTGGAAAGTAGAGGCGACAAAGGGGTGGTGGAGGGAAATCTGCAAATCGTTCCAATCAAACGGGTCGAGCAACGCGGTCCTCGTCTGCGGTGAGGGGATGGAGGAGGCCATCCGGTCGGCTCACTGGGTGCTCTGCTGTGGTGCTAGAGCTACGACGGCATACTCGCAGAAGAATATCCCCCGTCCGGTTTGGCTCGTCGCTTTCCTCGGCAATGCACATATCAAGCCCGTGGAATGGACGATCAAGTCAATCGGCGTTGAGGGACGCCAGATTCGGCTCAATTACCGTCCCAGGGATCAAACCGAAGATGCCCTGGGATTAATGTTGCAATGGTCCTATTCGTATCTGGCTCCACTGCCCAAGCTCACGCCTGGGGATTACACCGTGGAGTTGTATGATGAGTTCGAGCGGGCAGTGACTTTCTTGCGTCGCGTCGAAGTTGAACGGTGACGGTTTCGCATAACACCATATCACCATGCGAGAACGCGGGTTCTGAACGCGGTTCCTGGGCATTTCGCACAACTGTGCTAGGCGGGCCGGGGGACGCGGCGGTAGAACGGGGGGATTGATCTTCCCGGCGAGGCTTCGGATGACCGCACGGTTCACGGTTTTGGCCAGCGGCAGTGCGGGCAACGCGAGCCTGCTCGACATCGACGGGTTCGGGCTGCTCCTGGATTGCGGGGTCGGGCCGCACGTCCTGACGGAACGGCTCGCCGCGGTCGGCCGGTCGTGGGCCGCCGTCTCCGCGGTGCTCCTCACCCACACGCACCGCGACCACTGGAACCGGCTCACGCTCGCGCACCTCCGCCGGTTGGGCATCCCCCTCGTCGCCCACCCGGACCACTTCGCCGCGATGGCGACCTGCCGGGAGTACGACCCGCTGCGGCGGGCCGGGCTGCTCCGCCCGTTCTCCGCGGACGAGCCGTTCGAGCTCGGTTCCGCTCTGGTGTGTCGCGCGGTCGAAGTCCCGCACGACTCGACCCCCACGTTCGGGTTTCGGATCGACGGCCGCGCCGGGTTGTTCGAGTCCGCGTGGGCGGTCGGGTACGCCTCGGACGTCGGCCACCCGACCGCAGAACTGGCGGCCGCGTTCGCCGGGGTGGACGTGCTCGCCCTCGAATACAACCACGACGTGCGGATGCAGCGGACCAGCCGCCGGCCGCAGTTGCTGATCGACCGGGTGCTCGGCAGCCACGGGCACCTGTCGAACGCCCAGGCGGGCGAACTGACGCGGGCGGTCGCGGAGGCCGGGAACCTCCGGGCCGTCGTGCAGCTCCACCTGAGCCGCGAGTGCAACACGCCGGACCTCGCGCGGGCGGCGGCGGCCTCGGCCTTGAAGGATTTCCCGGACGCGCAGGTCGTGACCGCGTCCCAGTTCGTGCCGACGCCCCCCCTCGACCTGACGCCCCGGCTCGCTCGGCGGCGGCAGCCGGTCCGGACGACCCGGTTCCGGACGAGCTACCAGCCGACCCTTCCGGGGCTGGAAGCGGGGTAAAGTGGGGAAGCCCTGCCGGTTCTCCCGGTCCCGTCGGTTGCCCGAATCGCGACAGCTCCCCCGATCCCGCAGGTTCCGAGGCTTCCCCGGACGATACCAGTCGTGCCGCCCGCCGGAGGGAACCGGACGGGCCTTCGGCCGACCGCACGTCCGCCACGCGAGGGAGCGTCATGAAACGGCTATTCGGTATGGGTCTGGGAATGGCGTGGGCGACGGTGTCCGTCGCGGCGGCCGAGCCGGACGCCCCCAAGCCCCTGTTCTTCCCGAGCGGGAAGCCGGTGTTCCCCGTCGTGAAGCCGGCCGAGAAACCGGCCGGCAAGCCCGCGACCGCGCCGGCCTCCGGGGTGACGCAAGCGGTGCATTACTCGCCGAGCAACTACGGCAGCTTCAACGGCGGGACGGTCCAGCAGGCGACGCCCGCGGCGGCGGCCCCGGCGACGATCGTGCGGACGCAGGCGACCGTCCCGGTCCCGGCCCCGATGCCGGCCGTGAAGCCGACGCCGGCGGCGTCCAAGCCTGCTGCGGAACCGGTGGTGATGACCCCCGCACCGACGCCGACGCCGACCTACACCGTGTTGCCCGTGCAGACGCCCACCGTTCCGCAAGCGAAGCCGACCTACCCGCTGCTCGCCGCGAACGCGACCGGGTACCCGGTGACGCCGACGGTGCCGGCAACCTCCGTCGCCCCGACGAGCTACCAGGCGGCCCCGATGCCGATGGCCGCCCCGACCCCCGCGCCGATGCCGACGGCCGCCCCGACTCCGCCGGCCCCAGGCCTGGTGCTGACGCCGGCGACGGTCTCGGGCGACTGCGGCTCCTGCCAGACCGGTTGCGACTCCCGCGGGTTCCTCGCCCGGTTCCGCGACTGGTTGTGCTACAAGCCCTGCCCGCCGATCGCCCCGAAGTGCGTCCCCGCCGAGTACCACGCCCCGCTGATGGCGTACTTCCCGTGCAAGCCGGTCCCGGCCCCGAACTACCAGTGCTGCGACACCGGCCGCCGCAAGCTGCTCGGAAACCTGCGCGACCGGTTCACGGGGAGCGAGACGGGCTGCGAACCGGCCGGTTGCGCCCCCTGCACCCCCTGCGGCGGGAACTACCCGACGGTCGTGGCGTGGTGGAAGGACACGTTCGGCTCGTTCCGCCGCGGCTACGATGCGTCCACCTACGGGTACGCGACGGCCTACCCGATTCCGGGAGTGGCCCCGGCGGTCCCGGCGGCACCGGCGGTCCCGGCCCCCGCAGCCGTACCCGTTCCCGCGCCGATGCCGGCGGCCGCGCCGAACGCCCAGACCACGTCGGCTCCCCCGTCGGCGGAGTGGCTCGCCGGCTACCGCTATGCGGTGGCGAACGCGGGCCGGAGCCCGATGAAGAACACCGCCCCGACCGTCCTGCCCGCGGACCCGGCCCGGACCCCGCCGCCGGCCGCGACCCCGACGCCGGCGAACATGGCCAGCCAGCCGCAGTTCCAGTTCCCGCACCAGCCCAAAGCCACGCCGGTCTCCGTGACGCAGCCGTTCACGACCCCGTAAGGGATGAGGGAAACCGTCAACGACGCGGCGGCGGGGAAGAGGCTTCTTCCCCGCCGCCGCGTCGGTTCGTGCGAGGTTCTCGCTTCACCGGCCGACCGTCTTCGCGGCCGGGGGCGGCAGGATGTTCCCGCTCGGGATCGCCGGGGTCGGCTGGGCGGGTGCCCCTTCCGGCAGGCCCGGCGGCGGGATCGTCGGGTAGGGCAGTTCGTTCGGGGCCGTGCCGCCGGGGGCGGGGCCGATCGGCACCGCCGGACCCGAGGGGTACGACGGGTAGCCGGGCACCATGAACGTGTCCCCGCCGCCGACCCGCGCGGTCGGCAGGACCGACGGCGGCGACCGGTAGCCGCCGCCCGAGCACGGGTCGGCGTCGCACTTCCGGTTGAACAGCCGACAGCCCGGACCGGCGAGCAGGACGGCCGCGGCGGACGAGGTCAGGAAGAATCGTCGGAACATGATCCACCGCGGGTGAGCGTCCCGTTCCCGAAGTAGCGGGGAAGGAACTTGAGCAAATTTTGCCCGGACCGCGGCGGGATCGCAATTCGACCCGGACGAAAAGGAAGACCCGCCGGCACGGGCCGGCGGGTCTTCGCGGAAACCTCGTCAACGACGCGCGAACCGGGGCGGCCGGCTCAACCCGCCTTCTTGAACGGCTTGTCGTTGGACGCCTTCATCTGCCCGCGGACGTACTCCAGGGCCTTGTCCAGTTGCTTGTCCTTGACGGCCTTCTTCTCCGCGTCCGGCTTGGCCTTGATGATCTCGCGGTCGCGGAAGAAGTCCGCCAGTTCCTGCTTTTCCTCGCGGGACAGCTTGACCTCGTACCCCTTGTCCGGCTTCACGCCCCACTCGTCCTCGTCCTTGCCGCCGCTGCTGAGCTTATCGATGTTCTTGTCGCTCGGCGGGAAGTACCGGGCCGTGGTCAGCTTGATCTGGCCGCCGGTGCTCGGGAACCGCTCGATCGACTGGACGCTGCCCTTGCCGTAGGTCCGCTCGCCGACCACGACGGCCCGGCCGTGGTCCTGCAGGCACGCGGACAGGATCTCGGCCGCGCTCGCGCTGAAGTTGTTCACCAGCACCGCGATCGGGAAGTCCGCGTAGTTGGCGATGCCGCGGTCGTTGTACGTCACCGGCCGGCCCACCCGCGGCTTGACGGACACGATCACGCCGTCGTCGATGAACAGGTCGCAGATGTCGACCGCGATGTCGAGCAGCCCGCCCGGGTTGTACCGCAGGTCGATGACGAGCCCCTTCAGGCCGGTCTTCCGGAGCTTGTCGATGGCCGCCTTCATGTCGTCGAACGAGGTCGGCGAGAACTGCGTCAGGCACAGGTAGCCGATCTTGTTCTCCTCGTCGATGTAGAAGTTCCAGTCGTCCTTCGCGTCCCGCTTGACGCCGAGCACCGTCTCGACGGACACGACGCCGCGGGGGATGGTGAACTCCTTCAACTCCTTCTCCCCTTCGCGCTGGACCATCAGGGTGATCGGCACCGGCGGCTTGCCGAGGATCAGCTCCAGGGCCTGTTCCGTCTTCATGCCCTTCGTGGAGATGACCTTCGGGGCCCCCTCGGGCAGCGGGTCGCCGTTCGGGTCGGTCTCCCGGCGGATCTCGGTGATCAGGTCGCCGGCCTTGATGCCGGCCTTGTACGCCGGGCTCCCCTTGATCGGGGACACGACCAGCAGCCCGTCGCGGACGAGGTCGCGGCGGATCTGGATGCCGACGCCGCGGAACTGGCCCCGCAGCTGGCTGTCCGCCTTCTTGATCATCTCGCGGTCGTAGTACGTCGTGTACGGGTCGTTCAGGCTGGCCAGCATCATCAGCACGGCGATGTCCACGTCCTTGTCGCCGTCCAGGTCTTCCCGCTTGCCGAGGGCCAGCCGGGCGGCCGCCAGCGTGTCGATGAGCTTGTCCCGGCCCGCGTCGGTCAGGTCCTTGAGCGAGTCCTCGACGTCCTTCGGCATCGGCACGTCGAGCCGCTGGTACTCGCCCTTGATCGCGCCGGCGACGAGGTCGCCCGCCTTCCGCTCCTTGACGTACCGGGACCGGACGAGTTCGACCGCCTTCATGACGTTCTTGGCGTACTTCTCCGCGTCGTCGGACGACACCTTCATCCCGTCCTTGATGGCGTCCCGTTCCTTCAGGAAGTCGTCGGGCGCGAGCTTGCCGTCGGCGAGGTCCTGGTACTTCTTCCGGAGTTCCCGGACGGCCTTCAGCTTCGGCATCCGGGTGAGGAGGTCCTTGCCCTCACCGGCGAGGTCCTTCGAGATGCGGCCGGCCTTGATGAGGTCCGCGAACGCGGCGGCGCGCTTCTCGGCCTGCGGCGCGACCTTCGGGTTCTTGGTCAGCGGGAAGTGGCTCGTCTCCTCGCCCACGATGAACGGGACGGACTCCTTTTCCTGGGCCGTCTTGCCGATCGTCCGGGCCTCGTCGGTGAGCACCTTCTCGACGTACTTCACGAACTCGTCGACGGTGACCAGACCGTCCGGCTCGTCGCCTTCGGTGTCGGCGGCCCCCTTCAGGGCGTCGATCGCGGTCGCCGTGAACAGGCCGTTCTTCCCCTTCGTCAGCGGGTCGTGGGTCGGCGTGGTGGCCAGGAAGACGACCTTGTCGCGCGGCGGCGGGAGTTCGCCCTTGTCGTCCCCGCCGAACACGGAGGCGAGGATGTCCCGCAGGTTCGGCTCGACGAGCACCTCCTTGCCGGCGTCGAACCCCTTGAAGCTGACGTCGAGGAACACGCAGAGCTTGCGGTCCTTGGCGTTCTTCAGTTCGGCTTCCAGGTCCGCCCCGAGGACGCTGGTCTTGGCCCGCTCCTTGAAGTCGGTGTCCGCGGTGAACAGGCTGGTCCGGTCGCCGGCCGACGCCCCGCGGCCGAACCACCCGATGATGATCGTGTCGTCCTTCCCGGTCTTGGCGACGGCCTCGTGGATCGCCTTGAGCACGTTCTCGCGGGTCGCCTTCTGGCCCTTCCGCTTCTCGTCCGCGGGGGACGTGAGCAGGATCATGCGGTCCGGGGGCACCCCGAGGTACTTGGTGTCCCCGAGCACGTCGTAGAGGTCCTGGGCGTCGGCCTCGGCCGTGGGCCGGGCGGTGATCGCCTTGTCGTCGAACTGGCCGACGCCGACGAGGACCACGAACGGACCCTTGGAGGCCGGGGCGTCCTCGGCCCGGGCGGTGGCGGCCAGGGCCGCGACCACGGCGACGGTGGCGATCAGCGCGCGACGCATTCGAGTGGATCCTTTCATCGGGGGCCGGCGACCGGAGAACCGCGCCGGGGGCTGTCCTGTCATTGGACCGGAACCGGGCGGACGGGTCAACCTGGATTGCGCACCCGTTACGATTGATACGACCGGCACACGGGCTTCGGTTCGCTCGGGTCAAGCGGTCGCTCGCCGTTGGCCTACCCGATCGGTGTCCCTGGGGATTCTGACGAGCCGCCCACGCCGGTGGGCGGGTTGACGACTGGGACCCGCCCACTCGCGTGGGCGGCTCGCCGAGGTGCCAAAATCGAAAGGGACACCCATCCCGCTTCCCCCGTGTGCGGGAATCGGCTACAAGGAAGGAACACGCCCAAAGCCCACCCGAACGGGTGGGCTTTGTCGCCTGTCGCACCCGCCCCGGCGGGTCATCTCCAGGACGGACCGCACCATGCCGCGCAAAATTCTCATCGTCGCCGACCCCGGCATCGACACCGCGTTCGCGGTCGCCGTCGCGCTGCACGACCCGGACCTCGAAGTCGTCGGCCTGTTGCCCTGCCCCGGCAACGTGAACGCCCAGCGGGCGACCGCGAACGTCCACACCCTGGTGGACCGGTTCGACCCGCGGAAGTGGCCCAAGACCGCCGCCGCCGTCCCCGCCGCCTACGACCTCGACGGCACCGCCCTGCACGGCCCCGACGGGCTCGGCGGGGTCAACGTGCCCTCACCCGAGCGGCACTCGCAGCACCCGGCGGACAAGGTGCTCGTCGAACTCGTCCGCGAGCACCCGCGGGAACTGACGATCGTCTGCCTCGGCCCGGCCACGACCGTCGCCCTGGCGTTCGACCGCGACCCGGAGATCCTCCCGCTCGTCGACCGGCTCGTGATGGTCGGCGGCGTATGGAAGGACCCCGGCAACGCCGGCCCCGTGTCCGAGTTCCACTTCTACCTCGACCCCGACGCGGCCCGCCGGTGCGTCCGGTCCGGGCTGCACCCGACCATCGTCCCGCTCGACGTGACCCGCCGGCTGGTCCTGTCCCCGACGGAACTGCTCGAACTGCCGAACCCCGAGTCGAAGACGTGCGCCTTCCTGCGGAAGATCGCGCCCGCCGGGATCCGGGCGTCGTCCAACCTGTACGGCATTGAGGGCTTCCACTTGAAGGACGTTCTGGGTATCGCCGCGGTCGCGCTGCCGGGGTCGATCGTGACGGAAGACCGGCACGTCGACGTCGAGACGAGGGGCGAACTCACCCGCGGGATGCTGGTCGTCGACGGCCGGAAGACCCCGGCGGGCCGCCCGAACGCGATGATCGGCGTCGAGGCCGCCATCGGGGAAATCCGCCAGTACGTCGAGCGAATCCTGAAGCACGCCCCGTGAGTGGGAGAAGCCCGTGACCCCGCTGATCGTCGCCCTCGCGCTCGCCCCGGCCGCGGACCCGGTTCCCCCGGCGGACACCGCCCACCTCGCCAAGCTCGTCCGCGGGCTGATGCTCGCGAACCTGCCGACCCCGCTGGTCCAATCGAGCCGCGACTGGGGCAACCAGCGGGACGTGTTCACCGGCCTGAAGTGGCACCGGCTCAAGCCCGAAGCCCAACGCGGGCCGCGGAACGACGGCCACTGGGAGAAGGTCCACCTCGACGCGATCGACCCGGACAAGACGCTCGCCCTCGGCATCAAGGACTTGAAGTACCCCGAACCCGGCAAGGCCACGTTCGAGGCGCTGATCGGCCTGGACGTGCGGGCCACGTACGAGCAGCAGGTCTGGAAGGCCGGCGTCCGCCTGTATTCGGGCGAGACCCGCGTCCGCTGCCGGGCCGCCGTCGCCCTCACCTGCGAGGCGACGAACCGCCTGGACCGCAAGCCGGGGTCGCTCCTCCCGGACGTGATCCTGCGGGTCCGGGTCACGAAGGCCGAGATCTTTTACACCGACCTCGTCTGCGAGCACACGGCCGGCGTCGGCGGCGACGCGGCGAAACTGCTGGGCGAAGCCGCCCACCGGTTCCTGAACCGCGTGAAGCCGTCCTTCGAGCGGGACCTGCTGGACAAGGCGAACGCCGCCATCGTGAAGGCCGCCGACACCAAAGAAGTGTGGCTCGCCCTGGATAAACTGCTGGAGGGCAAAGCCCCGACCGTGACGAAGGAGAAGAAGTAGGCCGAGCCGTCGCGAGGCCCCACAGTCATCGCGTTCTTCATGGTTCCGGAAACAAGACGGTTGAGCGTACTTAATTGATGACCTTCCGGATCGCCTCGGCCAGTGCGGTCGCGGCCGGGGGGTGGTTTCGCAGCCACAACTCGGGTTCGATCAGTTCGAGTTCCATCACGACCAACCGGCCCTCGTCGTCCCGGACCATGTCGACCCGGCCGTAGCTCGGGGCGGGGGCGCACGCGGCCACGGCGCGCTCCGCGAGGGCGACCTGTTCGGCGGTCGGGGTGTGGTCGTGGACCGTGCCGCCGTGGTCGTCCTGCACGCGAAAGTCGCCGGCCTTCGCCACCTTCCGGACGGCGTGGGTGAACCGCCCGTCGATCACCATCAGGGTGTCTTCCCCGGTCCGGACCACGTCCCGCAGGAACGGCTGGAGGAGGAACGACTCGCCGGCCAGCAGCGGCCCGACGACCGCCTGGACCGCGTCGGCGGTCGCGCGGTCGACCCGGTACGTGTGCCGCGCCGCGCCCGACACGCACGGCTTCACGACGGCCTCGGCCCACCCGGTCGCGTCCAGCAGGCCGGCCAGGGTCGCGTCGCTGCCGCGATCGATGTACCGCGTCGGCACGACGGGAACGCCGCGCCGGTCGAGGTCCGCGAGGTAGTGCTTGTCGAGGTTCCACCTCACCGTGGCCGGGTCGTTGCACAGCCGCGTGTGCCGGCCGACGCGGTCGATCCAGGCGAGGAACTCCGGCAACCGGTCGAAGTAGTCCCAGGTCGTCCTGAACACGGCACACCGGAACCGCGACCAGTCGACGTGCGGGTCGGCCCAGTCGACGCGGGCGGCCGTCAGCCCGAGCCGGCCGAGGGCGGCGCGGACGAGTTCGTCTTCGCGGAGGATGTTGCCGAGGTACCAGTCCCCTTCGGGCGCGACCGCCGCGGTGTACCGGCGGTCGGTCAGCAGCGCGACGTCGGCTTGAAGACTCGTCATGAACGCCCCGGTCACGGAATCCGCAGGGTGCGACACGTTTCCTCGTAGGTCGCGTCCAGTGTCAGCGGCACGACCAGGTCTTCCCGCAACCACAGCGGCAGGGTCGGCAGCGGCCCGCCGACCGTCAGCGGGTGGTCCCAGACGTCGAGCCGCCAGGCCCGTTTCCCGGGGCGGACCCGACAGGCGGCCGCGGAGATCGGGGGCGGCTCCCCGAGCACCCCGCCGTGCCCGAGGGCGTCGAGGACGTCCCGGAACAGGTTGTGCGGCCGGCTGGTGACGAGGTCCACGACCGCGACCGAGACCCGCGCCTGGATCATCGCCACGCACTTCGCGACGAACGCCCGCCGGTGCTCCGGCCGGTCCTTGTTCGCCGGGCTGACGAGTTCGACCGCGGCGACGAGCTTGCCCTCGGTGATGTTGTGGATGAGGATCTCGAACTCGTCGGAATCCGGGAGGTCGATCTCGACCGACACGCTCGGCTCGGCCCACACCTGAGTTTCGACCGCAACGCCGCCGTTGGAAGCGGAGAGCCCGGACTGGTAGATGTCCTCATGGGTCGCGACGTCGACTTCCAGGTACGGTCCGTGATGGATGCGCGGTTGAGCGACGAACTCCGTCGGAAGGACCCGGCCGAGGTGCTGGACGATGACCATCGGCCAGCCACCGTGGACGCCTTCCCACGAACGCAACTCGGACAACGGCGGTCGGAAGTGATCGCGCACCGGCATCGTGTTCCCCCGGTTTGGCACTCCGTTTCAGTCTACTCCGCGGCGGCTCGCGTCTGTAGCCTGCTTCCGCCCGGAGGCGATAGCGACGGAGCTACGCTCACATCGCGGGAATTGCACCTCAATCACCTCCAGCGTCCGCTCCGTTGCCCCCTGTTGGGCTCGCACGAACGCGCGGGCCGCGGTGCCCATTTTCGCCCGGAGGTCCGCGTCGCCGAGGATCGACGCGAGTTCGCGCTCCAGGTCGGCCGCGTCCTGCACCACCTTCGCGCCGCCCGCTTCGACCAGCAGCCGGGCGGAGTCCCGGAAGTTCCAGACGTGGGGGCCGAAGCAGACGGGCACGCCGTAGCCGGCCGGTTCGATCATGCTCTGCCCGCCGCGCTTCCCGTCCAGGCTGCCGCCGGTGAACCCGACCTCGGCGACCGCCCACGCCTCGCCGAGCTTCCCGATCGTGTCCAGCAGCAGGACGGCCGGCGGGTCCGCGAGCGGGGCCGTGACCGCGGTCCACCGGGCGAACGGCAGCCCGCTCGCTTCGACGAGGTTCGCGACCTCGCCGAACCGGTCCGGGTGCCGGGGCACGAGGACGAGCCGGAGGTCCGGGAACCGCCCGCGGAGCCCGGCGAAGACGGCCAGCAGGACGGACTCTTCCGGGGCGTGGGTGCTGCCCGCGACGAGCACGCGGTGCCGGGGCGAGTACCCGAGCCGGGTCCGCAGGGCGTCCCCGGTGGCGGCGGCGGTCGCGCCGTCGAACTTGAGGTTCCCGGTGACGGACACGCGCGTGACACCGAGTTGTCGCAACCGGTCGGCGGTCTCGTCCGACTGCGCCGCGAACGCGGCGACGTGGCGGAACAAGAGCCGCCGGACGGCCCCGGAGACGGGCCGCATCCGCGCGAACGTGCGGGGGCTGAGCCGGGCGTTCGCGACCGCGACCGGGATCCGCCGCCGGGCCGCCGCCGCGAGGAAGTTCGGCCACAACTCGCTCTCCGCGAGCACGACCACCGTCGGCCGCACGGCGTCGAGCGCCCGTCCGACGGCCCAGGAGAAATCGAACGGGAACGGGATCACCGCCCCGTCCGCGAACCGGGTCCGGGCTTCCGACAGGCCCGTGTCGGTCGTGCTCGACACGACGACGAGCCAGTCCGGGTGCCGCCGCCGGAACGCGGCGACGAGCGGCACGAGCAGGTGAACCTCGCCGACGCTGACGCCGTGGAACCACGCGACCGGCTTCTGCCCCGGGTTCGCGACGGCCACCTCCCCGAGCAGTTTCGCGGCGAGGTCGCGGCGGTACCGCCCCGTCCGCGCCGCCCGCCAGAGCAGCCACGGGGACAGGGCGATTCCCGCCAGAAGGTAAAGGGCGTCGAAGAGGAGCATGGGTCAGCGGCCCTGCCAGGATCTCGCCGCCCGCTTACCCTGCGCGACGGCGTTGATGAGTCCGTTACTCACGTCCGGTCCGGAGGACGCTGTGGAATTCCGGGGGGAAGTCGCTCGTTCAGCCCGTCCGCGATCCGCGTCGCCCAGTTGGAGTGGAACGACTCCCGGCTGTGGTGCGGCGTCGGCAGCGGGCGGAAGTGGTCGAGCAGCGGCATCGCGGTTCCTCGAAGTCCGACGACTCCGCTGATTGTAACCTCGGCCGTCGCGTCCTCCCACCCGTGGACACGCCCGCGGAATGCCGGAGAATAGACCCCGTCCCGCCGGTCCCACTTTCCCGAGGTTCCCCATGCGTGCCCTCTCCGTCCTGGTCCTGGTCGCTACGGCCGCCGTCGCCGCCGACGAGCCGAACCTGTGGAAACTCGACGCGGCCTTCAAGGCGGCCAAGCCGGACGACCTGAAGGACGCCGCGTCCACCCCGCCGCCGGAGGGGGCGGTGGTGTTGTTCGACGGGAAATCGACCGAGAAATGGACGAAAAAGGACGGCAAGTCCGAGGTGGCGTGGAAACTGCAGGACGGTGTCTGGGAGGGCGTCAAAGGGCATGGGGACATCATCACCAAGGAGAAATTCGGCGGGAAGTTCAAGCTCCACGTCGAGTTCCGCATCCCCTACGAACCCGGCTCCAAGGGCCAGGGCCGCGGCAATTCCGGCGTCTACGTCCAGGGCCGGTACGAGGTGCAGGTTCTCGATTCGTACGGGCTGAAGAGTGGAAAGAACGACTGCGCCGCGATCTACAACGTGTCCGCCCCGAGCGAGAACGCGTGCAAGGCCCCGACCGTGTGGCAGGCCTACGACATCGAGTTCACGCCGCCGGTGTTCGAAAACGGCAAGAAGACCGAACCCGTTCGGCTCACGGTTTATCATAACGGGGTGAAGGTGCAGGACGACGTGAAGGTGCCGGTCGACAACACCACGTCCGGCCTCGGCGGCGACCCCGCCACCCCCGGCCCGATCCTGCTGCAAGACCACGGCCACCCGGTGCAGTACCGGAACATCTGGCTCCTGCCTCTCAAGTAGTTCGCAGTGGTCAGTGGGCAGTGGACAGTCCGAACCGAGGAAGACATGCCGGAATCTCCGATTGCTGCCGAAGACTTGCCCTCCACGGATTCCCTGCCCACTGCCCACGATCCACTGCCCACTCCAGTCGAGGGGGGGAGCAAAGAACTCCTGAAGCTCGCGCTGCCGTTGATCGTCAGCCAGAGCTTCATGACGGTGCAGGTGTTCGTCGACACGATTCTGCTGTCGTGGCACAACCCGGACGAGATGGCCGCGTCGTTCCCGGCGGTGATGTGGTACTGGCTCGCGTTCGGGATGCTGTCCGTCACCGCCGGGTACACGTCCACGTTCGTGGCCCAGTACACCGGGGCGAACCGTCCGCACCGCGTCGGCCCGGCCGTCTGGCAAGGGATCTACTTCGCCGTTGTTGCCGGCATCGCGTTTCTGGTGATGATCCCCCTCGCACCCTGGCTCATCTCGATTTTCGACCACGATCCGCACCTGAAACCGCTGCAAGTCACGTACCTCCAGACGCTCGCGCCGGCGGCGTTGCCGATGCTGGTGATGCACGCCGTCAACGGGTTCTTTTCGGGGCGCGGACAAACCTGGACCGTCCTCGGCATCGAGGCGGCCGGCACCGCCGCGAACATCGGGCTCGCGTTGTTGCTGATCTTCGGCCGCTGGGGTGTTCCGGAACTCGGCATCGCCGGGGCGGGGATCGCCACGGCCGTCGGGTCCGGCGTGTCGGCGTGGGTCGCACTCGGACTGCTGCTGCGGAAGCGATATCGGGACGAGTTCAACACCCTGGGCGGCTGGCGGTACGAGCCCGAACTGTTCCGCCGCCTGATGAAGTACGGCGGCCCGGCGGGGATGCAGCTGTTTCTCGACGTGCTCGTGTTCCACCTGTTCGTGCAGTTCGTCGGGGAGCTCGGGAAGACGGCCCTCAGCGCCACGACCCTGGCGATCCGGCTCAACATGGTCGCGTTCATGCCGATGATGGGCATGGGCCAGGCGCTGTGCATCCTCGTCGGCCAGCGGCTCGGCGCGGACCGGCCCGACCTCGCGGAACGCTCCGCGTACACCGGGCTGCGCTGGGTCTTCGGGTACATGTGCCTGGTCGCCGCGGCGTACGTGCTGATCCCGAACGCGATCGTCTCCGCGTTCGAGGGGGACGACCCGGCGAAGTTCCGGGCGATTGCCGAGGTCGTGCCCCAGCTGCTGGTCTGCGTGGCGATTTACTCGCTGGCGGACGCGGTGAACGTGTCGTTCGCCTTCGCCCTGCGGGGGGCCGGGGACACGCGGTTCGTCTCGCTGCTGACGTTCACCCTGGCGTGGCCGATCATGGTGATCCCCACCTACGTGATCGTGTCCGGCGGCGGCAGCCTGTACTGGGCGTGGTACTGCGCGACCGCGTACATCGGGGCGATGGCGCTGTGCTTCTGGCTCCGGTTCCGCAGCGGGAAGTGGAAGTCGATGCGGGTCATCGAGCCGGCCGTGGTGGAGTGACGGCCTCCTTACACGACCCGGCCGCTCTGGGATTTCAGCCGCGTAGCGGCGTTCGTCCATAGCCCCGCGCGGAAGCGTGGGGCTACGGATTTGCTTGAACCGAGCCCCGTAGGGGCGTGCGTCACTCGGACGCACGCCCCTACGGGCTCGGGTTTTCTGCTGTAGGTTTCCCCACGCTTCCGCGTGGGGCTACGCACGAACGCCGCTACGCGGCTGAAACACAAAGAGTGGGACTGCGAATTCCGGTGTGAGGAAACCAAAAAGGCCCGCGAGATCCTCGCGGGCCTTTTGCATCGACCGCCACTCGACTCACGCCGCCATCTTGACCAGCTTCCCGGCCGGGGTCGGCAGGCGGAGTTCCGCCTTTTCGATCCACTTGCCGGCGTCGGGGGCACCCTGCCATTGTTCGAGGCGGATGGTCGTGACGGCGTCGCGCTCGTCTTCTTCCAGCAGTTCGTTGAACGCTTCCGCGTAGCCGGCCCGGACTTGCGTCGACGAGCGGCCGACGAACAGGAGCGCCTCTTGGCCGTCAATGACAGCCACCGCGCGCCAGCCTTGAGCCTTGGATTCGGTTTGGATCAGCATTGCGTTCCCTCCGTGGAATCTCGTGGTGAAAGGTCGTCGTCGCGTTCCGTGCGACGGGGGTTAGGTTGACGCAATCCGCGCAGGTTGTCAACGAAAAAACCGGGTCGAAAACCCGGTTTTGACTCAAGTGTTAGCGAGCACGGTAGATAATCCGCCCGCGAGTCAGGTCGTACGGGGAGATCTCGACCTTGACGCGGTCGCCCGGAATGATCCGGATGAAGTTCTTCCGCATCTTCCCGGCGACGTGGGCAATGACCTCGCCGCCGATGTCGAGTTCGACCCGGAACTGCGTGTTGGCGAGCGCCTCTTTGACGCGGCCTTCGACCTCGATGGCTTCCTCTTTCGGCATACCACCCCCGGCGTACCCCCCACGACGCCCCGGCGGGCCTGACGGCCCGGCTGCCGGGAGCAGTCCGTACTGGGTATTGTAGACCGGCGGTGCGAACACTCAAGAGCGCGTCGGCGGTTAATACCGGTCGTCGCCCCCGCCGTAGCCGCCCCCGCCGCCGTAGCCGCCCCCGCCATACCCACCGCCGCCGTACCCTCCGCCCCCGCCGCCGTACCCGCCTCGGCCCCGACCGCCGCCGTACCCGCCCCCGGCGGGGCGGGCTTCGCGGGGCTTGGCAATGTTCACGGTCAGCGGCCGGCCGTTGAACTGCTGCTCGTTGAGGGCGTCGATGGCGGCGTTCGCCTCGTTCTCGTTCGCCATTTCGACGAACCCGAACCCGCGGGACCGGCCCGTCTCGCGGTCGGAGATGATTTGCGCCTTGACCACCTGACCGTACTGCGCGAACAGCTGGTAGAGGTCGTCCTGGGTCGTCTGCCAGGGGAGGTTGCCGACGTAGATGTTCGTAGCCATGCGAGCCAAACTCAGCCGTCTGCCCGCGCGCCGGCAATGCCCCAAGGCCCCCGCGGACCGACCCGCCGGGTGACTCAACCACTGGAGATGACCGCACACACGGGGGTACCCGCGGCCGGGTGTGCCCGCATGATAAGTGCAGCTTGAGAACGAGCCAAGGGGATTCCGGAAAAAAGTCAAGCCCGGGGACGGAGTTTTCGGTCAGAACTCAATCGCGTCCCACGCCGCCGGCACGACGAACACCTTCCCGTCCCCGATCCGCCCCGTCCGGGCCGCCTTCGCGACCCGTTCCGTCAGTTCCGCGTACCGCTCGTCCGTCACCCACACCGCGATTTCGACCTTGGGCAGGTACGCCATGCTGAACTCGCCGCCGCGGTACTTGTCGAGATACCCCTTCTGCCGGCCGTAGCCCTTGGCTTCCCGCACGGCGCAGGCGTCGACCCCCATCTCGGCGACCGCCCGCAACACCGCCTCCGCGCGGAACGGCTTCACCACGATCGTCAGGTACTTCACGAAAGCCTCCGGCTCGGGGGCAGGCGGACGACGGGCGGCTTCCTCGCCCCGCGCGGTCGGCCCCTGGCCACACCGGACCCCGAAGCGAGCCCCGGTTGGCACAATACCACACCGCGTCCGCCCGGCCGTGAAGTTTTCCGGGTCGCACCCCATCTCGCAGCTCCACTGGGGGAATCCCCCGGCCGGCGGCCGTTTGGAGTGTCCCCGGCCGGGGGCGCGTTCTAAGATGCCTTCACCGGGGCTTCACGGCCCCTTCTCGCTTGACCCACCCCTTTGCGCGGCGGTGTTATGGACGAGTTGCAGCACGAGTGCGGTGTTGCGGCCCTGTATCACCTCGCGGACGGCACCCGCTCGGCCGTCTGGCCCGGCGACCCGGACCAGGTCACCCGGCTCATGCCGCGGATGCTGCTCGACCTGCAGAACCGCGGACAACTCGCCGCCGGCTTCTCGTCGTTCAACCCCGCCCGCGACCAGCTCGTCGACACGTACAAGGAACTCGGCCCGGTCGCGGAAGCGTTCCGGATGAGCCAGCCGCACAAGTTCGAGTCCGTCATGGAGGACTTCTCCGGGCGGGCCGCCATCGGGCACGTGCGGTACGCCACCTGCGGCCCGACGGGCCGCAGCTACGCCCAACCCTTCGAGCGGCGGCACGGGTGCAAGTGGAAGTGGTTCGCGTTCGGATTCAACGGCAACCTCGCGAACTTCGAGAAGCTCCGGGCGGACATCCTCGCGTTGAAGGAGTACCACCTGACGCGGGACAACGACACCGAGGTGCTGATGCACTTCCTGTCGTACGCCGTGCGGGGCGACGACCGGCCCGACCTCGTCGACGTGTTCCGCGACCTGAGCCATAAGCTCGACGGGGCGTACAACATCGCGTTCCTGAACGCGATGGGCGAGATGGCCATCATCCGCGACCCGCTCGGCATCCGGCCGATGTGTTATGCCATCGACGGCCCGCTGTTCGCCGCCGCGTCGGAAAGCGTCGCCCTGCTGAACCTCGGGTTCAAGGACATCCGGTCGCTCGAACCCGGCGAGATGGTGCTGATCCGCGACGGGAAGATTTCGTTCCACCGCTTCGCCGAGCGGAAGCCGAGCACGGCCCACTGTTTCTTCGAGTGGATCTATTTCGCGAACGTCGCCAGCACGCTCGACGACCGCAGCGTCTACCTGTCCCGCGCCGGGCTCGGCAAGGAACTCGCCCGGCTGGAACGCGAGTCGAACCTGTTCGACTACCGCGACGGGAACACGATCGTCGTCCCCGTTCCAGACACCGGCAAGGCCGCCGCCGACGCGATGGCCTACGAGCTCGGGATCCCCTCCGTCGAGGGGCTGATCCGCAACCGGTACGTCGGCCGGACGTTCATCGAGGCGGGCAACCGCGCGGATAAAGTGCGGCTGAAGTTCACGCCCTTGAAGGAAGTGCTCGCCGGGAAGCGGGTGCTGCTCGTCGAGGACTCGATCGTCCGCAGCACGACGCTGCGGAACCTGCTCAGCTTCATCCGGGAGCAGGGCGGGGCCGCGGAAGTTCACGTCCGCGTCGCGTGCCCGCCGATCGTCGCCCCGTGCTTTTACGGCATCGACATGAGCACCGTCGGCGAACTCTTCGCCCCGAAGTTCATGCACGGCAAGGTGCCGACGCTGGAAGAACAGGCCGCGATGGCGGACACCCTCGGCGCGGACAGCCTGCTCTACCTGCCGCTGGACTCCGTCGCCCGGTGCATCGGCCACCCGGCGGAACGCCTGTGCCGCGCCTGCCTGACCGGCGACTACCCCACGCCGGTCGGCCAGCAGTTGTACCAGTTGGACCTGTCGAAACTGGCCGCCCGGCGAGAGGCCGCCCGTGCCCCGACGCCGGTCGGCAGTTAGCCCAGCTTGAAGTGCGACGCCTTGTTGTGCCCGACGGCGTACACCGCGTCCGCGGCCTCGCTCAGCGCGAAGTCGTGGACGTGCATCGGCAACTTCTCCTGGCGAATCGCCTTCTTCCCGGCCGGGTCGAGGAACAGCAAGAACCCTTCCCCCGCGCCGCCGGCCCCGAGCAGCCACGACCCGTCGGGTGCCCACGCGAGCTTGTTGACGATGCCGGCGAACTTGTCGCTGTCCCACGCGGCGAGGTTCTTCTTCGCCTTCCAGTCGAACAGCTCGATGCGGGCCTTCGCTTCGAGGTGGTCGATGTTGCCGATCTTCCCCGTGCCGCCGACCGCGAGCTTGGTTCCGTCCGGCGAGAACGCCACCGCCCGCACGCCGCCGATGGAGTGCCGCCGGGCGTTCGGGTCCCAGGTGTACATGACGGGGGCTTCGACCGACGCGATTTCCTTGCCCTCCTTCACGTCCCACACGACGACGTGCCCGACCTTGTCCGCCGTGGCGAGCAATGCCCCGTCATTGGAGAACGCGCAGGTGTAGAGCATCGAGCCGTAGTACGTCGGCGTCTTCTCGGCGTGGCCCTTCATCGTGTGAACCAGCGACCCGTCCGCCTTCCACACCTTGCAGACCATGTCGTCCGCGACGCTGGCGACCAGCTTGCCGTCGGCCGACGCGACGACCTTCCGCACCCACTTCGCGTGGGCGTCCACGGTGCGGACGACGGCCTTCTTCTCGGTGTCGAACCACGTCAGCTTGCCGTCGTACCCGCCGGAGACGAGCGTGGTCCCCGCGAGGGCGACGCCGGTGACGTAGCTCTCGTGCGCGAACAGATCCTTCGGCTCGAACTTGGCCGCCGCGAAGTCGGCTTCCGAGACTTTGAAGTCCGAGGAACCGAGGAACACGCGGCCCGAGTTCGGCACCCGCGCGACCGCAAACGCGATCGCCTTCAGCGAGTGGTCCTTGACGAGCTTCAGCGACTCGGGGTTCGGTGCGGGCATGGCGTGCGCCGGGGAAGGGGGTTACGGGGCGGGGTAGCGGAACCAGAAGTCGGCGGCGTTGCCGCCGTACTCGCCGAGGCGAAGGATCGGGAGGCCGACCAGGCCCACGAAGGTTGGATGATCGACCATCGCGGCAGCGCCAATCGAGGCATTCGCGAAACCTTGCACGTATTCCACGAGGCCCCATTCCGGCATGTATAGTCGCATCCAACCGCTTCGCATGAGCCCAAAGTTGCTCCGCACCGAGTCGCTCGTTGTGTGAACCAATCCGCGAAACGCAGCGGGTGAAATAATCAAGGCGTAGGGACATCCCGTATCAGCAATTAACGACAACTCGACACGCTCACCCGTCCGACGGCGAAAACCCAGGCGGACCCACGGTCGTGAAAACTCGCCGAGGTACGGATTCCGTTGTTCAGCCACGTTCTCCGCTCCCCATCGGCGAGAGAATGATTGCGAGGTCCGGGACTGTGTCTCCAACGCGAACAACCATGACATCCATGGGATCCCAGCCCAGCGAACGCACCTTGGCGAGAAGCTCATCCATGTCCTGTGAATCGGCCACAATCTGGCCCAGATTGTAGGCGACAAACTGTTTCAGGGGGTATCGCTCGGCGAGTTTGTCTCGCTCGCGGCGGTAGGCGATTTCATTGATGGTGAGTTCGAGGTCGTTCATCGGAATCTCCGGGTGAGCTACCCCATCATACCGCACCACCGACGTTCACCCCAGCACGTCCGCGATCGGTTCCGCGTGCTCGTCCACCAGCGGGATCGGCCGCGAGCCCACGTAGTAGTTTTTGTGCGGGTTGATGCCGAGCGCCTTGTAGATCGTCGCGAAGAGCGTGGCCGGGTTCACTTCCTGGTCGACGACCTTGTTGCCGTTCGCGTCGGTCTTGCCCCAGAAGGTGCCGCCCTTGATGCCGCCGCCGGACATCGTCATGCTCCACGCCGACGCGAAGTGGTCGCGGCCGAGGCTGGCGTTGATGGCCGGGGTGCGGCCGAACTCCGCGAGCGTCACGACCATCACGTCGTCGCCGAGGCCGCGCTCGTTCAGGTCGTCGATGAGCGTGGCCATGACGCGGTCGAGTTCGGGGACCATCTCCTGGTGCGTCTCGAAGTTCTGCCCGTGGCTGTCCCACCACGCGCGGGCCACCCGCACGAACGGCACGCCGGCTTCGACCAGTCGCCGGGCGATGAGGGCCTGCTCGCCGAGCTGCGTCGGGCCGTACTTGTCGCGGACCTTCTGCGGCTCCTTCGTCACGTCGAAGAGTTGGTCGCTGGCCATGATGCCGCGGACGCGCTGGTACGCCTCGTTGTGGCTGGACAGTGTCGGCGACGTGCGGCCGGCGGCGAACTGCTTGCTGAGCAGGTCGCGCAGGTCGGCCCGCTGCTGGTGGTCGAGTTCGCTGATGCCGTCGACCTTCTTGATGAACGCGGGGGTGTTGCCGGCCGTCAGTTCCATCGGGGCGTAGCGGGCACCCAGGAAGCCGCTGTCGCCGGCGATGCGGCCTTCGGTTTGGGTGTAGAACGCGACGTAGTCCGGAACTTTACTCTCGACCCGGCCCATCTCGCGGGCCAGGACCGCGCCGAGGTCCGGGTACTTGATGCCGGCCTCGTCGCGGCGGCCGTGCATCATCAGCTTCGCGCCGCCGCCGTGGTCGCCGTTCTTGGTGTTGAGCCCGCGGATGACGCACGTCGTCTTCATCCGCTTCGCCATCTCCGGCATCAGTTCGGAGATGCGGAGTCCGGCCACGTCCGTCTGGATGGAGCGGAACGGCCCGCCGGTCGGGGCACCCGGCTTCGGGTCCCACGTCTCCAGTTGCGACGCCCCGCCCGCGAGCCAGAGCAGGATCACGCGCTTCTGCCTGGACGTCAGTTCCTTCGCGGCACTCTCGCCCGCCAGCGCGTCGAGGCACGTCATGTCGGCGAACGCGGACCCGGCGACGGCGGCGGTCGCGCCGAGGAAGTGGCGGCGGGACAGCCCGTGATCGGCGGAGCCGCAGAAGGTGGATCGGCGGGGCATGGGAAGCCTCTGGTTAGTAGGTCACTCGCTCCGCGAGTGACACTTCCTGGGTGGCAATGCGTGTATTCGAGGGTGGAAGCCGGATCAACTCGCGGAGCGAGTTGAATACTAATAGTTGACTACTAATAGCTGAACCGAAACTCCGCCGAGGTCAGCAGCGCCCACATCACTTGCCGGTACGCCTCCTGCAGGCGGTCCGGCCGGCGGCCGATGTACTCCGTCAACGCCTTCGTTTCGTCCGCCGTCGCGTTCCGCCCGTAGACCGTTCGCACCATCAACTCGACCGCGTCCTTCGGCTCCTTCACGGTCTTCAGCCGGCCCATGATGCCGTTGTCGCCGAGGAGTTCCTTGTTGAGCTTGTCGCCGTTGCTGAAGAGGAGCGCCTCGCCGACGCCGATCTGGAAGTCGTCGGTCGGGTACGCGACCTGCCGGTCGAACCCGCGGCCGGTCCCCTCGCACTGTTCGATGCGCTTCTCGAACTCGTCGGCTTTCAGCTTCTCGAAACTGGTCGGGTCCGTCGTCGCGATCCTCAAGGAGGTGCCGAGTTGCAGCGGCGTCATCGGCTTCAGCTTCGCCACCGCGAAGTATTTGGCCGGCGGTGCGGACGCGCTCGGAGACTTGCTGGCGCGAGAGTAGGTCTTCGACATCACGATCCCGCGGGTCAGCCGGCGGAGGTCGTAGCCGTGGGTTTGCGTGTCCCGTGCGAGCCAGGCCAGCAGGTCCGGGTGCGACGGCGGGTTCTCGCTGTGCATCTGGTCGAGCGGCATCACGAACCCGGTGCCGGTGAAGCGGTGCCACATCCGGTTGACGATCGCCTTCGCGAAGAAGTCCGCCTCGCCGGGCTTCAGGGCGATGTCGACCAGCTTCGCCCGGGCCGAGAACGACGGCTTCGGCGGGGCCGCCTTCGCGGCCTTCGCCTTCTCGATGGCGTCCTTTTCCTTCTTCTGCTCGTCCTTGGTCAACTCGCGCACCGTGTCGGTGTTCACCGTCGCGCTGGTGAGGAACATGAGCTTCGCCTGCCGTTCCGGGCCCTTCGTCGGCTTGAACTTCACGAGCCCGGCGTCCCGCTCGGCGAGGAAGCCGCTCGCGTCGAAGGTGCGGGAGAAGAACGACTTCAGGCCGTAGAAGTGGTCCTGCTTCCAGTCCTGCACGAGCGGGTGGTCGTGGCACTGGGCGCAGCTCACGTTCACGCCGAAGAACGCGACGGACACGTCGTTCGTCAGGCGGTCCAGGTCTTGCACGCGGGACCGGAGGAAGTCGGCCGGGGTGCCGGTCGCCTTCTTCTTGTCCGCGGCCTGGCCGTCCGCCGGCAGCATCAGGTCACGGAAGATGCCGTCCCAGCCCTTGCCCTCGGCGAGGGCGGCTTGCAGGTACGGGTAGAGCGTCGGCTTGCGGTCGTCGCCGGCGACGGTGCCGTTGATCATCGCGTCGAACTGGGCGGCCTGGAACCGGACGAAGCCGGGGGAGGCGATCAGCCGGTCGACTAGATTCGCTCGCTTCTGCGAATCCGCCGACTTCGTGAACTCGTCCACCTCCGCGGACGTGGGAATCCGCCCCACCAGATCGAGCGTCGCCCGGCGGATGAACGTCGCGTCGTCGGCTTGCGGGGCGGGCTCGATGCCGTCGGACTTCAGCAGCGCGTCGATGTAATGGTCGATGACCGCTTCCACGGGCTTGTCGGCGGGAAGCAGCGGATCGGCGGCCGGAACGGACGCGGTCGCGGCGAGCAAAACCGCCAGGGCGGTCGAGAGACGGAGCATAGTCGGCTCCTGTCGGCAGGTTCGGAATCGCGGACGGCCGGGAGGCCGGTGGGGTGGGAAGCCTGCGGGGGCAGGCTCACTCATGAGTATAACCCCGCCGCCGCCGAACGCCAGACGGCGTTCGGAGATTGTGACATCCGACCCTCGGCCCGGCTC